>JAPPGI010000136.1 GCA_028874985.1 Gemmatimonadota bacterium | reverse complement strand
TTCCCCACGCGGCATGACAATACGTCATCGAACTTCTGAACCGGTGTACTAGCCGCCCCTCGGGGGTGGTCGGCACCCTCGGGGAGATCGATGTCGAGGTAGACCCCCGGTTGCGGGAGGGCGGACCGGTCAGCCGCGGGTCACGTTCGCCGCCTGCAGCCCGCGTTCCGTCTCCCGGAGTTCGAACTCCACCTCTTCCCCTTCGGCCAGGGTGCGAAACCCCTCGCCCTGAATCGAGCTGAAGTGAACGAAGACATCGTCACCGGACGACCGGGAGATGAACCCGTAGCCCTTTGCGTCGTTGAACCACTTGACCGTCCCTTTGGCCATTCAGCCATCCTCCAGAGAATCTGAGGTAACACCACGGTGGACGTCCCCGAACCGGGCCGCCCCATCGCCGACGGCTCCATCATGGGGGTGTCCGCCCAACGCGTCAAGCTCCGTAGAGCCATCGGTACAGGGCACTGTTGCGCGTCACGATCTTCACGTACCCGCGGGTCTCGGCGAAGGGGATGCGCTCGGTGAAGCGGTGCGGGTCCTCCGCCTCCGGAAAGCGGCGCCAGCGGTTGGCCCGTGTGGGTCCCGCGTTGTATGCGGACAGGACCAGCGGAATGTCCCCCTCGTAGCGCTCCAGGAGTTCGGCCAGAAAGCGGGTGCCCAGGTGGACGTTCAGCTCCGGCGTTTCGAGCGTCTCGGTGCGGAATCCCCGAAGTCCGGCCGCCGCCGCCAGCTGCCTCCCGGTTGCGGGCATGACCTGCATCAGGCCGACGGCCCCGGCGGGCGACACGATCTCGGCCGCGAAGGCGCTCTCCTGCCGGATCAGTCCGGCCACCAGGTGGGGGTCGAGGCCCAGTTCCCGGGCACGGGACGATACCAGTTGCCGGTACGGGAAAGGATACACGACCCGAACCAGGGTCAGATCCCAGGACCGGCCCCGTCCCCGCAGTTGCAGTCCCAGCCGTATTCCGTCCAGGATGCGGCCGGCGTCGTTGAGCGCAACCGCCAGGCGCAGGAGTTGTTGGTCGGAGCCGGCGGCCATCGCCTTCATCAACGACACCTGTGCATCCCCCGCCTCGTCGAGTCCGGCCTCCTCCAGGAGCGCCAACACCTCCATTTCGCGCTCCAGCCAGGGCGGATCCGGGAGCGGGGGGCCCTCCGGCACCTCCGGGGCGAAATCCGAACCCTCCGCTTCGGACGCCAGGAACGCGTAGTACGAGAGGGGACTCTCGTCGCGGATCCGGGCGACGAGGCGTGCGGCTTCCACCGTGTCCCCCAACTCGCGGGCCGCGAGTGCTCCCCAGTAGCTGGCCTCCTCCCAGCGCCGCCCGCCGGGAAACTCCGCCAGATAGGACCGGAACACCTCCAGCGCGGCCGGCCACTCGCCACGTGCCAGGTGGATCTGGGCCCGCCGCATCCGGGCCAGTCCCGCCCGGTTCGCCGCCGGCGACATCGACACCACGCGCCGGTAGTGTTCGATCGCCGGGCCGAGCCGCCCGGCATCGTGGTGGTCGTCACCGCGAAAGAAGATCACGTCCACGGCTTCCGGCCGGGAAGGGAACCGGTTCACAAGGCGGTCCCGCAGGGTGAGCGCGTCTCCGTGGCGCCCCTGGCGGGTGCGTATGTCGGCCCAGGCCTCCAGGGCGGGCGCCGCGACCTCCGGGTCTCGAGACGCGGCCAGGTCCCGGTACACCCGCACTGCACCGTTTCGGTCACCGCTGCCGTTGTACGCCCGGGCCAGCGCGGATCGCTCGCCCGGCGTGAGGACTCCACCGCGCCGCTCCACCAGCCTCCACGCGCGCACCGCCGTGCCGAACTCACCGCCGCTGCCCAGCGCCAGAGCCACCCGCCGCAGGATGTCCGGCCCGGAGTTCGACGCCACCCTCCAGTGCGCCATCGCGGCCTCCACGGCCTCACCCCCACGCGTAGTGCGGGCCAGCAACTCCTCCATTGCCGCCACCGCCCCCGCCGAGTCCCCGAGCGCCAGACGGAAGCGCCACCGAAGCGCCGGGATTTCGGTGCGCGAGGCGCGGCCACCATCCTCCCCCTCAAGCCCCTCCAACTCCGCCGCTGCCTCAAGGGCCCGGGCCGTGTCCCCCGCCTCGGCCCAGGCTTCCACCCCCGCCCGCCACCCCCGCCGGCGCGGGACGGGGTCGGCGATCAGGGACAGCATCCACCGCACCTCTCCTCCCTTCCGACGCGCGGCCAGTGCTCGCGCGGCCGCGAGCGCCGTCCAGTCTCCCAGTCTCGGCGACAGCGCGCAGAGCGCCTCAGCCTCCTCCAGCGCTCGGCCCGGATCGCCCGCCGCCGCGAGAACGCCGACCAGGCGCGACCGCGCCGCCAAACCCTCGCGGGAATCGCCGGCCGCGACCGCCACGAAGCGCGTCAGGGCCGAGATCGCCCCGTCAGGGTCTCCCCCCTCCTCGTGCGCGATTCCCAGCAGGTACCAGTAGCGGGGTGGAAGACCGGCCGGGTCGACGCCGTGGGGCGAAAGCGCCGCGACCGCCCCCGCCCAGTTCCGCCACCCGCCCTCGGCCTCCGCCAGCACCATGCGATCCTCCACCGCGGCCGAGCCGATGGGCGCCAGGTGCGCCCGCAGTACCGCGCTGGCCTTCCAGTGGCGTCCGTGGGCGAGATCCCGCCGCACGGAATCGGGAATGGACGAGCGGGAATCGGAGGCCGCCCCGGACTGAGCCGCCGCCGGCACGACGGTCGCGGCGGCGAGCCCGGCCACAACGAGGATCGGTGCCGCAAATCCCGCGCGACTCCCCGCGCCGTGGCGGAGGCGGGGGGGCATCGACGGCTGCTCTGTTACCGCGCTGGGGGTTCGGTCCCCGGCTTACTGCCCCATCTGCGCGGCGAACAGGGCGTCGATCATCTTCTGCGCCGATTCCTCGATGTCGATGACCAGATGGTCTATTCTGGACACGAAGTAGTTGTGGCAGATGCTCACCGGAATCGCGATGGCCAGCCCGGCCGCCGTGGTGTACAGCGCGGTCTTGATGCCGCCCGCCACCGTCGTGGCGTCCACCTCCCCGGCGAACTCGATCGCCTGGAAGGCCTCGATCATGCCCATGACGGTTCCGAGGAAGCCCAGGAGCGGCGCCACGTTGGTGAGAGTGGCGAGCACCACGAGACCGCGTTCCAGCTTCGAAAGCTCGATCAGCCCCTGGTTCTCGATCGCCTTCATGATGCGGTCCGTTCCCTCGTCCCGGCGCTCCAGCCCCGCGTGCAGGATGTTGGCGGCCGGCGAATCGGACTCGCGAGTGAACTCGAGAGCCTCCTTAATCTGCTGCTGGGCCAGAAGCTCGTCCACTTCCTGCAGCATCTTCCTGGTGGCGGCGCTCTTCAGGAGGATATCGAAGAATTTCCAGATGATCACCACGAGCCCGACCAGGACACAGAGCCCCAGCGGCCAGCGCATGATCCCGGAGTTGTCCCAGGCTTCCGCCAGCTGTTGGGTGTAGGTGAGTTCCGGACCGGTCACCCCCGGAAGCTGGGGCAGTGCGTGGTAGACGTTCGTCAAGCTGGTCAACGGTTCCTCCCGCTTTCGATGCTGGTTGAGTGTTTGGAGGTCGTCACGCCCGCTGGCGCGACCATGGATACTTGCGCCCGCAGGCCCATTCTGCAAGGGCTGCCATAATGCGCCCGGGAGACATGGCTGTCAAATCCGGCGGAAACCGGCGCCCGGGGGTTCCGGGACAGGGTCAGCGGCGCCACGTCCATTCCCGCGAACCGTATCGCTTTTCCAGCTTCGCCGCCAGTGCCCGTTCGCTCCCCGTCAGCGAGCCCCGGCTCCACCGTCCCGCGACGACATGCTCGAATCCGGCCGCGAGTTCCGCCACGAGACGGTTCCACGGCGGCACTTCGCCCAGTTCCGCAAGCGTGATCGCGCGTCGCGGTTCCCTCGCCACCCCATCGCCACACCCGGCCGGACCACGCCGCTCCCCATGCCCTCCGGAGAAGAGCGCCTCCTGGTCGGCCACCAGAAGCAGCGACCCGTGTTGCAGGATCGCCCCGCCGATCCGGGCCTGCGCGCTCCCCACCAGCTTCCGCCCCCTCACCACCACCTCTCCCCTGGCCGGCTCGAGAAAGCACGGCCCCGCTTCGGGGTTCCGCGCACGGCCCGGGCCGCCCGTGGCCCGCGCGGCATCGACACCCAGACGGCGCAGTCCCTCGACCAGTCCCTCGTTGATCTTCCCGTAGGCCGGCCGCAAACCCCCGAACACCCGCACCGGCAGGACCACCGAATAGGTCACCTCCCGGTCGTGGAGCACGGCACGCCCCCCGGTAGGACGCCGGACGACCCCCATCTCCGGGTGGCGGCGCAGCAGTTGGCGGTATCCGGGAGTCACGGGTTCGTTGCGACCCATCGAAAGCGTGGCCGGGCTCCAGCGGTAGAAGCGCAGCGTGCCGGTCCCGGGACGCGCCAGGGCGGCGAGTGCGTGGTCGCGCGCCATGTTGACCGCACCCGGCAGCGGCTCGTCCACCAGCAGGCGCCAGACCGGCGGGTCCGCGCGGGGGACGGACGCGGCGGGTGTGCGGCCCCGGTCAGGGAGCGAACACATCCCCCGGATTCATGACCTGCACCCGGGCTCTGTCGCCCACCAGCTCGCGGAAGCGCTCCGGATCCTGGGCGATGAGGGGCCAGGTGTTGTAGTGCACCGGAATGACGACCTCCGGCTCGATGAACCCGACGGCCTCGGCCGCGTCCTCCGGCCCCATCGTGAAGTTGTCCCCGATGGGCAGGATCGCCACGTCCACCTTGCCGCGCAGGAGCTGCATGTCGAGGAGCAGCGCCGTGTCGCCCGCGTGGTAGATCCTCCTGCCGTCCAGGTGCAGGAGGAAGCCGCCCGGGATCGTGGTGAACTGGCCGGTGGCGTCGCCGTGGACCTGGCCGCCGTGCAGCGCCGCGGTCATCTTCGCCCGCCCGAAGGGGAAGTCGTGACCGCCCCCGATGTGCATCGGGTGCCCGTTGGCGATCCCCAGGGTCTCGGCGAAGGAGACGATTTCGAAGGTGGAGATCAGGGTGGCGTCGGTTTCGCCGGCCAGCGGGATCGCGTCGGCGAAGTGGTCGAAGTGGCCGTGCGTGCACAGGATGTAGTCGACCGCCCCCACCTCGGCCCGCTTGATGTCGGCGACGGGGTTGTCGTCGAAGAACGGGTCGATCACCAGCCGGGTGCCGTCCCCGGTCTCGACGGTGAACGTGGATTGGCCGTGGAATGTCAGTCTTGCCAACGGATCTCCTCCCATGGGTTGGGGTGTGACTTGGAGGGGGGTGGCTTCATGGGTCGCCGGATCAGGATTTCGCCGGTTGCGGAGAGTCGTAGGACTCGATGGGGGGGCAGGCGCACACCAGGTTCCGGTCGCCGAGGGCGTTGTCGATGCGCCCCACGTGGGGCCAGAACTTGCGCTCCCGCACCCACCGTGCCGGAAAAGCCGCCTGTTGCCGGGAGTAGCCGTGCTCCCAGGTGTCGGCAGCTATCGCCGCCGCCGTGTGCGGTGCGTTCCTGAGCGCGTTGTCGAGGCGGTCCTGAAGGCCCAGTTCGACCTGCTGGGTTTCCGCGCGGATCGAGATCAGGGCGTCGCAGAAACGGTCCAGTTCGGCCCTGGACTCGCTCTCGGTGGGCTCTATCATGATCGTTCCCGGAACCGGGAAGGCCATCGTCGGTGCGTGGAAGCCGTAGTCCATGAGTCGCTTCGCGACATCCTCCTCGGTGATTCCCGTGGCCTTCCTGAGCGGGCGCAGATCCAGGATGAACTCGTGCGCCACCCGTCCGCTTCCGCTTCCCCACCAGTAGAGGATGTCGAAGTGGTCCTCGAGGCGGATGGCCATGTAGTTGGCGTTGAGAATCGCGGTCTTCGTCGCCTCGGTGACGCCGTCCCGGCCGAGCAGCGCGATGTACGCCCAGGAGATGAGCAGGATGCTTGCGCTTCCCCAGGGGGCCGCCGAGACCGGCCCGATCCCCTCCTCCCCGCCGACCGGGACCACGGGATGGCCGGGCAGGTACGGGGCCAGCTCCGCCGTCGCGCATATGGGACCCATGCCGGGACCGCCGCCCCCGTGCGGAATCGCGAACGTCTTGTGCAGGTTGATGTGGATCACGTCCGCACCGTAGTCGCCGGGACGGCACAGTCCGACCTGCGCGTTCAGGTTGGCCCCGTCCAGATAGACGTATCCTCCGTACCGGTGCACGATCTCGCACACTTTGCGGATCTCCTCCTCGAAGACCCCGTGGGTCGACGGGTAGGTGACCATCACCGCGGCGAGGCGGGCGGCGTTGCGGGCGGCCTTCGCCTCGAGGTCCGCCACGTCCACGTTGCCGCGTTCGTCGCACCGGACCACCACCACCTTCATCCCCGCCATGACGGCGCTGGCGGGATTGGTCCCGTGGGCCGAAGAGGGGATGAGGCAGACGTCGCGGTGCTCCCGGCCCAGCGCTCGGAGCCGCGACCGAATCACCAGCAGTCCGGTGTATTCGCCCTGCGCCCCCGAATTCGGCTGCAGCGACACGGCGGGCAGTCCGGTGATCTCGGCCAGCCACCCCTCCAGTTCGCCGATGATGCGAGCGTATCCGGGTGCCTGCTCCGGTGGGGCAAAGGGGTGGAGGGCTGCGAACCCCGGCCATGTCACGGCCGTCATCTGGGTCGTGGCGTTCAGCTTCATCGTGCATGAACCCAGCGGGATCATGCTGGTGGTCAGTGACAGGTCGCGCGACTCGAGGCGGCGGATGTAGCGCAGCATTTCCGTCTCGGAGTGGCACGAATTGAAGACGGGGTGTTGCAGGTAGGGGCTGCAGCGGGCAAGGTGACCCGGGAATCCGGCGGGCTCGAACGACCCGGCCACCTCCAGCGACGATCCGCCCGCGCCGAAGACGGCGAGAAGGTCGTCGAGGTCGGCCGGGGTGACGGTTTCGTCGAGGGCGACACCGACCGTGCCGTCGCCGAAGTCCCGCAGGTTGATGCGGGCCTCTCCTGCAGCCGCCAGCACCGCCGCCGCTCCCCGGGCGGGGCGGACCCGCAGGGTGTCGAAGAAGACCCGGTGAACGATCTCGTTTCCGGCCGCTCCGAGTCCCCGCGCCAGCGTGGCGGCCTGCATGTGGATGCGCGCGGCTATGCGCCGGAGCCCATCCGGTCCGTGATACACCGCGTACATTCCCGCCATGACCGCCAGCAGCACCTGCGCCGTGCAGATGTTCGAGGTCGCCCGCTCGCGCCGGATGTGCTGCTCCCGGGTCTGGAGCGCCATCCGCAGCGCCGGATTTCCGTGCCGGTCCGTGGACACTCCGATGATCCGTCCGGGGAGTTGCCGCTTGAATCCCTCGCGGCAGGCGATGTACGCGGCATGGGGGCCGCCGTAGCCCATCGGAACGCCGAAGCGCTGCGTGCTCCCCACCGCCACGTCCGCCCCGAATTCGCCCGGCGGCGTTAGCAGGGCCAGCGACATGACATCGGCCGCGACCACCACATGGCTCCCCGCAGCTCGCGCGGACTTGCAGAGTGCGCGGTAGTCGTGGACGCCCCCATCGGTGGCGGGATACTGCACGAGGGCTCCGAAGACCGTCGCGTCGAACGAGAAGTCCCGGGGCGGCCCGACCCGCACTTCGATCCCCAGAGGTTCCGCGCGGGTTGCCACCACGCCGATCGTCTGCGGATGACAGTCTTCGGCCACGAGGAAGACGTGACCCTGCCGCTTCCTGCCCTTCCCGAAGAGCAGGAACATGGCCTCGGCGGCCGCCGTCGCCTCGTCGAGCAGGGATGCGTTGGCGATCTCCAGTCCCGTCAGGTCGATCACCGCGGTCTGGAAGTTCAGCAGCGCTTCCAGCCGACCCTGCGCGATCTCGGCCTGATACGGTGTGTATTGTGTATACCAGCCCGGGTTCTCCAGGATGTTCCTCCGGATGACCCCGGGGGTTATCGTGCCGGAGTATCCCATCCCAAGGAAGCTCCGCCACGTCCGGTTCCCGGAGGCGATCTCCGCCAGCCGCGCAAGCAGCTCCGCCTCCGGCACGCCTTCGGGAATCCGGAGCGGCCGCCCGAGGCGAATCGATTCCGGCACCGTCTCCTCGATGAGCTGGTCGAGACTCGCAACCCCGACTACGGCAAGCATCTCCGCGACATCCTGTGGGGTCGGTCCCACGTGCCGAGCGAGGAAATCCGGAGAATGATCGATGGGCGTGCGCATGGGCTCCACGAATTGCTAGCCGATGTGCACCCCGTAGCCATCGCCGTCCAGCAACTCCTCCACTTCACCCGGATCGTCCACCCGCAGCAGGATCATCCACCCCTCCCCGTACGGGTCGCTGTTCACGAGAGCCGGATCGTCCTCGAGCGCCCCGTTGACGCCGACCACTTCTCCGGCCACCGGACAGTACAGGTCGCTGACCGCCTTCACCGCCTCTATTGTCCCGAACGTCTCCATCGGAGCGAACGCCTCCCCCGGTTCGGGCAGTTCCACGTATACCACGTCGCCCAGTTCTCCCTGGGCGTAGTCGGTGATCCCGACGCGGAAGACGTCGGCATCCTCGGTCTGTCTGAGATACTCGTGTTCGGTGGTGTACCTGAGTCCTTCCGGGATTTCGGACATCGCCGTCTCCGCTGGAGTTCGGTCGGATCCGCCAGCCTTCGGTCCGAAGGGGCCTGGAGCGACAGAAAAAAAGCCGCCGGAAGCGGCAGCGTCAAGCGGCCCGGTGATTCCGGCCTCGGTCCGGCCTCGGTCCGTCATGCGGAACCTGCCGCCCAGGGTTAGATTATCATCCCTTTCGGCTGCAGGCGTGCCCGCCAACACGAAGTCCGGCAGTCCGTGGATAACGTTGTGGGAAAGTGGGGCGAAGCGTCGAGGCCGGATGCATCGCCGGTCGAATGCCGGGGGGATTCTGTCCACGGGCTGCCAGAGGCCACCATTGCGGAGAGAGATGTCCACGCTGACCCATCCTGCCGCTCTCACGGTTCTGAGCGAAGACGAGTCCGGGTTCCGTGAGGCCGTCCGCGACTTCGCCGAATCGGAGGTGGCGCCCAGGGTCCCCCGGATGGACGCGGGCCACCAGCTCGACTCCGATCTGATCTCGCTCCTGTTCGAGCTCGGCTTCATGGGGATCGAGACCCCGGAGCACTACGGCGGCATCGGAAGTTCGTTCTTCACCGCGGTACTGGTGGTTGAAGAGCTCTCCCGGGTCGACCCCTCCGTCGGGGTGCTGGTGGATGTCCAGAACACGCTGGTGAACAACGCCCTTCTCAAGTGGGGCACGGAGGAACAGGTGCGCCGGCACCTTCCCCGCCTCGCGTCGGGTACGGTCGGTGCCTACGCGCTTTCGGAGGCGGGAAGCGGCTCCGACGCATTCGCCCTTGCCACGAGGGCCGTCCGCGACGGAACCGACTGGGTTCTGAACGGTCGCAAGATGTGGATCACCAACGGGGCGGAGGCCGGGCTCTACATCGTCTTCGCCAACGCCCGGCCGGAGCTGGGGTACAAGGGCATCACCGCGTTCATCGTCGAGAGGGACATGCCCGGGTTTGCGGTGGGGAAGAAGGAAGACAAGCTCGGGATTCGGGCCTCGTCCACCACGGAGCTGGTGCTCGACGACGTGCGGGTGCCCGCCACGTGCGTGCTGGGAGAGGTGGGCCGGGGCTACAAGGTGGCCATCGAGACCCTGAACGAGGGACGGATCGGCATCGGGGCCCAGATGCTGGGACTCGCCCAGGGTGCGCTCGACCATACCATCCGGTACGTTCAGGAACGGGAGCAGTTCGGGCGTCCGGTCGCTGAGTTCCAGGCCGTACAGTTTCAACTGGCGCAGATGGCCACCGACGTCGAAGCGGCCCGCCTGATGGTGTACAACGCGGCCCGGCTCAAGGATCAGGGTACACGCTTCCTGCGCGAGGCGGCGATGGCCAAGCTGTTCGCTTCCCGCATGGCGCAGAGGGTATCTTCCCGGTGCATCGACCTGCACGGGGGCTACGGCTTCACGCGGGAATACCCCGTCGAAAAGCTCTATCGTGACGCGAAGATCGGAACGATCTACGAGGGAACGGACAACATGCAGCTACAGACCATCGCCAAGGACCTGCTTCGTGGGTAGCCGCACCCGCGGGGGGCGGTTGCGGAAGGGGGCGCCGTGCCTTCGCTAGGCATCCGGGAACTCCTTTTCGTCCTGGTCGTCCTGGCGCTCATCTTCGGTGCGAAGCGCCTCCCTGACATCGCGCGGGGCCTGGGTTCCGGCATCCGCAACTTCAAGGGGTCCCTGCGAGGCCCCCGCGGGGAAGACTCCGGCGGCGGCGACGACCAGCTGCACTAGCAGCCCGTGGACACAATCCCCCCGGCATTCGAGCGGCGATGCATCCGTACTGGCCGCTTCGCTTCACCCATTCACGATGTAAGGACAACATTACATTCTGTCAATCACAGTATACATTCGGCAGCTCCACGGCTACGCTCTGCGTTGCTCCTCGGGCGAATAGCCCTGCTATTCACCTCTCGTCGCGCCTTGCCAGCCCGGCGCCTCACCGCTCTCGGTGCTCGGGCGGCTTTATCCACGGACTGCCACAAGCCCGTGGACACAATCCCCCCGGCATTCGAGCGGCGATCCGTCCGCACTCGATCGGTTTGCGGCGCGGAACAGCGCGCCCGGTGACGCAACCTCCAGCTCGCCGCGAAGGTCTCGGCCTCCTCTTCTTCGCGGTCCTCGTCGATCTCGTCGGCTTCGGGATCGTCCTGCCGGTGCTGCCGTTCTACGCCACGGACTTCGGGGCCGACTACCTGCAGGTCGGCCTCCTGTACGCCATCTACTCCCTCGTGCAGCTGGTCATGGCTCCGCTCTGGGGACGTATTTCCGACCGTGTGGGACGCCGGCCCGTGATCATTCTGGGGCTGCTGGGGAGCGCCCTGGCGTACACGATCTTCGCGCGGGCCGACTCGCTGGCCACGCTGTTCCTGTCCCGGATCGTGGGCGGAATCGGGGGGTCCACGATCCCCGTGGCCCAGGCGTACATCGCCGACGTGACGCCTCCCGGCCGCAGGGCCGGCGGTCTCGGCCTCATCGGGGCCGCCTTCGGGCTCGGCTTCGTAATCGGTCCGGCGCTGGGAGGCATCCTGTCCGGCCTGTCACCCGGTTCCCCCGCCGCCCCCGGCTACACCGCCGCCGCGCTCTGCCTGGCCAATGCGCTGGCCGCCCTCGTGTGGCTTCCCGAATCGCGGCGGCCCGGCACCCCCGGCGGCACCTCGCGCTTCAACCTCGGTGCCGCTCTCTCCGAGGCCGCCGGGTCCGGCCAGATCCGGCTCATCCTCGCGGGGTATCTCTGCATCACCATGGCCTTTGCCGTCCTGCATCCCACCCTGTCACCGCTGGCATCCGAACGCTTCGCCATGGGGCCGCGCCAGGCCGGGTATCTCTTCGCCCTTCTGGGGATCGTGTCCGTGATCGTGCAGGGCGGGCTGGTGCGGCGGCTGGTTCCGCGCTACGGCGAACGCTGGCTCCTCAAGGTCAGCGGGATTCCCTTCTGCCTCGGACTGCTCCTGGCGGGGGTGGCCACGACCGTGCCGACCCTCCTCGCGGGCGTCGTCCTCACCGGGATCGGCTACGGCGGCTCGATTCCGAGCGTGCTGGCGCTCCTTTCGCGCGCCACCGACCCCGAACGGCAGGGGGCGGTACTCGGTCTCGGCCAGAGCGTGGGATCGCTGGCCCGGGTCCTGGGTCCGGCCATGGCGGGGAAGCTCTTCGACGTGCGGCTCGCACTCCCCTACCTGGCGGGTGCGGCGTTGATCCTGGTCGCGGCGGCGTTCGCCGCCCGCCTGGCCCAGCCCGGGGACCCGTCTCCGTGAACATCACGGTCGTCCTTCACGAGCCCCGCGATCTGGTGAACATCGCGGCTGCCGTGCGAGCCATGGCCAACATGGGCCTGGAGCGACTCACCCTGGTCGACCCGGCCGAGTTCGATCCCTGGCGGATCACCGGCATCGCCCACCGCACCGACCACATCGTCGAGGCGGCCACCCTGGCCGGGTCGCTGGAAGAGGCGCTGGCCGACGCGACCTGCGTGGTCGGCACCTCCGCCCGGCCCCGCACCGCCCAGCGCAACTATCGCCGTCCGCGCGAACTGGCCCCCCGCATGCTGCGGCGGGCCCGGCGCGGCCGCGTCGCCATAGTATTCGGCCGCGAAGACCGGGGGCTCTCAAACGACGCCCTCGACCTGTGCCACGAGGTGATGGTCATCCCCACCGCGCCCGGATACGCGTCGCTCAACCTGGCCCAAGCGGTGCTGCTCGTCGCCTACGAACTCCTGATGGCGGGTCCGGACGCGCACGAGGCGCTCCCCGCGGGGAAGCGGTCTCTGGGGGCCGCGACCTCCGCCGAGCTGGAGGAGATGTACCAGGCGCTCGAAGCGGGGCTGGACCGCGCCGCGTTCTTCCGGGCGCGCAAGCCCGAGAGCGTGATGCGGATCCTCCGCACCGTCTTCGGGCGCACCGCACTGGACGCGCACGAGGCCCGCATGATACGCTCGATCGGCTACCAGGTGAGAAACCGGCTGGAACGGGCCGAAGGAAGCGGCCCCCGGCCCGCAACCGAAGATCCCCCGCAACCGTCCGGCTGACATGTCCACTTCGCCCGCCATCCTCCGGCTCACGACGCTCCTCACCCTCGCCGCCGCCCCCGCCACGGCGCAGCAAACCCCGGATCTTCCGAGCTGGCCCGGCGAAGAGTGGCCCGTCTCCACCCCCGAGGCCGAAGGTGTCGACCCGTCCGCCATCGATGCCCTCGTCGCCGACATCGACGCGGGGCACTACGGCCTGATCGACCATTTCCTCCTCATCCGCAACGGCCGCGTCATCGCGGACCACGAGTGGGACCACGGCGAGCGTTACGCCGAGCTTCTGCTGGAACAGGACGACACGGCCAACCACCAGTACAACTACGACCATCCCGCCTGGCACCCCTACCACCGCGACACCGGCCTCCACAGCCTCCAGTCGGTCACCAAGAGCGTGCTCTCGGTCGCCTTCGGCATCGCCGTCGACGCGGGGCACATACCCGGCGTCGAGGCCCCGGCGTGGCCGTACTTCGAGGCCTACGGCGTGGACATGCTCCAGCCTCGCCGCGCATCCGCCACGGTCGAGGACTTTCTCACCATGCGGAGCGGCATCGACTGGGCCCGGCCCGGCCAGACCTACGAAGACGGCACGCATCCGACGGTGGAACTCGAGAGCAGCGATGCCTGGATCGAGTACGTGGTGGGGCGTCCGGTGGGCACCGATCCCGGCACCCGCTTCGACTACAACGACGGGGTGAGCGTGCTCCTGGGCAAGATCGTGCGCGAGGCGACCGGGAGGCGCGTCGACGCCTGGGCGGAGGAACATCTCTTCGGTCCCATCGGGATCGACGAGTACTACTGGAAGCTGACGCCGGGCGGTGAGGTCGATACCGAGGGCGGACTGTACCTTGCGGCCCATGACCTGGCGCGGATCGGGTATCTGATGCTCCGCGAAGGCGAATGGGACGGCGAGCGCATCGTCTCCGGCCAGTGGGTGCGGGTCTCCACCTCACCCGTCGTCCCCGACCTCAACCCCGGCAACGACCGCCCGGACGCCGGGTACGGCTACCAGTGGTGGGTGCCGGTCCACGACGGCGGCAGGACCCGGGTCTTCTCGGCCAACGGCTACGGGGGGCAGTTTCTCCAGGTGGCCCCCGAGTACGACCTGATCTCCGTGTTCAACGGCTGGACGCTGCACCAGCGGGTGGAGAAGTACAGCGGGGCGGCGTTCCACGAGCGCATTCTGCCGGCCGTCTCCGGTTTCGAGGCGCCGGGCGGGTAGGGAGGCGGCCGGCGGGAAAGACCTCCGTGCGGACGACGCCGCCGGTTCGCGGGTCTCTCCGGACTGCTACCCCTCCGCCTCCAGCGGCTCCGGATCCACCTGGGGCTGCCACACCTGCACCGCCGGGAAGGTGGCCAGGAACCACCGCACGGCCATCAGGAACAGTCCCAGGAACATGAGCCCGATGAGAGGCGTGGCCACCGAGAAGGCCGGATCACCCTCGTGGTGCAGCGAAGGGAAGATCAGCATGTAGTGCCACAGCCAGAGCCCGGCCAGGACCAGCAGGGCGAAGGTCTGGAGGATCCGCGGCGTCCGCTTGGGGCGCACCCCCAGCAGGCCGGCGAACGGGACCACGAAGCACATCACGATCACGGCGGCCGAGAAGCCCCCCCACGGCTCCGCCACGCGTGTGTTTATCCACGCCTGCTCCCACTGCAGCTTCCCGTACCAGATGACGAGGTACTGCGACCAGAACAGGTAGGTCCAGAAGACCGCGAAGGCGAAGGTCAGCTTGCCCAGGTCCCAGAGTTGCGACTTGCCGACATGCTCGTCGAAGACGGCGTCGCGCCCCTTGAGCCACACCGCGATCACCGCCGTGGCCGCGAAGCCGCCCCAGAGCGCTCCCATGAAGAACCAGCCGCCGAAGAGCGTCGAGAACCAGTGCGGCTCTAGCGACATCGCCCAGTCGAAGGCCAGGATGGACATTACGGCCGCAAACACCAGCACCAGCAGCGGCGCCATGCGGGTCATGCGGTGATAGCTCTGGTCCTCCTCCCACGCCTGGCCCACCCATCCGCGCGTGAAGCGCTCACGCCACCAGGCACGCCCTCCGTCGGCTCGCTCCTCGGCGGTTCGCGCCCGGCCGATGCGCCCGAGGTCCGGCCGCAGCGCCAGGTACACGAACCCGCACGCCATCCCGAAGAGGGCCAGCACACCGACCAGGTTGCGGCTCACGAGAAAGGGAACGTTCAGATAGGCCGCCTTCTTCTGAACGATGTGGTCGTACTCCATCATCTCGATCCACGGGAAGTAGTCTTCCCTGAGCGAGATCAGCATGGGGATGAAGAGGATGAAGGCGATCGGCAGGTAGGCCGCGAAGGACTGGTGGATGCGGCGCAACGACCAGTTCCACTTCGCCTTCACCATCCAGGTTACAACCGCGACGATCACGCCGCCCATGGCGATCGACGCGAAGTAGTTCCAGTTGACCACGTAGGACTTCCAGGCGAGTGCCGGATCCCTCCACAGGGCCGCGAAGAAGGACACCGCGCCGATCAACACCATCAGGCGCAGGATCGCCGTTCCGGCACCGCCGCGGCTCAGGTACCGGACCGGTATCTCCTGCGGGATCGAATGGTGCGCCATCGCTCAGTTCGCCCCCGCTCCACCGTGTGAATCGGTGCCGGCCGCATCACCCTCCGATTCGCCGCCGTCCTCCTCCGCCTCACCCGCGGCCTCCACCTCCGGCAACCCCTGCAGCCGCCGCACGTAGTTCACGACGTGCCAGCGGTCGTAGTGGCCGATCTGGTGGCCGTAGGCCGGCATCAGGTTTCGCCCGACCCGGATCATCCCGTAGATGTAGCCGTCGCTGTGCGCCAGCGCCGCATCACTCCCCAGCGGGTAAGCGGCCATCGCGGGGAACACCTCGATGATGTAGCCGGTACGCCCCGAGCCGTCGGGGCCATGGCATACGACGCAAAACCGCTCGTACAGCTCCTCGCCCCGCCCGAGGGACGCGGGGGTCGGCGCGACCGGATTGGTGAGGGTGTCCACGACCTCGGGACGGTCCGCCATGTCGCCCTGCGTGAACGGCGGGGGCACGCTCAGGCTCCCCTCCGGCTGCCCCAGGTTCACCTCGTACGCACCCGCGGCGTAGTTGCCCGCCGAGAAGGGCACCGAACCCTCCGGCGGCAGCAGCGTGTGCTCGTAGGGGTCGAAGGACCGCTGGTCCCGCATGCTGCGCCCGAAGACATCGCCCATGAAGTCGTCCAGGGGCACGCACGCGCCTGAAGCGGCGCCCACCAGCACGGCCGCGACCGACAGGAACCCGCGGAGACGCGATCCGCCGGCCGGGTCGCGCGGATCCCCGCGTCCCGCCTCGGCCGCCCGCAAACCCCTACACATCGAACCCCTCCGGATCCTCGCGCAGCTCGGCGGGCTCGTGGCTCGACAGGATCTCCCTCACCCGGGCCGCCCGGGCGGGCGGGGCGGTCACGTACACCCCGAAGCTCCCGTTCGAGCACTCCGGATGGTACGCCACCATGGGCCGGAAGTTCGGGAGCCCCGCGTTGATGAAGAGGCCGATCACCGTGGAGAGCGCCCCGAAGAGGATGGCGCACTCGAAGGCGATCACCACGTAGGCCGGAATCGACAGGATCGGCTTGCCGCCGGTCACCAGCGGCCAGTCCATGGAGGTCCACGAGGTGAAGGCGAAGCCCGTGGCGGCGCCCGTGAGTCCGCCGGCCAGCGTGAAGACCCGCACCGGGCTGTGCTTCAGCGCCAGGCCTTCCTCCAGCAGCTCGTGTTCCGGCAGGGGCGCGTAGGCCCGGAAGCCCTTGTGACCCGCCGCCCGCAACGCCTTGCACGCGTCCACGGTGGAGTCGAGGTGCTCGAAGAGGGCGAAGAAGCCCTGGTGCCCGCGGCGGCGCTTCGCTCCGAAGATCATGACGCCCCCTCCTTCGCGTGGCCCCGCGGCGGACGGACGCACCTGTCCATCATGACGCCCCCTTCCCCCGCCTCGGCGGCGGCACCACTTCCTTCATCTCGGCGATCGCAACCGGCGGCAGCAGCCGCGTGAAGAGCAGGAACCAGAACCCGAACCAGGCGAAGCTGCCCAGCAGAATCCCCATCTCGACGACCGAGGGACGGTAGAGACCCCAGGCCCACGGCTCGTACTCGTGCGACAGCGAGGTCACGATGATCACGAAGCGCTCGAACCACATGCCGATGTTGATGAAGATCGAGATCACGAAGAGCGCCGCGATCGATCTTCGCACCCGCCGGAACCAGAGCATGAGCGGCACCAGCCCGTTGCAGGTGAGCATGATCCAGTTGGCCCACCAGTAGTGGCCGAAGACCCGGTTCCAGAACGATCCGCGCTCGGGCGGCTCGCCCGAATACCAGGCCAGGAAGTACTCGACCAGGTAGGCGTACAGCACGATCAGGCTGGTGAGCATGCACAGCTTGGCCATGGCCTCGAAGTGCTTGACCGTGAGGTAGTCCTCGAGCCCGAAGAACTTCCGCATGGGGACGGCGAGGGTGATCACCAAGGCGACGCCCGAGAAGATCGCGCCGGCCACGAAGTAGGGCGCGAAGATCGTGGTGTGCCACCCGGGAACGATCGCCATGGCGAAGTCCCACGACACCACCGAGTGCACCGAGAGCACCAGCGGCGTCGCCAGGGCGGCCAGGTAGATGTACGCCTTCGAGAAGTGGTGCCACTCGCGGTCGGTCCCCCGCCAACCCAGCGAGATGACCTGGTAGAACTTCTTCCTCAGGCCCCGTGCGTGGTCGCGTGCCGCGGCCAGGTCGGGGATCGTGCCCAGGTAGAAGAACACGGCGGACACGGTGAAGTAGGTCGTGATCGCGAAGACGTCCCAGACCAGCGGCGACCGGAAGTTCGGCCACAGGAAGCGCGAGTTGGGGTACGGCACGAGCCAGTAGGCGTGCCAGACCCGGCCCACGTGGATGAGCGGGAAGAGTCCCGCCGTCATGACCGCGAAGACCGTCATCGCCTCCGAGGCGCGGTAGATCGCCTGCCGCCACGGCGCGCGGAACAGGAAGAGGATCGCGGAGATCAGCGTGCCCGAGTGCGCGATGCCCACCCAGAACACGAAGGTGGTGATGTAGACCCCCCACCCCACCGGCGCGTTCAGCCCCGATACGCCGATGCCCTTGTAGATCTGGTAGAACCAGGAGGCGAGGAACACCCCCACCCCCGCGACCGCGATCGAGAAGAGGAACCACCACCCCTTCCCGGGCCTGGAAAGCACGCTGAGGACGGCCTTGTTGACGTCCTCGTACTTCCGCACGTCGGGGTTGGGGAGCGCCCCCCGCCGGGCCAGGTCAGCGGCCGCCATCGGTCAGTGGCCGCCCTCGTCCACGTCGTGGTGGGTGACCTTCTTCAGGTAGTGGACCGCGGGCTGGGTGTTTATGAATGCGTCCAGCACGCGGTATGTCCGCTCGTCACGGGCCAGTTCGGCCACGCGCGAATCCGGGTCCTTGATGTTGCCGAAGGTGATCACGTCGCTCGGGCAGACGGTCTGGCAGGCGGGCCGTACCTCGCCGTCGCGCACCTCGCGCCCCTCCAGCGCCGCGCGGTTGCCGGCTTCGCGGATCCGCTGCACGCAGAAGGTGCACTTCTCCATGACGCCGTTGTCGCGGACGGTCACGTCGGGGTTGAACTGCCAGTTCATCGGCTCGGGGATGTTCTCGCGCGTGTAGCGGTACCAGTTGAAGACCCGGACCTTGTAAGGGCAGTTGTTGGCGCAGTAGCGGGTGCCCACGCAGCGGTTGTAGGCCTGCGCGTTCAGCCCGTCCGGCGTGTGGTACGCCGCGAACACGGGGCAGACCGGCTCGCAGGGCGCGTTGTTGCAGTGCTGGCAGAGCATCGGCAGGAAACGGATGTCCAGCGGTCCCGAGTGGGTCGCGTCGACCGTCTCGTAGTACCGCTCCAGGCGCAGCCAGTGCATCTCGCGGCCGTTGAGGGCCTGGTTCTCGCCCACCCAGGGGATGTTGTTCTCGGCCTGGCACGCGGTGATGCAGGCCCCGCAGCCGTTGCACCTGTCCAGGTCGATGGCCATCGCCCAGCGGGGATGTTCCTCTCCGTACTCGCCGAAGTCCGATCCCGGCAGGGGATAGTCCTCGGCCCGGCCTTCGGTCACCACCCGCTGGAAGCCGCCGGCCTCCTGCAGTTCACGGACCTGGTGGTGCGGGTCGTGGTGCCCCTCCGCCGCCCCGTGCCCGAGCGCCGACAGCGCCACCGCCGGGGTCACGTTGCGGTCGTCCTGGTCGCTGGAGCCTTCGGTCGAGGCCAGCCGCCGCCAGGCGCCCGTCGCGTCCACCCTCGCCCGGGTCGAGACCAGCGCCAGGGTGCCCGAGGCGCCATCGACGGCCACCGGAAGCAGTCCCATGGGGTTGACGCCGTTGCCGTTTGCGAACCGGCCGTAGTCGGTGTGGCCCCCTCCCATGGCGATGGCCGCCGCGTCCTCGCGGATTCCGGGGTACGCCCAGACCCGCAACTCGACCTCGCCGTGCTCGGTGCGGACGCGCACCATGTCCCCCGAACGGAGACCCATCCGTTCGGCGGTCGCCGGGTTGATCTCGACCCATGACTGCCACATCACCTTCGACACCGGATCGGGCAGTTCCTGCAGCCACGGCCGGTTTGAGTGCGTGCCGTCGCCGAATCGCGGCGAGGGGTGCACGAGCAGCGTCACTTCGCCGTCGCCGCGCAGCGAGGGCACGTCGAAGTCGACGGCGGTGGTGGGAGCCCGCAGCGCGGTGACCTGCGGGAATGTCTCCGGATAGGTGACCGAGCCGCTGCGGAGGAGTTCGCGCCACCGTGCGTCCGGGTCTCCCGCGGCTCCCGCTCCGGCGCCGTTCCCGGCCAGCCGGGCGTCGTGGGCGGCGCGCAGGTATTCCCGGAAGGTGGCCGCCGCGAAGTCGTGGCCCAGGCTGCGCCCCGTCTCCAGGATCACGTCGCTCATGGGGCGGGAGTCGTACAGCGACACCGGCCGCATGACCGGCTGCCGGACCGCATAGGTCGCTTGCGGCGTGTCGGCGCCTTCCCGGGAATGGACGGCGATGGCGTCCCCCCAGGACTCGAGGGGGTGGGCGTCGGGCAGCACCAGGTCGGCCAGCGACGATGTCTCGTCGAGGGCGGTGGCGAAGGCCACCTTGAAGGGCACCGCCCTGAAGGCATCGCTGAAACCGGACCCGGTAGGCAGCGAGTAGGCGGGGTTCGCGCCGGCGACGACCGCCACGCCGTACCTGCCCGAGCGCATGGCGGCGATGGCGTCCGAAAGCGCACGGTACGACGACCGCTCCGTGTCGGCTGCCGCGTCGATATGGAGCGTCCGGCCCAGGCTTCCCGCCGCCACGTTCAGGATCAGGGCCGCGAGATTGGCGGCCGTGGAGCCCTGGTGGTGTCCCGCCGGTCCGGGTCCGAGCGCCAGCGCGCTCCCCGAGGCGAATCGGCCGGCCAGCTCCGACAGCGCCCCCACCTCCACACCGGCCTCGCGGGCCGCTTCCTCCAGGGTGTGGCGGGAGGCCATCTCGGTGTACGGCCCCGCATCCGCACCGCGCCGCACCAGTTCCCCGGCGAGCGCGAGAGCCACGCGCGCCTCGGAACCGGCCCGGGCGGGAATCCACTCGTCGGCGTTCTGGCCCGTCAGCGACAGGCGGGGCCCGACGAACACGAACTTTCCCTTCTCGCCGTGATCCACCGCGTGCATCCGCGCGAAGTCGGCGGCGAAGCGCACCGGCGAGATCCAGGTCTCGAGGAAGTCGGCCCCGAACGAGACCAGGAGGTTCGCCGCCGCGATGTCGTAGCGGGGCAGGGCGTTGACCCCGAAGGCGATGTTCACCGCCGCGCGCAGCGCCGAATCGTCGAGCGGGTCGTGGATGACCCGGTCGCCTCCCACCGCCTCCACGAAGCGGTCCATGAGGCCGCCTTCCGCCGGACCCATCCTCCCGGTCACGAAGAGGGAGCGCCCGCCGGTGCCGAGCCTCTCGGCCAGCAGCGTCAGCGCCTCTTCCCAGGTGATCGCCTCGAAACCCCGGGCCCCCGCGCGCAGCGGCGTCGCCACCCGGTCCGGGTCGTACAGTCCCTGCAGCGCCGAAACACCCCGCGAACAGACGCCACCCCTTGAAACCGGGTGGTCCGGGTTGCCTTCGATCATCACCGCGCGGCCCTCGCGGGTCCGAACCCGGATCCCGCACCCGGCCGGGCACTCGCCACAGGTCGACGCGTACCAGGTCGCCACCCCGGGCGTGATCTCCTCCGGCGGCACCACATACGGGATCAGGCGCTCCACCTTGTCGGTCGAACACCCGGCGACGGTCGCTCCGGCCCCGCCGACGCCGACGATCCTGAGGAAGTCCCGTCGCTGCAGGCCGTCGCTCACCGCAACACCTCCGGCGACGCGTCCGGCACGGCCCGCCGGCCGGGGCCATGCGCTGCTAGTAGTGACATACCGTGCAGTCGCGGGACGCCCCGCGTTCCAGGTGGCAGGAGACGCACCAGCCCATCCTCAGGTCTCCCGCCTCCGGGGCCATCTCCTCCAGCACCCCCATCTCCTGCACCTGCCCGTGGCAGGTCTGGCAGGTCACCCCGGCCGCGACATGACGCATGTGCGGGAACTTCACGTGGTCTCTGACCTTGTAGATGCGCTTCCAGGGGATGGGCGTCCCCGGTGCGCCTCCCTCGCCGAGGGCCGGATCATCCGGAAAGTACTCCCGGAGCCTGACGATCTCGGCTCGAGCCTCCTCGGTCCGCCCTTCCACCTTCCCCGGAGCGTGGCAACCCGCGCAGACCGCCACAGGGGGGATCCCCGCATCCACCGACCGCTCCGCCGAGAAATGGCAGTACTGGCAGGGGATCGTGAACTGGCCGGCGTGGGTGTCGTGCGGGAACCGGATCGGCTGGGACTGCGAATCCACCTCCGCCGCCCCGGAATATGAACTCCCCGCGGGGGCTTGCCGAAAGCCGATGAATGCGACGGCCAGGAGCAGCGGGGAAACTCCCGCCACGGTCGCCAGCCACAACCTTTTCATTCGAGCGGTAGGCATCGCGGACCCGGTGCCGGGTCGAGTTTAGGGTGGATGGCAGCGCAAGGGATGCTTGGAAAACCGAAGGAAGGTAGGAACCGCCCTTGACGGTGTCAACGAAAGTGGGGCGCGCCGTCCTTCGTTCGCCCGGCAGACCGGCGCGCGGCTTCAAGATGCGCGGGCGCTTCCGCTTCGCTACACTAATGCCGTGTCCCGGAGACTTGCGAGTCGCCGAGCGGCAAGGCGCGACGAGAGGAGAATGGCACGTTGTTGGCCCGAGGAGCGACGCGGAGTGAAGCCATCGGCCGCCGTCCGAACGCGATGCGGGTTCGGTCCACGGGCCGCTGATCGCCATGGCGTCGACAACCACCCCCCCGACGGGCTTCGAACCCACGGGAGACGAGAACGCCGACCCGTCCATGGAACTGCATCTCACCACCTTCACCCACGAGGGCAGGTTCTGGGACGTCCATCTCGAATTCGTGGAGGACGACCGCGACCCGCATTCCTTTCGGGCGCGCCTCTGCTTCGTACCCGCGGACCGGGCCGAGCACGAGGAGCCCGAGCGAACGGCGGTCATCTTCATCGAGCCCAGCCGGGAGGAGGCCGTGCGTGCGGCCAGGGCCCTGAACCGCCATCATCTGGCGGGCATGCTGCGCTCGGTGACCTGAGGTCGCCCCCGCCCGGTTTGCATCCGGTCCCGCAGGAGTCGCGCCGCACCGAGCAATGAACCGCGCCCCCGAGCCGCTGCGCTGCCTCCTCCTGCAGGTCCGGGACCCCGGGGACCCCATGCGCGGGCACGAGATCGCCTCCTTCGAACGGGCCATCGCGCCCCGTCCCGCCCGGATCAGGGTCTTCGACCTCCTCGGCGGACTGCTGCGCCCAAGCGACCTCGCCGACGTGGACCTCGTCCTTCTGGGGGGCAGCGGCGCCTACTCGGCGGCCACCGGAGGACCCTGGTTCCCCACCGCCCTCGAGTCCCTGCGCACCGTGCACGCCTCCGGTGTTCCCGCCTTCGCGTCCTGTTGGGGTTTCCAGGCGATGGCCGCCGCCATGGGCGGGGAGGTCGTCAACGACCGCGGTCGCGCCGAGATCGGAACCCACGATCTCGTGCTTACTCCCGCCGCACGCGCCGACCCCGTCTTCGGCGGTCTGGGCAGCTCCTTCAAGGCACAGATGGGCCACGAGGACAGGGTGGAGACCCTGCCACCCCACGCCACCCTGCTCGCCTCTTCGGCGCTGGTGGCCAACCAGGCCTACCGCTTCGACGACGCGCCGGTCTACTGCACGCAGTTTCACCCCGAACTCGACGCCTCGGGGATCCTGGCGCGCCTGTCGGCCTATCCGCGGTACCTGGCCGAAGTCGCCGGCACCACCTACGAGGAGGTCGTCGCCCGGCTCGAGGAGACTCCCGAGGCCAATGAACTGCTCCGCAGGTTCGTGGACACCTTCGTCGCGGGGGGATAGCCCCTCCGGCCGCTACGCCTCCCTGACCCAGCGAACCAGTTCGCGCAGCGTCGGTCTCTTGCCCTGCATCAGGATGCCCACGCGGTAGATGCGGCCCGCCACCCACGCCGTGGCTCCGACCGCCAGCACCATGAACACCAGCGAAAGCGCGACCATCCACCATTCGACGGACCCGGAGACCGCGCGCGGGTACATCAGGATCGGGGAGAAGAAGGGGAAGAGCGCCGCCCAGTCGATCCAGGCGAACCCGCGTCCGTCGATGGAGAACATCTGCAGCATGAAGGGGATGAGCAGGAGCATCACCACCGGAAAATTCGCCTGTTGCGCCTCCTCCTCCGTGTTGCACATCGCACCCACCGCCGCGAAGAGAGACGCGAAGAGGAAGAACCCCAGCAGGAAGTAGACGAGGAGAAGCACCAGCGCCCCCGCACCCGGCAGAAGCTCGACGATCCGGCTCAGATCCGCCTGGGGCAGTCGAGCCGCGAGCATGGGAACACCCAGCAGGCCGATCAGCGCCGCGCACGCGGCCCAGATGCCGAGCTGGGTCATGCCCATCGAGCCGACCCCGAGGATCTTGCCAAGCATGAGGCGCCCCGGCGTGACCGCGGAGATCACGACTTCAACCACCCGGTTGCGCTTCTCGTCCAGCACCGAGCGCAGCACGAAGGCCCCGTAGAGAAACATCGACATGTACAGGATGATCGCCCCGGCGAACCCCGTGGCGATTCCCGAGATCTCCTCCGCTTCGGACACCTGTTCGCCGAGGCGCTCGAAGGTCAGGCGACCGCCTCCCAGCAGCTCGCGAACGCCGGCGGTGGTCTCGGTCGCGGACAGGCGGATCTCCAGCACCGTCTCCACGACCACGCCCTCCAGCAGCGTTCTCCGGATCCTTCCGGGCGAGTCCTTGCTGCGGTATGCGAAGACGCCCTCCAGCAACGTCTCTTCGTCGAGGACGACGAACCCCTCTATCTCGTCGTCGAGCACCCGGCGGTCCAGCTCTTCCATCCCCACGTCGCGCCCCACCACCTCGATGTCGTATCCGGCCGCCGCCATCCCGTCGGCCACCTCTTCTCCGAGCCGGCCCGTGAAGTCGACGAGCGCCAGCTGCCGTTCGGAGCGCTCGGCCCGCACGGCCATGAAGGCGCTCAGCCCGATGGACCCGAGCATCAGCACGGGTATCGCGATGGTGGAGAAGATGAAGCCCTTCGTCCTGACCCGCTCGACGTATTCGCGGCGCAGCACCGCCCATACCTGTCTCATCGCGCACCTCCCGCGGCCCGGAGCGCCGGTTCGGACGGTGCATCCCCGGCGTGTCTGACGAAGATCTCGCGAAGGCTCGGCTCCAGGAGTTCGAAGCGCCGCAGGCTGACTCCCTCCGCCACCGCCGCGGCCAGGATCCGGTCGCCGTCGGTTCGCGGGCCCAGGGTGAGATGGTGCGCGTAGCCGACCCTTTCGACCCCGGTCATCCCCAGCCGGGACAGCCACCCGTCATCCCCCTCGAACTCGAGCGCGACCACTCCGGAACGTTCCCGCCGCTTGATCTCCCTCAGATCGCCGTCGAGCACCTTCCGGGACTTCGAGATCAGGCAGACCCGCTCGCAGATCCTTTCCGCCTGCTCCATGAGGTGGGTGGAGAAGAGGACGGTGGTGCCGCGCTCGCGCTCCTCCAGCACGATCGATTCGAGCACCTCCTGGTTGATCGGGTCGAGGCCGCTGAACGGTTCGTCCAGGATGAGGAGGTCCGGATTGTGGAGCACGGTGCCGATGAACTGCACCTTCTGCTGCATCCCCTTCGACAGCGCCTGCACCTTCTTGTCCGCCCACTCGCCGAGGTCGAGCCGCTCCAGCCATTCCATCGCCCGCACCCGTACGATCTTCCGCTCCATGCCCCTGATCTCTCCGAGGAAGACGAGCTGCTCCAACACCTTCATCTTCTCGTAGACTCCCCGTTCCTCGGGCAGGTATCCCACACGGGCCCGGCGCTCGAAGTCGGGGAAGGCGCCGAGCAGTTCGACCGTCCCCCGGTCCGGGAGCAGGATGGCCATCATCATGCGGATGGTGGTGGTCTTTCCCGAGCCGTTCGGGCCGAGGAGGCCGAGAATCGTGCCGCGGGGTATCTCGAGGTCGAAGTCGGAGACCGCCGTGTGGTCGCCGAACGTCTTGGTCACCCCTGCGAGGCGTACTGCCGTGTCTGACATGGAATGGGTCCTGGTTGAGGGCTTCCCTTACACTACCTGTCCGCCGCCGGGGCAGTCTACGCCGGGCGCTGGCGATGTCTTCACCGCCGGACCGCGCCCGCCTGCGGCCCGAGGCCCCTTCGCGCGCCCGAACGGCGTCGTCCGGAGCAGGCACTGGAGCGCCGTCCCGGCGGAGGCGTCACGGGGACGACTTCCGGCCGGCTGGATCCCGAAATGGGGAACCTGGAACCTCGAAGTGCTCATTTCGCCTATATTTCTGTTGGCGACATGTGACGGGGCCCCGACCGGACGATGCCGAAGGGGTCGGAACGGACCGGAGATTCGGCTTGAGCGCCGGGATCCGGATCCTTCAGGAGGGGCCCAAAGCACATCGGGGAATACAGGTGGCAATCTACAGGACGCTCTTCTACGGCGACGTTACGGTCGGGACCGGTGGGCGAATGACGATCCCGCTCACGATGCGCGAGAGTTGCGGCATTCGCGAGGGGGATACCCTGACAGTTCGGGTGGAGGAAAACCCCGGAGGGATCCGGCAACTGGTGATGTGGCGGGCCAATCCGGATCCGGACGACTGAGCGGCATGCGGCCCGCGAAGCCGTACGAAATCATCTAAGTTCGGACCAGCAAACAAGTTCCCTGAGTGGACGGCTTCCGTCATGGAGCCAGTCCGGCGGTGGAAAGGGGACCTGGTCCAACGGCACGATGCGGGTCGCGCCGAGCCCGAACAACGCTTCCGCGAGACGTCCGCGGTCCGGCCGGACTCCAGCCAGGCCCACCGTCTGCAGCTTCGCCGACAACGGAGCAAGCACGTCGGGGCAGGCCGCGGCGGCGGGGACCGGTACCACCCAGACCGTACGGCCACCCACCGGCTCGAAGGCGCGGCCGGGGCCAAGGACGAGGGTCCAGCCGGCCCCTTCGGGAGCCCAGGAGGTCACCTCTTCGGTAGTGGTCTCGCGCAACGCAAGCCGGCCCTTCAGCTGATGGCGTGCCGACAGCTCGGCGGGGGAGGGGGGAGCAGGGGGGAGCTTTGCATCGATCCTCGCAAGGTGGCCGGCGAGGTGGCCGCACCACTCCCGCGCCCCCTCATGGTCGCCCAGGAGGAGGATGAGGTGCGTGCTCACGCAGCCGCGCTGGTCGAACATTGCCACGGCCCGGGCCGCATCGGCCGCCGCGCCGGGGGCCGAATCCGGATCCACGATCGCGACTCCGAGTCGGTGGGGGTGTTCGACCAGCCGGGTCGAGGCCGGGGCCCGCGCGCGGACGGACTCGATGGTGTCGTCGTCGCCGTACACGACCACCTGGTCGGCCAGGGTGAGGAGTTCCTGCTCCCAGGTGGCGCGTCCGGGGGAGCCGCCGGGCCAGTAGTGCACCGCCACCGCCGCTGCGAGGCGGGGGTCGGCGCGGTGGAGTTCCCGTGCGAACCGGGTCGTGAGGACCTCGTCCCCGGCTCCGGGCTTGACCAGCACGGGCGACCGGACCAGCAGCGCCCTGAGCAGCGACGTGATGGTGACGCCCGGCACGGAACCCGCCCCGAGGTGGAGGGTGACGCCGGGGGCGGCCGCGTGCGTCTTCCGGCCGTCTTCCGCGACGAATCCGTCCAGTACCCGCGGGTCCGGGAATTCGGCCCGGACGAGTCGCTTCAGGGCATCGGTGGTCCACGAATCCGCCATGCCGCCCAGGACCTCCCGGGTCATTGGAGGAGAGAGCCCCGCATTCGCCGCGACCTCCCCGATGGCTTCCTCGTCGAGGGTATGGGGAAAGCGCTCGCCGGCCGCGCCGAGCAGGGTGATCAGGTCACGGGTCTCAAGGCCGGCAAGGGGGGGACGCGCCGCCCGCAGCGACGAGACGAGAATGTAAGCTAAGTGATGGTCCGACTTAGGGTAACGTATTGTGACGGTATCGGAGCCGACATGCTCGAGCGCCTGGGGTTGAGGGAGCCCGGGAGGGAAGAGCCAGGCGTCGAACGGCGGGGGCCGCGACGTTGTCACGGTGTCGTCCGGAATGCCCGCAGGAACGACTCCGCCGCCATGGAGCAGCCTCTGGGAGGTGCGCCCGGGACCCGCCCCAGGAGGCGGAGCCTCCCGTCCGGCGTCGTGTGGCCGAAGTCTTCCGTGAGGATGTGGCAGGCCGAACCCGCATTGGCGAGGTCGAAGTGGGCGAGGAGGCCGGGTGTCCCGGGGGGCAGGGGAGCGAGGGTGGCCGGATCGAGCGCGCGGGTACGGACCCAGGGGGGGAAGCGGTGAAGCCGCTCGCGCAGGGCCGGGGCGGTCCCCGCAACCCCGTCGTAGGCCTGCGACAGGAGCTCCGTCATGCCGTATTCGTTCACGATGCGGGAACGGGGGATGCCCAGAGCGTGCTCCGCGCGGCCGTACAGGGTATCGCGGTCCACCTCGGCCGCACGGCCCTTGAACCCTCCCGTTTCCATCATCCGGGACCCGTCGGGGAAGGGGATGCGTTCGTCGCCCAGCGCGTCAAGGAGGTGGACCAGGGAGAAGGCGGTGGCCAGCACGAGGACGGGGCCGCCGCCGGCCGCCGCTGCCCGCACGGCGGCGATGTCCACGCCGTCGCGCTCGTGGAAACCCCAGGCGGCACTCCCGACCCCGGGCTCGGCGGCCATGAACCCGGCCATCGCGGAGAGCGAGGAGTCCGGGACCTCGCGCGGGCCGGGAACCAGCGACAGAACTCGCAGCGACTCAGCGCCCCGCATCAGGTGGTGCCGGTAGTTGGCGCGCGCGGCGGCACGGTAGACGTCGAGGCTGAGCACGTGGTGCTCCCCCCGGCGCCCGCCTCCACCCGTAGTCCCACTGGTGCGGAAAACGCGCTCGGGAGTACCCGCCACGATCGCAATGTCCCTGAAGGCGGTCGCCGGAACGGCGGGGATTTCGCGCCAGTCGGCGGGCTTCCCGCCCGGCGAAGCGTCCCAGAAGCGCCGCAGCACCGGATTCGTGGCCCGCTGGGCCTCGTGGATCCTCATGGCCAGTTCGTTGAAGGCCGCGTCGGAGGCCAGGGGGGCGGCCCGGCACGGTTCGGCTCCCCGCACCACCCGCCCGCCGCCTTCACGCCCGGCCCCGGCATCGTCCCGGCCGGAGCCGTCCCACCCCCCGAACACCGCACTCAGCTCGTCCAGAATCACCCGCATCTCCGCCGGGACCTCGTTCTCCCGGGCACCAGCCCCGCGTGCCTTCGGCATCCGGTCCGCAACCCGCGATCCGCTTTCGGCCGCCACTCCCCGGCTACCCGCCCACCCCGCTCCCCCGCACCGCCCCTCCCCCCGTCCGCCCCGTCTGCTCCCCGTCGCGGATCGTGTGCACGCCCCCCGCGACCACGTGCGGAATCCCCGCCGGGTACCGGTGCGGGTCCTCGAAGGTGGCCCGGTCGGCCACGCTGCCGGGATCGAAGACCACCACGTCCGCAACGGCTCCCACGCGGAGCACCCCCCGGTCCCCCAGGCCGAGCTTCCGCGCGGGGAGCCCCGTGATCTTGTGCACTGCGGCCTCCAGCACCATCGCCTTCCGGTCGCGGACGTAGTGGCCCAGCAGCCGCGGGAAGGTGCCGTAGCCGCGCGGGTGCGGGGACGAGCCGGAGAGCGGACCATACGGCGCGTGGGCGCCCCCGTCGGAGCACACCATCCCGAGCGGGTGGGCCAGAATGCGCTCGGTGTTCTCCTCGGACATGCCGAAGCCGATCATGCCCACGCTCCCGCCCGCATCGCGCAGTAGCCGCACGGTGAGGTCGTAGGGATCCTCGCCGCGTTCGGCGGCCAGCTCGCCGAGCCGCCGCCCGCGCGCGTAGGCGTTGGGGGCGCCGATCCGGGTGATCCGGACGGCGTCCCAGGAGCCCAGCAGCGCGATCTTGTCCCGGCAGGCCCGCTCCAGCGCCGGGCTGGTCTCCGGATCGGCGAGCCGCGCGAGGAACCGGGCCGTGCCGCCTGCCCGCGCCGAGGCGGGGAAGAGGTTCGAGAGGCCGGTGGCGTAGGCCACGTAGGGGTAGCGGTCGAAGTGGACGTCGACGCCGTTGGCGCGCGCGGCCTCGATCGCCGCGAGGGCGGCCCCCGCCTTCCAGTGGTTGCGCTCTCCCTGCGCCTTGAGGTGGGAGACCTGTACGGCCACGCCGGCCATGCGTCCCACGTGCAGCGCCTCCTCGAGGGCGGCGAGGAGGCGGTCGTCCTCGTTGCGCATGTGGGACGCATAGGGGTACGGAGTCCCGCGCAGCTCGCCGGCCAGCGCGACGAGTTCGTCCCGGGTGGCGAAGCTGCCGGGCGTGTACTCGAGCCCGGTCGAGAGGCCCACGGCGCCGGCCGCGAGGCCGTCGCGCACCAGGGAGCGCATCCGGTCCAGGTCGGCACCGGTGGCCGGGCGGTCCGCACCGCCGATGACGTGGCCGCGCACCGTGCCGTGGCCGACCATCGAGGCCACCGACACCGCGGGGCGCACGCGGTCGATGCGGTCGAGGAAGCCGCCGATGTCGCGGAAGTCGATCTCGACATCGAAGCTCCGGCGGTAGCGGTCGCGCGTGGACTCGAAGGCGGCGTCGCTCCAGGGTCCGATCGAGCTGCCGTCCTGGCCGACAACCGCCAGGGTGACGCCCTGCCGCACGCAGCTTTCGGCGCGGGGGTTGACCAGGAGGGAGAGGTCGGCGTGGGAGTGGATGTCGATGAAGCCGGGCGCGACGGCCATGTCCCGGGCGTCGATCTCGACGGTGCCCGTGACGGAGACCCGGCCGAGGGCGCTGATGCGGTCGCCGGTGATGGCCACGTCGCCGCTGCGCGGGGCGGCTCCCGTGCCGTCGACGAGGGTGCCGCCGCGGATGACGAGGTCGGCGTGGGAGCGGGAGCCGCGGCCGGGGCGGCCGGGGTGGTGGAGGGGGCCGCCCGCGTGGCCGGTTCCCGTGACGGGGGGCGCCGCGGGCCTCGCCCCGAGGCCCGCGAGCCCCGCCAGCGCGACGAGGGCGCCCTTCGTGCCGCCGGTGACGAAATCGCGCCGCTTCAAGGGCGCCGTCCTTCGTCCCCACCCGCCGAACGCCGCAAGGGATGCTCACCGGCGCGCCGCAACCGGCCTGGGCCGATCCCTCCGGCGCGCAGGATCTTGGCCTGCTGGCGCGACTGCTCGCGGTTCACGAGTTCGGTGATCGCGTCCAGGTGTTCGGCCATCGCCGTGTAGTCGTCGCCGGGGAAACCGTCGGCTTCGGCGCGGTCCAGGGTTTCGCGCAGCCCGCGGACCTCGCGCCGGGCCTTCTCGACGGCGCGGCGCAGCCTGGCCAGCGCCCTGCGGGTCTCCGCTTCCGGGGTTTTCATGCAATGAAGGATGGCGCCGGGTTCGGGGCGTTGCAACGGCGATATGGGACTGGTGGGAGGGGCGCGCGAGGGGATCATGCCGATGACCCCGCATTCGCGCGGGGTGCTGTGGACCGGTGAGGCTACCGGCGGTCGTGCGGGTCGTGCTGTCTCGCGCCGATCCGGCTCAGGACCGGCCGGCGTGACGATGCACCCGGTACCCCTTCACCGTTTCGGCGCCAGTGACCGGGTCGGTGTGCACCCCTACCACAATGTCCCCGATCCACATGACCGTCGGCTTCGGCAGCGGAATCTCGAGGGTGCCCAGCCAGCGTCCTTCTCGATCGTAGACGCTCCACTCGCTGGTGCTGTCTCGCCGCGTGTCCATGGTCCACAGATACCCCCCGGAATCCACCCGGAAGGTGCCGATGGGGCGGCGGAAGCGCGCGGGCAATGCGGCCACCGCCCGTTTCCACTCGGTCCACTCGATATGTGGGTTCCTCGCTGATATGTCTTCGACCCAAGTTTCAGTTTCTCGCGACGTGATCGGGGCAGGTTCTACCCTGCGCCGAATGATGCGCCGCAGAACGCCGGTCGCCGAAAACTGATGAATCTCGTACCGGTCCCCGGGGGCCACATACACGGTTAGGGGATTTCCCCCTCCGGTAATGATCGACCTGTTCGCAAAGGGTACAAAGGGTACGATCACCGGGGATGAAACCGGTATCGCCAAGCGCTCGACCCCGTCCCACCAACCGAACCAATGCGCGGCGTACGACGAGTCGATCCTCACGTACGCTACAGGAGGCTGGTGGACACCCTTTTTCGGGGGCTCCCAGTCAAGCCGTCCGACTTCGACAAGAAAGGATCCGTCGGGAAAGGGAACGGCCACCGACTCACTCAACACCTCGTTGGTGGCCAACGTGGCCTCGACCACGGCACCGAAGTCGATGCTCCGATGCTTCAGCAGATTCCCATCCGGATCAAAGTAGCTGACCGGACCGAACATGTAGTCCCACACCGCGATCGTGTCGCCCTTCAAGACCTGCAAGTGTATGGCGTGAGAGAACTCGCCGGGACCATCACCCTGGCGCCCGAAGGATGCGGACAGCGCACCCGAGGGTTCGAAGATCAACACCTTGTTCTCACCATTCGGGGACAGCATGGCCACCCGGCCGTCCGAGAGCGGTGCGGCTCCTTGAATGTCCCATACGAGGTGGGAGGCGCTCGGGGAATCCGACGCCGCGCGGTATCCTCCGATGGCGAATTCCGGTTCGGGGTCCACTGTCCAGAACTCGGTGGAGTCCCACTCGGGGGCGTGGTTCCGGACAATCTCGATTCCTGCCGAGTCTCGTATTTCCACGGCGGGCTGTGGATCCTGTTCGGCGGGGCGGTCGCAGGTTGCTGCGGTGAAGGCCAGGAAGACGAGAGCGAGGAGTCGGTGTCCGGTACGCCTTGGGGTGTAGATGGGCCGCCTCCTTCGCCAGGTCTCCACGTGGGGTCTCCTCCATGGGACGGTGGGCAGGTTCCCCGGCACTACTCTTGACGATGCAACCGATACCCCTCCACGCTCTGGACACCGAGTTCGGGGTGGAATTCAGTGCCGATGATGAAGTCGTTGTCAATCCCACAGGACCTTCTCCACCGGGATCTCCAGCGTGCCGAGCCACCGTCCGCCGGGGTCGAAAACAGTCCACTGGGCCGTAGTATCCTGCCCCCCGCCGTCTTGGACCCACAGGTAGCCCTCGGAGTCTACATGCATTTTGTTGATGGGCGGGTGGAAGCGCGATGGAACCGCCGCCATCGCCTGCTCCCAGTCCCTGCGGTCGACCAGTGGATTAGGGCTGTTGTACAAAGGATTGGAAAGAACGAAGTGTTCCTTCCAGCGGTCAACATCCTCGGACGTGACCGGACTCGGATCGAGCTCGCGCCGAATGATCCGTTGCAGCACCCCCTCAGTCGAGAACCGATGTAACTCGTAGCTGTCCCCGTTCGTCAGGTAGATCGACAGCGGATGCCCCCCGCCGGCGATGATGGAGGCAGCCGGAAATGGTAGAAACGGGATGGAGGGGTCATGGGGCGAAACTTCTTCGAGCCCTTCCCACCAACCCAACGCATGGGCGGCGTACGTGGTATCGACTCTCACGTAGCCAACGGGCTCCCTATAGAGCTCCCCCGCCCTCGGTCGCTCCCAGCCGCGAAGCCGAATCGTGACGATGAAGGAGCCGTCCGGAAGGGGTTGACGCATCGATTCACTGGGATACCGGTCGGTCGTTCGCGTGGCCGAGATCACCGCGCCAACGTCGATGTGCCGTTCGCGAAGGAGTGTTCCGGAAGCATCGAAGTAGCTGACCGCACCGAACATGCCCTCCCAGACCGCAATCGTATCTCCCAGCACCTGAAGGTCATGGGGATATTGGAACTCGCCTGGACCATCACCCTGGCGCCCGAAGGATGCGGACAGCGCTCCCGAAGGTTCGAAGATCAACACCTTGTTCTCACCATTCGGGGACAGCATGACCACCCTGCCGTCCGAAAGGACCGCGGCCGCCACTATGTCCCAGACCAGATGGGAGGCATTGCGTGGATCGGACGTCCCGCCGTATCCCCCTATGGTGAACTCCGGTTCCGGTTCGACGGACCAGAATTCGGCCGAGTCCCACTTGGGGGTGACGTTCTCGACGATCTGAATGTCGGCCGAGTCGCGGAGAATGACCGCTGAATCCTGTTCCGCGGAAGCTTCACGCTTCCCTTCACCCGCAGGGGGGTCGCACGCGGCGGCGGCGACGGAGATCGTGATGGCGTGGGCGGATGGCCTTCGACAGTGACGTGACAGCCGGCTCATCAAACTGCTCCGAGATTGCATGTCGGCCAGGAGAGCTTCCTGTCTCAGAGTATGACCGGGAGGGATTCAGGGCACAAGCCGACAGCCCACGCGCGGGTGTCATCCAGTCCACCGGTATCGGGAACCCCAGCCACGATTCGCCGGCTTGCCTTCCGTCCCAACCTCTCGCCGGCTCGGGGGATACACAAGGCGTGACCGGGTCACTCTACCCCATACCAGCCCGTACCGATAGAATCCGCCAAGCTTCACGAAACCCCGAACACGGAGCCAACCGACTTGAACCCATCGATGCCCACCGCCACCCGCGGAATGCGCGCGCGCGCCCACCCCGCCCTCGCCCCCCTCCTCATCACGGCCGCGACCCTCACCCCCGCCCCCTCCCCCCTCCTCGCCCAGGACGGCTACGACATCGTGCTGTCGGGCGGGCGCGTCATGGACCCCGAAACGGGCTTCGACGCGGTCCGCAACGTCGGAATCCGCGCCGGGGAGATCGCCGCGATCTCCGAGGACCCTCTCTCCGGCACGGTCGTGCTGCACGTCGCCGGTCTCGTCGTCGCCCCCGGCTTCATCGACCTGCACGCGCACGGCCAGACCAACCAGGCGAACGAGTTCCAGGCACGGGACGGGGTCACCACCGCGCTGGAGCTGGAGAGCGGCGCGGCGCTTCCGGCGGCCTACCTGGCCCGGCGGGGCGAAGGCGCCATCCTCAACTACGGCGCGACCGTCTCGCACATGTCCGTCCGGCCGAAGGCGATGCCCGCACGGGCCGACGCCGTGCGCCAGGCCCTCGCACTAGCCGCCACCGACCCCCAGCGCGCCCTGCGCGAACTCGCGTCGGTCGGCTCCGCGGCCCGCTACGACCCCGTCCTGCCCGAGGACTACCCCGCTCTCCGCGCCGCCCTGGCCGACGGCCTGGCCGCCGGCGCCCTCGGGATCGGGATGGCGCACCAGTACTACCCAGGCGCCGACCACGAGGAGATTCTCGAGGTCTTCCGCTTCGCCGCCGACGAAGGGGCCACCATTCACACGCACGTGCGCGAAATGAGCATCGCCGCCATGCAGGAGGTGCTGGCCAACGCCGTCGCGACCGGTGCGCCGCTGCACATCGTGCACGTCAACAGCTCCAGCCTGTGGCGCATCGGTCCGATCCTCGACCTCATCGGCGGCATACGGAGCCGCGGTTTCGACGTCACCACCGAGGCCTACCCCTACACGGCCGCCTCGACCGGGCTCCAGTCGGCCCTATTTGATCCCGGGTGGCGGGAGAGCCTGCGGATCGGCTACGGCGACCTGCAGTGGCAGGACACCGGCGAGCGCCTCACGGCCGAGACCTTCCAGCGCTACCGGGCCGAGGGCGGCACCGTCATCATCCACATGATGAAGGACGAGTGGATCCGCGAGGCGCTCTCGCGCGACTTCGTGATGGTCGCCTCCGACGGGATGCGCTATGCGCCCGGGGCACATCCGCGCGGCGCCGGCACCTTCTCGCGCTTCCTGGGCCGCTACGTGCGCGACGAGGGGCTCATGCCGCTCATGGAGGGTCTGGCCCGCATCACGATCATGCCCGCACGGCGCCTGGAGCGTATGACCGACCAGGCCAGGCGCAAGGGACGGCTCCAGGCGGGGATGGACGCCGACATCACCGTCTTCGACCCGGCGAAGATCATCGACACCGCCACCTTCGAGGACGACCTCTCGCACTCGGTGGGGGTGGTCCACGTGCTGGTGGGGGGCGAGTTCGTCGTGCGGAACGGCCGGAATGTCCCCGGGGCGACGCCCGGACGCGCCCTGGTGGGCAGGGGACGCGGCGGCTGAAACGAGAGCGGAGCCCTCCGTCTACCGCTCCCACTCCGCCCGGCCCGGGATGCCGCGGCTCCGCAGGAGCACCAGTTCGGGCCGGTCGGCCCGCGGCTCCCGCCATCCGTCCCAGAACGCCCTTATCTTCCCGCCGATCCCCTCGCGGGCGATCGTCATCGCGTCGTCCGCGTCCCCGTCCAGGGTGAACGAACCCTCCGGCCCGGAGAGCGTGATGCTCGCCAGGGAGCTCCACCCGGTCTGAACCGGCAGGGTGAAGACGAAGGACGACGACTTGCCGGGGGCATCGGCGACCTGGGGCATATCGAAGCTGAGGGAGAAGAGTTCCGCCCCGTCACCGCTTCTCCCGGTCAGCGCATACGGGCCGGGGAAGGCCGGCATTCCCGGGAAGGCCTCCATGACGAACGCGGGATCGAGGAACGGTTGCCCGTCCTCGTCGAGCCCTCCCCACACAAGGAGCGTCCGCACCGCCCCCGAGGGGCCGTGCTGTCCGCGGTACTCGCGGGCTCGCCGGTAGCGGGTCGCCTTGTCGAAGCTGTAACCGCTGATCCACTGCGGATTGCAGTAGCTCAACAGGTCGTAGGTGTCGGGGTCGAGCGTACGCTCCCGGCGCGAATCATACCCCCAGTTGCCGATCGTTCCATCGTCCTGCGGGAAGTTGGGGTCGACGCCCGCGGGATCTCCGCACGGCGCATGCCGGAGGTTCATGTTGTGTCCCAGTTCATGGGAGATGACCAGGTTTCTGTGAATCGAAAAGCTGCTCTTGTGTGCCACATACGCGACTCCAGCGGCGCAGCTGTACCTGCCGCTGATCTGCCCCTGGAAGTATCCGTCGGTCCCCTCCGACCTACGGATGGCATCGGTCGCTCTCAGAAGATCGTGGGCGCAGTGGCTTGAGTTCTCGACACCCTCGTAGGCGGTCACCTCGAAGCTGTCGACCGGAAGCAGGTCGTAGGTCGAGTGGAGGTGGCTGTAGTTCTGTTTCTTTTCCTCCATCTCCTCGACGTAGTCCAGGATGGCGGAGTCGGGATCCGGCTCATAGAGGAAGGGGATTACGGTCAGGTCGAAGACCGGCAGATCGTAGACCCTGTATTCATCCCGGATCCGGGCCGACACGCCCAGCTCCTCGTCCAGCGTGCCCTCGGGATCGATCTCGACCACCAATTCGAGGTCGGGCTTCAGGACTTCGCCCGGGATCTTCACGTTGACGGATTTTCGCAGCGACCCTTCGTCGACGTTGACCGGAATCGCAGTGGACGTGTCGTAGGTCGTCGTCACGGCGTGGACCTCCTCGCCGTCCACGTAGAAGCGCGCCCGCACCGGCGGCAGCCCCTCGTGGGTCGAGTGCGACGAGGTGGGGAAGACCCGCAGAAGCGCTTCCTTGCCGCCGACCAGGGCAACCCTGTCCGAGTCCGTGATCGCCTGGGTCGACTGGACCAGGTAGGCCGCGGCATCCTCCGGTTTGCACATCCTCACCCGCCGCGCCGGAATGCCTCTCAGCCACTGCCGGAACAACCGCTCGTTGGGCGCACAGATGTCCGTCCCCCCGGCGAAAAGCGAGTTGACACCGCGGAGGTTCGCACGGAAGTCGGTGGAGAGTTCGCCCCCCAGCCTCGGGTTGTCCGTGAAGTGCAGCTCCGACAACGGCAGCCGGGAGAGGGAAGCGGGGACCTCTCCCGCAAGCCTGTTGGACGCCAGGTTCAGGTGGTCCAGGGCGAAGAGCTCTCCCAGCTGCGGAGCGATGGCGCCTTCCAGGTTGTTGTCGGCAAGGGACAGGGAGCGGACCTCTCCCTGTGCATTGACCTCGACGCCGTACCAGGTGGCCAGATCCGCGTCGCTCCCCCAGTTGTCGTCCCGTTTCCAGTTCGACCCCCCGGCGGCGTCCCAGAGCAGTCCCAGCACCACCCTTTCCGGAATCGGGGTGACCACGGTCGGGATGACCATGTGGGTCCTGGCGCTGTCGGAGTCGGTCGCGGTGAAGGTCATCGTCGCGTCCCCTCTGCCCACCGCCTCCACCTCCACGGTGTCGGCGGACAGGCGGACTACGACGACCGCCTCGTTCGAAGACGAGGCCGCGTAGGTGAGCGGATCGCCGTCCGGGTCCGTGAAGTGGTCGGAGAGCGCGTAGGCGAGACCTTCGCCGGCGTATGTCTCCACGTCGGCGATCGTGTCGACGATCATCGGCGCCCGGTTCCCCACGGTGACCTTGACGTCCATCTCCGCCGACAGGCCTCCCTCGTCGGTGGCGGTGACCTTGACGGTCACCTGCCCCTTCGCCAGCGCGATGATCCGCAACGTCGACCCCGTCACGCTCACGGCGACGATCGCCGGGTCGGAAGACGTTGCCTCGTACTTGAGCACGTCTCCGTCCGGGTCGGTGAAGTGCTCCGAGAGATCCTCGACGACGGTGTCTCCGATGAAGATATTCTGGGACGGAATGAGGTCCGTCACCCGAGGATACTTGTTGGGTTCGGGCGGCGGCGTAGTGTCTCCGCACCCCGCAGTCCAGGCGACCGCGCCGGCAACCGCAATCAAACGAAGGAGTGGACCGAATCGAGGCATTTTCCTGTTTCCTTTGGCCCGAATGGTGAGGGGCGGCTGTGTAAACCATTATGTTGCGATGGTTGACGGGGTTGCGGCAAGTACCGGAGTCGACCGCCCCACCGCCGGTGGACGGGGGGGGCGGCAACCCGAAAAGACCGGAGACAGCGACGAACACATGACCGGAAAACCGCGCGTTCGGAGCCTTCCAACCCCACCTGCGCGCCTCCTCCTGGCGTCGCTGGCCCTGGCGCTCGCCGGCACCTCCCCCGCCGCCGCCCAGGTATACGACGTCCTCATCCGCAACGCCCGCGTTCTCGACGGCACCGGCAACGACTGGTTCCGGGCCGACATCGCCGTCTCCGGAGACAGGATCGAGCGCATCGGGCGGCTGCCGGACGCCGCGGCCCGGCGCACGATCGACGCGACCGGTCTGTACGTGGCGCCGGGCTTCATCGACCTGCACTCGCACGCCGACCGCGCCATGGTGTCGGAACACCTGGAAGCGCGCCGCGCCAGGAACCTGAACAGCCAGGGGCTGACGACGGTCGTCGGAGCCCCGGACGGGCGCAACACGACCTGGCCCCTCACCGCGGAGATCGCGGCGCTGGGCGCCCGGGGCCACGCCATGAACTTCGTCCCCATGGTGGGCCACGGCACGGTGCGCAGCCGGGTCATGGGAGACGACTACGAGCGCGCCGCCGCCCCAGGCGAGATAGCCCGCATGCAGGAGCTCGTGCGCGAGGGGATGGAGGCGGGGGCGTGGGGACTCGGCGCCGGGCTGGAGTACCGGCCCGCGCGGTACAGCGACCCCGGCGAGATCGTCGCGCTGGCGTCGGCGCTGGCACCCTACGACGGCTTCTACATCGCGCACCAGCGCAGCGAGGCGTCCATGCCACTCTGGCAACTGCCCAGCATGGTGGAGGGCTGGCCCGTCGACGGGCTGCAGGCGCTGGAAGAGACGGTCAACATCGCGCGCGAGGCGGGGATCCGCGTGGTCGCCAGCCATCACAAGGCCCGCGGGCGCTCCAGCTTCGGCCGCTCCGGGCACGACACGCTGTTGCTGAATGCCGCCCGCGCCGAAGGGCTGGAGATCTACCTGGACGCATACCCCTACGAGACCTTCGGCGGCGGCCCCCGGCCGATGATCCCGAAGTGGAGCCTGGTTCACGACAGCGTCGACACCGGCGGGGGCCGGGACAGCCCCGTCTACACCCGGCCGGACATATTCGACAGCGCCCGCGTGCACCTGGAGCGCCGCTGGAACGACCCCGCCACCCGCGAGCGCATCGCCCGCGACATCGCCTGGATCGTCGACCACAACGGCGGCGCCGACCGGGTGGTCGTGCTCGACTACCCCGACGAGTCGTTCATCGGGAAGACGCTGGCGGAGCTCGCGGCCGAGACGGGGGGTACCTTCCAGGACGTCGTGGTGCACATGGCGCTGAACGGGTCCCCGGACTTGATCGGCGGAGGCCGCACGCGGGGGTACGGGATGCACGACGTGGACGTGGTCAACTATTCCAGGCTGGAGTACACGGCCACCGCGTCGGATGCGGGGGTGAGCGGGGTGGCGGGTACGCCCTTCGCATCGGTCGCGGGCGCGCATCCGCGCCACTTCGGCGCCTTCACGCGCAAGATCGCGCGCTACGTGAAGGACCTGAAGGTCATTTCGCTCCCCTTCGCCGTGCGTTCGATGACGGGGCTGCCGGCCCGTATCATCGGGTTGAAGGACCGTGGGCTGCTGCGCGAGGGGTACGGGGCCGACCTCGTGATCTTCGACCTGGAACGGCTGCGGGATCGCGCGACCGTGCTCGAGCCGGGTCTGTTCAGCGAGGGGGTCGACTACGTGATGGTCAACGGGGTCTTTACGGTGGACGGCGGGGAGTTCACTGAGGCACTGCCCGGGGTGGTGGTGTTGCGGGGGGGCGGCCGGGGACGGTAGGACGCCACCCTACCGCTCCCACTCTTCCCGGTCGGGGATGCCGCGGCTCCGGAGCAGCACCCATTCCGGGCGGTCGGCGGAAGGATCGCGCCATCCGCTCCAGAACGCCCGTATCGGCCCCCCCCTCCCGGCGCGCGCGATCGTCATCGCCTCGTCGGTGTCCCGGTCCAGCGTGACCGACCCTCCCGGTCCGGCGAGCGTGATGCCGGCCAGGGCATCGGCCCAGCCGGCCTGAACCGGCAGGGTGAAGGCGAACGATGAGGACTCGCCCTCGCCATGGGCGACTTCGGGCATGTCGAAGCTGACGGAGAAGAGAACCGCCCCCTCGTGGTTTCTCCCGGTCAGCGCATAGGCGCCGGAAAAGGCGGGCATCCCGGGCGGCGCCTCCATCACGAAAGCCGGGTTGAGGAAGGGTCTCCCGTGCTCGTCCAGCCCCCCCCACACCAGGATCGTCCGGACCGACGCGGAGGAGCCGCGCCAGGCGGCGTACTCACTCTGCAGCCGGTAGCGAAGCGCCTTCGCGAAGAAGAAGCCGCTGATCCACCAGGGACCGCAATAGCTCATCATGTCGTAGAATCTGCCGGGATCCATCAGCCGCTCGCGGCGGAAGTCGTATCCCCAGTTCCCGATCTTTCCGTTGTCCTGCGGGAAGTTGGGGTCCGGGCCCGCGGCCCCTCCGCACGGGGCATGCCTGAGGCTCTGGTTGTGACCCAGCTCGTGGGCGATCACCCGGTTGTTGGGAATCGAAAAGCTGCTCTTGTGGGACAGGTACGCGACACCGGACGCACCGGTGACCCTTCCGCTCATCTGCCCCTGAAAGTACCCGTCGGTACCCTCTTCCCGGCGGATCACGTTCGTCTGGCTCAGAAGGCTGAACGCGTTGTTGGACGAGCTTTCGACGGGATCGTGCCGGGATACCTCGAAATCTCCGGTGGGAAGGATGTCGTAGGTCGCCTGCAGCCGGCCGTGCTCCTCCTCTTCGTCCGCCATCTTCCGTGTGATGTCCAGGATCGCGGAGTCGGGATCCGTCTCCCAGAGGAACGGGATCACGGTCAGGTCCAAGGTGGGCATGGTTCTCACATCGACTTCCACGCGGCCCTCTTCGGGAATTCGGGCCGCAACACCCAACTCCTCGTCCAGAGTCCCGTCCGGGTCGATCTCGACCACCATTTCCAGGCCGGGCTCCACGACACCCGCCGGTACTTGCGCATTGGCCGACTTTCTCAGCGACCCCTCCCCGACCACCACCGGAATCGGGGTGGTCTGTCCCGGGATGGTCACGCTGTGGACCTCGGCGTCCTCAAGATAGAACGTCGCCCGCACCGGCGGGATTTCCTCCAGCGTGGAATGCGAGGACGTGGCGAAGACCCGGAGCAACGCCTGCTTGCCGCCGACCAGGGGAACCGTACGCCCGCGCGACTGCACGGCCTGGACCAGGTAGGCTTCCGGAGGCTTCCGCTCGCACATCTTCACCCACCGCCTGCCGACGCCGTCGAGCCACCCCCGGAATCCGGCGTTGTTGGGCGCGCACACGTCCGTACCCCCGGCGAGGAGCACCTTCATCCGCGTGACGTTCGCGGGGAAGTCGGCGGGGAGCTCCCCCCCCAGCCCCCGGTTGTTCGTGAGGCGCAGCTCCGCAAGCAGAGACAGACGGGACAGGTACACCGGGATTTCACCCTCGAGTTCGTTGGACTCGAGATCGAGGCGCTCCAGGGCCGGGAGCTCGCCCAGCTGGGGAGGGATGGCACCATTGAGGTTGTTGTCGCCGAGGGACAGGGACTTGATCCGTCCCTCCTCATCCACCTCGACGCCGTACCAGGTGGCGAGGTCCGCCCCGGTACCCCAGTTGTCGTTTCGTTTCCACTCGGCGCCGCCCGTCATGTCATAGAGGAACTGCAGGACCAGCCTCTTGGGAATCGGCACGACGGCCGCCGCAATGACCTGCTCGACGGAGAGACCCTGGGGGTCCGTGGCCGTGACCGCAACCTCCGCATCTCCCCACTCCAGGGCCTCCAGCCGCAAGGTGTCGCCGGCCAGGTGGACGGAAACGACCGACCCGTCCGAAGATGCCGCCTCGTAGCGGAGAAGGTCCCGGTCCGGGTCTTCGAAGTAGTCGCCCAGGAGGTAGGCGGCGCCCTCCCCTATGTACCATTCCGACCCCGGGAGGGACTCGGCGATCATCGGCCTCCGGTTTCCCACGGTGAGTCGAATGTTCAACACCCCCGACAGGCCCCCGTCATCCGTGGCGACCGCCCTTACCGTCGCCCGCCTCTTCCCCTTCGTTATCATCCGCAACGTGGCTCCCGTGATCGTCACGTCGACGACCGCCGAATCCGTAGACGAGGCGGCGTAGGTGAGTTCGTCGCCGTCGGGGTCGGTGAAGTTGTCGGAGACCACCTCGGTGAGGGTGTCCCCGACAAAGACGGTCGTGGGCGGAAAGGGCTCCGTCACGTAGGGATGCCTGTTGAGCTGCGGCGGGGTGGGCTTCTCACCGCACCCGATCGCGCACACGACCGCCACAACTGCCGCCAAGCGAAAGACCGATCCGGCCAACATCGTCATCCTCCCAAGCCTGTTGTTACCTGGCAAGTACTCCTTCCCATCCATCATGGGGCACCGGGTGGAGTGATGCAAACGGGCGGGCGGGCGTGGTCCCGCACGGACTCGAATGGAGCGATATTTCAGCCTCGCGCAGCACGAGTCCTCCACGGGCAGACGGAATCCTGATGCAAGCCAACGCCGAGCCACCCGAGACACCCCCCCGGGACCTCGCCATCGTCGGTGCGGGCCCATGCGGGCTCGCCGTGGCCGTGGCGGCGAAGAATCGGGGACTGCGCTTCGCCATCGTCGACCGCGGCGCGATCACCGAGTCGCTCACCCGCTACCCCTACTACATGACCTTCTTTTCCACGGCCGAGAGGCTCGAGATCGGGGGCGTGCCCTTCACGATCCCGGAGCCGAAGCCGACCCGGCGCGAGGCTCTGGCGTACTACCGGCACGTGGTGGCGCACCACCGGCTCGCGGTGCGTCAATACGAGGAGGTGACGCGTGTCGTCCGCCTTGACCGCGGCGAAACGGCGAACGATTCGCCGGTGGGGAACGACATCGTCGGAGGGAACACGGGTTTCGGCGTGCACACCCGCACCCGCGACGGTCGCCACAGCGAACTGCTCGCACGGACCGTGGTCATCGCCACCGGCGGTTTCGGCGAGCCCAACCGGCTGGATCTGCCGGGCGGCGGGGCCCGCGGGCGGCTGATCCACTACTACAGGGAACCCTTCCCGTTCTTCGACCAGGACGTGCTGGTCGTGGGCGGCGGCAACTCCGCCGTCGAGGCGGCGCTGGAGCTGCATCGGGGTGGCGTCCGGGTGCGCATGGTGCACTTCGCGGACACCTTCAACCGCGGCGTGAAGCCATGGGTTCGCCCCGACATCGACAACCGCATCGAGCACGGCGAGATCGTCATGCACTGGAAGTCCCGCATCGCGGCGCTGGGACCCCGCACGGCCACGATCGTGAGCGACGACACCGGCGCGGCCACCGAAGTCGCCAACGACTGGGTCTTGGCCATGACCGGTTGGCGCCCGGATCACACGCTTCTGCACGGCCTCGGCGTGCGGACCGACCCCCGCACGGGAATCCCCGACCACGACCCCGCTACGATGGAGACGAGCGTCCCCGGCGTGTACATCGCGGGGGTGATCGCGGCGGGGTTCAACGCGAACCGGATCTTCATCGAGAACGGGCGCGAGCACGGGGCGCTGATCGCGGCGGCGGTGGCGCGACGGACACCATGACGCACCGCCGACGCTCCGGACGCCCGGCGTCGTCCTGCCTGCCGCTGCTTGTCGCCGTAGCCGCCGGATGCGGCGAACCCCCGGTCCCGCTGCCGGAGTCGGCACCGTTCCCCGGGCGCGGAGTTCGCCTCAACATGACCTACGGCGACCTGATGAACTTGCGTCCCGGCGCCGTGCTGATCCCGGACACGGGAGTCGTGGAAGCGCTCATGCACGGCTCCTATCACTACGGCTTCACCTCGAACCCGCCCCGGAAGGGATCCCGTCTCGTGTACATCGACCACGTCCGGGACGAGATGGAGGCGGATCGGGCACGGCGCGAGTGGGATGCGCTGGTGGTGGCGTTGGCCGGCGAACTCGGGCTGGACCCGCGATGCATGGCCATTGACCATGCGCGTCTCAGGTGGCGCCGGGCGATGTTGCAGGAAGAGGGCGGTCCGGTCGCGGCGACGGTGGAGATCGTCGCCGTGACGACGGGAGATCCCGGGCCGGGCCGGGCGGAGCTGGTCACGCGGGTCTGGCTGCCGGAGCATGCGGCGCCGGTGTCGCGTTTTCTGGAGGCGCCCGGGCGGGCGGGGGAAGACCTGCTGGAGTGGGAGGACTGCGAAACGGAGACGGAGTACGGACCGTCGCCCCGATCACCCTCCCCGTGACCGGAGAATCTCCAGCCGAACAACGTGGTTGACCCCCATTTCGGTGATTATGCACGTGACGCACGGCAGCGCGGGGGTTACCATGAACGGATGGA
>JAPPGI010000125.1 GCA_028874985.1 Gemmatimonadota bacterium | reverse complement strand
GCCCTATGATTCAGCTTCGGATCCTCCCCACCCACCACGACAGGTGAAGAGCCTCGTGCTGAAGGGCGTCCTCAACTTGGCGCGCCGTAAGAAGCACGCTCGCATCCTTCTCGAAAACTCCCTTGACACCCTTCACTTCAATGCGTCGCTGCGGCCCCACGGGGTCGTAGCTTAGAACATCGAAGCCGGGTTGACCGGGTGGCATTTCCTCAGCCCGGCGTCCTTGCCGTGTCTCGTACTTGACCACGGCAGCCCGAGCTTTCCTGTCGTCCTTTGGTGGAGTCTTGGTCTTGGCCGACTCGACCTCATCCGAGGTTCCCGCACCAGACGCCGAGGACGCCTCTCCCCGATTCCTGCCGACGAGGATCCCGAATTGGTTTGCCGCGCGATTCGAATCAGGCGTGGGCTTTGTGGATCTGGTGTTCTGATCCCGGCGCGTGACCCTGCGGCTTTGGCCGTCGGGCGGTTCAGGTAGCGAATCCGGGACGGTTCGTGTCGTGTCTGCGTTCCCCAGGTCACCTTGGTTTGTCGGCAGGGTTTCTCCGGTGCCTGCTTCAGGTCTCAAGCTCGTCGGCTCTGGTACGATCAACCGGAGACCGCTAGCGAGCACCTTCAGATTCTCAGAAAACCGTTCGTCCTCGGCAAGCGAACCAAGCGCTGCCGTGAGCCGCGGTATCGAGTTACCTCGCTGTGCCAACTGGAAATGCTCGACGAGTTGCTCAGCCGCTTCCGTACCGAAGGTCTCCGGTGTCCCGGTGACCATGAGTTCACCATGGACGAGATAGGCGGTGACTTGGTGGCTCTCGCCTTCGACTCCCAACGCAAGGTGTTTCCGGCATGTGATTCTGCTCAAGGGTTGACGGCCCTCAAGGGTGCCTAGAGCCTCCACAAGTCTCTCTAGATTGCCCATCCACGGCGGGCGGGAAAGCTCAGGTCCCTCACTTACTCGGATCTTGGTCGAGAGGCAGGCGATCCCAAGTTCGGCCGCTACGAGGCGAATCTGCTCTGGGGCACCTCCGAGGTGTGCGGCTGAGACGGCTATCCGGCTGGCCGTAAGCAGTTGGCGAATGAAGGGGGATCGGACATCGTCGACCACAAGTGCGTCGCTGATCTCATGCCAGCCACCCTTGCCGTAGAGCCGAGCCTGCTTCTTTGCGTCGCGCCAAACTCCACGGTCCAGATCGCCGCGCTCCAGGTCTTGAAGGACGTAGCGATACGCGGACGCGATATGGGCTCGAATCTCATCGACGGATTCCGGCCTACGTCTCCAGAGGTCAGTAAGGTACCCGAGAGCCTGCTGGCCTGTTGTTGTCCCAGGCAGCTCGATTTCAATCCGATCCACAGCTGCGGCCAAGGGTGCCTCGACAGAGGAAAGTGCCACCACCCATTTGCCGAGGGCGCTTCGCGTTCCGGGACGACCAGCTTCCCGCACTACACGATCCAATGGGACGCCTCGTAGCTTCACGGAGCGAAGCGCGGATATCAGTTCGTCGCGCGTCACGGTGCCCGCCTCGATCTCTGCCAGCGCCTCTTCGAGCAAGCCCGCCAGATCGGTGTCCGGCAAGTTCGATGAGCCCTGCTTCTCCAACCGGAACAGCACGGGAGAGCGGGAGATGTTGGTGCCGAAACGAATCCCTTCCTGCTCCAAGCGGTTCGCTAAGTCGCGGTCAATTTCCGCGAGGGGCGCATCCTCGTAGTCGGAGTCGGCTTGGAGCAGAAGGTCTGCGGGCTTCCTGCGTTCGCCATCGTCACAGAGAATCCACGGAAGCTGCTCCAGTTCTTTGACCCACCGCGCGCGTTGTACGCCGTCAGTTGTCTTCCGGCCATGGTAACTGCTGGTCGCCTTCAGCGTGCCCTTGTGGGCAAGAAGGGTGTGTTCGCGTGAAAGCCAGCGCTGTAGGGCGTCAAGTGGGACCGTTTGAACGTTGAGGGGCAGGTCGTAGTCGAGCACAGTCCACCCCGATGCGAGCGCGGCAGGCTTAATCCGGTCCACCTCGATCCCGAGTCGCTTGCCGACGGCCTGCTTGTCGTAGCCGACGGGGAAGCGCCGTTCCTTGAGCGTGGCGTCACCACCGACCCCCAGTCCTTCGATGAAGCGCACCGCCGCCTGCTGGTCGTCGATGAGAGCGTAGTCCTCTACGAGCGCTGGCACGCTCGGGAAGAGTCGTCGCCGATCCTCGCCGCCCGGCACGAGCGGATCTGCGAGCAATGCTACTGATGGCTGGTGCGGTCCATCCTCGGTCAGGACCAGCGGCACTAGGTTTTGGCGATTCGGACCCCGGGCAACGGCCCAATCCAGGAGCTCGACGAGCGGGAAGTGGTTCCCGCCGTCGGCATCTGCACATCCTCGCCGAACGATGTCCCTCAACAGCTTCACCTGATGCCGTTCCTGGAGCCACGCGACGCCGGGATGGGCGCGATCTTGATTGACAAGCTCGCGGATTCGCGGTGGCAGGCGCTGCTCCGGGGCAGGTAGGAGGCGAACGAGCGCCTTTGCGACCACCGCCCCACTGGGTTCCTTGTCGGACGGCGGTTTCTCGTTGAGCCAGCAAGTATCGTGCGCGGGCAGCCAACCGTCAGCTTCCGTAGGGACGACGGGTGCGTGATGCCATTCGCGCTCGGAGACGCACGACCAAAGCGAAAAGAGCGCGGCGGTGTTCTCGTCCACCGCGGACCACCAGAGCGGCAGCGTTACAGCCCACGCTACGCGATCAGGGTCGATGTCGTGTCCCCACCGTAGCCAGCTCGCGAACTGCACCGCGCGACTCCCCAAGAGCCCTTCATTCATCAGGTCACGGTCGAAAAGCAAATCTGGACGCCACGCCGGTCGATTTCCAAACTCGCCGAGAAACCGGCCGGGAAGGCGGACGATCTCTTGTGGTGTGCAGAATCGTCGGGTTTCCGGGCCGAGCACCGGAACGATCTCCAAATCGCTAAGCAACCGGATGAAATCGCACCTCAGGGCACCAAGCACATCGGACATCTCGCCTTCGCGACGGGTGGGATCGCACAGGATTCGATAGCCTCGGCTTCTGACGGATTCTGATTCTGATTCCTCTCTCAGCCAAAGGAGTATTTCCCGCACGAGCACCGGGACTTGCCGCAGGATGGCTTCCTGCCAAGGATCTCCGTTGATGGCACGGAGGTTCTGGCGTTCTAGGTTGACGAGCCAGTCCGCTTGCAAATGGAATCCGAAGGGAATGAGCACCCGAGTCGGAAGTGTCGCGTAGACTCGACCTTGGGACGGTGGGTTCGGTAACCCGTCATGGTCCAAGGGCACGAGCGCCACGACGCTGCGCTCCGGTCGCTCCGCCCCGGTCGTCTCCTGGTACGTGAGGTCCCGGCGCGCTTCCAAGAATCGTCGCATCGCGGCGTCATCCGGGCGATACCATGACTCGAAGAACCGCCACCGTCGAGAGAGCCCATCGGGCGTGCGCCGAACTTCGACCACTCCATCCCGCACCGAAAGATCCCAAGTTACGTCGTCGATACACACCTGTTCCAAGCCCCGCAACGCGAGCACAGACAACGGAGTTGGGTCGTCGGGGGACGCTAGGCGCGCTAGGTCGTCGGCCAAGCCGGTCGTCGGGGCCACGGAACGAGTGAGGGAAAAAGCGGTGGTGTAACCAGCATCGGGATCGAGCCGCTCAGGGTCCCAGTGTGGCCGCAGGGCGTCGAACCAGTCATGAAACGTCGTGTCGAGCGCCCCGTGGTGCATTCCGATGTCGAACTTGATACGCCAGCCGAAACCCGACACCCGCGCTGTTCGAAACCGATTGAAGACTGACTTGAAGCCAACACCCATGAACCCGATGGCGTCCTGCCCCTTGGTCGAAGCACCAATCGAAGACAGCCCACGCACGGTGTCTTCGTCCAATGCACCGTCCCCATCGTGCTGGAAGAACAGCGACCGACCGTTGGTCCGCCAAGAGATTCGTCGGGCACCCGCATCGATTGCGTTCTGTGACAACTCGTAGACGTAGGCCCACGGGTGTGGATGTCCTGCGGCGAGCATGGTCTCCACCATTCGGCGGGCGGGCGGACCGAAGTCGTTCTCATTCTCATGGCGCACCTGCTCGACGAAGCTGCGCCGTTCCAGCTCGGGACCGTCCCCTGTCGCGGCCCAGTCACCCGTGGACGTTACCTCACCCATGAGCCCTGCCTGCCGGAAGGACTTGTTGGATCAATCGGAAGCAGCGTGCCGCCCTTCGGGCTGATCCCCACGACACGTGGCCTCCCCTCGGTCCGAAGTCGGTCCGGTGAGCTGCCGACGGCTGGCGGTCGGATTCTCGAAGATCTTGATACCGAGCGGACCCCTCCCATCGAAAGGGTCCTTGGCGGTGTGGTCATCGATCTACCGCTAGGAGCTTCGAGGTCATTGAGCATGGAGGGCATGGCCAGGGGTCATCGGGTGCAGACTCAGACAACCTAGCCGGGGAGGCTGCGAGTGGGCATCCCCACAGCCCACCTCAGAGGGTGGGGAGAAGACCGTGGGGACGGTCCCGCCCCGGAGGGCTCCCGAAATAGACTCGGATCGGTTTCGGCGGCCCCCGTCTCCCCCGGCGGTATTGAAACCCATCGGGGATGGGATCCGTAGTACATCGTCCTTCGGGTTACCGAAGCTTGAACGGCAGCACGAGCAGACCATCGAGGCAAAGCACCGGAGGAGTCGCGCGTAGTCAGGTTGATTCACCCCAAGGCGGAAGCGTTGCCGGTGCCCATCGGCATCGGTGCTGGCGGGATCATTCGTCCCTTCGCGAGGTCCGTCTGAACGGGCTCCCCGGAGCGCTCGTGGAGGTGCGCCGCCACCGCATCGACGGTGCCCGCCGTCGGCTTTCGGGCGCGGCGCCCACGGCGATGTTTGGCGCGTCTAAGGTCGGTCAGCCAGCCTACCCATTGTCATACAATGGGGCTGGCGAGGGGTGGCCTCCGCCCC
>JAPPGI010000126.1 GCA_028874985.1 Gemmatimonadota bacterium | reverse complement strand
GGGGTGGTGGTGCCGGACTGCGCGAGCCGGACGACCGACCCCGGCGGGCCGGACGCCGCCGGCCTCGCCGACATCTTCTGCCGCTCGGGCGGCGCCGTCGTCTCCCCGCGCGAAGTCGACCCCTCCCGCGCCGGCATGAGCGCCGACTCGCTGGCCGCCCTGGACGACTTCATCCTCGCCGCCCTGGCCGATTCGGCCGCCCCGGGCGCGGCCCTGGCCGTGGTGCGCCGGGGCCAGCTCGTGCGGTTGCGCGGCTACGGCCGCCTCGACCGGGACCCGGACGCGCCCCCCGTCACCCCGGCCTCCATCTTCGACCTGGCATCGCTCACCAAGGTGGTGGGCACGACCTCGGCGGTCGTCCTCCTCGCCCAGCGCGGCCTCCTCACACTCGACGACCCGGTGGGCGACCACCTCCCCTGGTGGGACGACGGCGACCCGGCCAGGTCCCGCGTCACGGTCCGCCACCTCCTGCTGCACCGGGCCGGACTGCCGCCCTTCCGCCGCTTCTTCCTCGAGCTGGAGGGCCGCGACGCGTACCGGGACGCCATCGGCGCCCTCCCGCTGGACCACCCCCCCGGCGAGCGCACCGTCTACTCCGACATCGGCCTCATGACGGCGGCCTTCATCGTCGAGGCCGTCGCCGGGATGGCGCTGGACGACTTCCTGCGCACGGAAGTGTGGCGCCCGCTCGGCATGGCCGACACCGGCTTCAACCCCGATTCGGCACTCTGGGACCGGGTCGCGACGACCGAGCTGGACGAGGGCTATCGCGGCTTCCACGTCCACGGCGTCGTGCACGACGAGAACGCCTACGCGATGGGCGGCGTCGCGGGGCACGCCGGGCTCTTCAGCTCGGCCCGCGACCTGGCCGTGTTCGCCCAGGTGATGCTGGACCGCGGTGTGGCGGGCCCCTGCCGTGCGGACGCGGCCTCCGGGCTGCCCTGCCACCGCCCCCGCTTCGCGCCCGTCTCGATCTTCGCGCAGGGCTGGGTCGAGAGAATCACGCGGCAGTCCCCCGGGTCCTCGCGCGCCCTGGGCTGGGACACGCCCTCGGAGCGTTCCTCGGCCGGCGACTACTTGTCGGCCCGGTCCTTCGGCCACACCGGCTACACCGGGACCTCGCTCTGGATCGATCCCACGCAGCAGCTCGCGGTGGTGCTGCTCACCAACCGGGTGAACGCCACGCGGGAGAACCGCAAACACATCCCCTTGCGCCGGGGGGTCCACGACCGGGTGGCGAGAGCGATTCTCGACACGCCGCCTTCGCTCAGGCAGGTGCCATGAACTTCGGCGGCCTCGACCTGACCGTGCTCGCCCTCTACATGCTGGGCGTGACCCTCTGGGGCGCCTGGCTGGGCCGGGCGAACCGGGGCGGCACCGACTACTTCCTCGGCAGCCGCAACCTGCCGTGGTGGGCCGTCATGCTCTCGGTGGTGGCGACCGAGACCAGCACGCTCACCTTCCTGTCGATCCCGGGAATCGCCTACCTGGGCACGCTGGCCTTTCTGCAACTGGCGATCGGCTATCTCGCGGGCCGGGCGGTCGTGGGATGGGTCCTCCTGCCGGCGTACTACCGCGGCGACCTCGCAACCGCCTACGCCCTCCTCGAGAAGCGCTTCGGCGGGGCGGCGCGGCGCTCCGCTTCGGGCGTGTTCATGATCACCCGCCTGCTGGCCGATTCGGTGCGGCTCTTCGCCACGGCGATCCCGCTCGCGATCATCACGGGCTGGTCGTACCCGGTGTCGATCCTGGTGATCGGCGCGGCGACGCTCGCGTACACCTACTTCGGCGGCATCAGGGCGGTGGTGTGGGTGGACGCGCTGCAGATGGCGCTCTACATAGCGGGCGGCCTGATCGCACTGCTGCTCCTCCACATGGCGGTCGACGGAGGCTGGTCCGCCATTCTGGCCAGTGCCGGTGCGGCCGGAAAGACGCAGGTGCTCGACTTCGGCACGTCGCCGCGCGTGGCCTACACCTTCTGGGCGGGCCTGATCGGCGGCGGCTTCCTGTCGATGGCGTCGCACGGGACCGACCAGCTCTTCGTGCAGCGCCTGCTCACCTGCCGGGACGTTGTGCAGAGCCGGCGGGCGCTGATCGGGAGCGGCTTCGCGGTCATCCTGCAGTTCGCGCTCTTCCTCTGCGTGGGGCTCGGCCTCTGGGTCTTCTTCGAGGGCCGCGAGTTCGCGTCTTCGGACGAGATCTTCCCGCGCTTCATCATCGAGGAGATGCCCGCGGGTGTGCGCGGCCTCCTGATCGCGGGGGTATTCGCGGCGGCGATGTCGACGCTGTCGTCGTCGATCAACTCGCTGGCCTCGGCGAGCGCGTACGACTTCTGGCGGCCGCTCAGGCGGCGCGTCGCGGGGAGTGCCGGCGGGAACGGCGGCGGCCGGGACGCGGATGCCGGGAAGGCGGAAGACCGCGACATCATGATCGCGGGCAAGGTCTTCACGCTGGTCTGGGCCGGGCTGCTGATCGTGGGGGCGGTCGTGTTCATCCCGCTGTCGCAGGGCACGGCGGCGGTCGAGGTGGCGCTGGCGGCCGCCTCGATGGCGTACGGGGGGCTGCTCGGCGCCTTCGCCCTGGGGGTGCTCACCCGGCGCGTGAGCCAGGCGGGAGCGATCGTCGGGATGGCGGCCGGAGTGGGGACGGTGGTGGTGATCTGGGCCACGGCGCGCAGCGCGGTCGCGTGGCCGTGGTTCGTGTTCATCGGGCTGGTGGTCACGGTGGTTGTGGGGTCCCTGTTCCGGATGCGCCGTTGAGGCAGGCCGGCGAGGCCGGCGAGGTGCGCGGGATGTCTCGTCCACGGGCCGGCGACACGGGACCCGGCGTGTATGTCGGAGTGGACGGCGGCGGGACGCGCTCGCGGGCGCTGGTCGGCGACGCGACAGGGCGGGAGTTTGGTGCGGCAGATGGGGGACCGGGGCTGATCGACCCGGCCGATCCCCGCGTCGCGGCGGTCGCCGTGGCAGCGGTCGCACGCGAGGCGGCCCGGCACGCGCGGGTGCGGCTTCCCGCGCGCGCCCTGTGGGCCGGTCTGGCGGGGGCGGGCAACGAGCGTGGCCGCGCGGCGGTGGAAGAGGAGCTGCGTGGCGCGGGACTGGCCCGGCGCGTGGTCGTCGGCTCCGATGTCGAGGCCGCCCACGCGGACGCCTTCGGCGAGGGGCCCGGCGTGCTCCTGGTGGCGGGCACGGGCTCGGTGGCGCGCGCGGTCGACCCGCGGGGCGATGTGGTGACGGTGGGGGGGTGGGGGGCGCTGCTGGGCGACGAGAGTGGCGGCTACGGCATCGGTCTGGACGGGATTCGTGCCGTGCTGCGCTCGGCCGACGGCCGGGAGCCGCCGACGGATCTCACCGGTGCGCTGCTCTCGGAGACGGGTACGGCGGGACCGCGTGAGCTGGCTGGCTGGGCGGTGGGCGCTAGCAAGGGAGACATCGCGGCGCTGTCGGTGGCGGTGGCCAAGGTGTCGAAGGCGGGCGATGTGGTGGCCGCGCGGGCGATTCACCGGGCGTTGTGCGCGGTGCGCGAGCACCTGGAGGCCGTGCTGGGGCGGACGTCGGGGTGGGGGGGGCGGGCGCCGGTGGCCTTCGTGGGGGGGTTGATTCGCGAAGGGGGCGTGCTGCGCGAGGCGGTGGCGGAGGCGGCGGTGGAGGTGGGGTACGAGGTGCGCCGGGAAGAGGTCGTGCCGGAGCGTGGGGCGCTGAGGAGGGCGGTGGGGGTGGGGGATGTCACCCGCCTATCCTCTCGCACTTGATGTGCGGCGGACACGGGTCGACCGTTGATCTCCTGATCTCGACCCAGTCGAAGTAAACGGCCTCGTCCGTCGGCTCGTCCGCCGTGAAGAACAGCGCGACGTAACGTCCCTCCGTTGCGTTCTCGCCACCGACTTCATCGGGCAGAACCCCCTCCACGTTGTCCCGGTAGATGAGACTGTCGTTCGCGTACAGCGACAGGACCCCGTAGGCGTGACTGAGCCGGAACACGGTCACCCCTCCTGGCGAGTAGCCTATGTCGGCAAACCCACCCTCGGCTAGCGTGTGATCTCGCTCAGGACCATTGACGCGAACCCTCCAGAGTCGATTCCAGTAGTCGAACCCTGCCTGCCACCTCACTTGGGGGATTCGATTGCTTCCGCGATGGGAAGGGCCTACGACCATGACGGAGATAACAGATCGTCCCTCAGCCCCCTTCACCCATCCCAAGCCCACCGAGAGTTCCCAATTCTCGCCTACCCGGTCTTCACGAATAGCCGGGTTGTAGTCACCGAAACTCGTCGGAAAAAGCTTCCCGTCCCGCACGTCGATCACCCGCCCCCATCTGCCGGGTTCTCCAGTGTCGAAATCGTCCCTGAAGCCCACTTCGGCATCCCGAAGCCCCACTTCAGCCGGTTCCCGCAGCGATCCGGTGGTCCCACATCCGACCAGCAGCGCGAGTAGCGGTGCGATTCGTATCGTCATCGGTTTTCCCCGTAGTCCAACAGGTTCGCGTGTCCCCCGGCTCCACGTATCCAGGCCGCCAGATGATTTCCCTCCACAGCGCCAGTGAGCGCGCCGCCCGGGGTGGTAACCTACCCCTGTCGAATGCCCTCCGCAGCGCGTCCAGGGAGCCACGGTGGACAACCCGGGTTCGGCAGGGTCGCTGGGCAGGGGGAGTGGACGAGAGGGAATCGCCATGGAGGGGACGAGACTGTTCGAGTAGGCGCTGGGGCAGGAACGCGTGTGACCCTTCGGGCGACGTTCGAGGTCACCGACCTGTCGACCGGTCTCGTGGGGGTGGCCTTCGTGGGGGGGTAGCAGCCCGTGCATCCCCCATCATCACCGCATCGGGACGCGGACCCGGAGCTGGTGGGTCCACACTATGGCGCGGTCCAGCCAGAACTCTCCGCTCGGAGCCGCGATGAAGTCGGGGCCACCGCCAGGGGGGGCACTGAGTGGCACGGGTACATTTCTGCCCCCGATACTGGGCGTTCCCGTGCCGGCGGTCACGCGCGTGGTGTACTGGACATCGGTG
>JAPPGI010000055.1:2863-45324 GCA_028874985.1 Gemmatimonadota bacterium | reverse complement strand
GATCCGGCGTTCTCCATTGAGGTTACGGTCATCGTTCACGTTGTCAAGTCAGGGGGTATAATCCCCTTCACTTTCCTATGCAGAAGTCCCTGAACACACGGTCCAGCACATCGTCCGTGGCGATGACCCCGAGAATATCCTCCAGTGCGCTCTCGGCACTCTTCAGGTGCGCGGACGCCACCTCCGGAGGGATTCCCCCCTCCAGCGCCACCCGGAAACCTTCAACGTCCTCCCGTGCCCGCGCCAGAAGGTCGGCCTGCCGCCTGCGCGTTACCACCGGCACGTCGTCACGGTTTTCCACCACGCCCTGAAAGACCAGATCGCGCAACACGGTCTTCAGGGCGTCGAGTCCTTCACCGGTCTCCACCGACACCGCCACCGCACCGTCCTCGCGGACATCTCCGCCGCCGGCCAGATCCCACTTCGTCCTCACGGACACGACCGGCGCCTCCAGTCCGCCGAGGAAGCGGAGCTCCTCCCCCGTCGGGTCGCGGCCCGCCTCCCGGCAATAGAGCACCACGTCCGCCCCGGCCAGGAAGCGGCGCGCCACCTCGATCCCCAGACGCTCGACTTTGCCCGCGGCTACTCGGAGACCCGCGGTGTCAACCAGCCGAAAGGGAAACCCCTCCACCTCGACCACCGCTTCGACCGCGTCCCGCGTCGTCCCCGGCTCGTCGGTCACGATGGCGCGCTCGACACCGACCAAGGCATTGAACAGACTGGATTTGCCAGAGTTCGGCGCTCCCGCCAGCACAGTCACCGCGCCTTCGCGCAATGCTTCTCCCGCGGGGGCGGTCGCCAGCAGGCGACCGATCTCAACGGCCACGCGCCCGGCCTCCGCGGCGATTCCGTCCAGGGGTGTCGGCGCATCGTCCTCCTCGGGAAAGTCGATGTGCTGGACGAGTAGCGCCGAAAGCCCGATCACCTGTTCGCGAAGCTCCGCGATGCGCGCGCCGAGTCCCCTCTCGAGCTGGTGGAGCGCCACCGTCCGTCCCTTGGCCGACCGCGCCTCGACGAGATCGGCGACCGCCTCCGCCTGAGTCAGGTCGAGCTTCCCGTTGAGGTAGGCGCGCTGCGTGAATTCGCCGGCCCTCGCCTCTCTGGCGCCCAGCGCCATGCAGGCTGCCACGACGCTGCGCGGGACCCTGTGCCCCCCGTGTGTCGAGAATTCCACCATGTCTTCGCCCGTGTAGCTCTCCGGTGCCCGAAACAGCGTGACCAGCGCCCGGTCCAGGGGTTCTTCCGAGCCGGGACGGAACAGAGGCCGGAGGCGGCTGAACCGGTCCGCCCACCCAGCCATTGACGGCGCATCCCGGGCCATCAGGCGCGCGGCGATCTCCAGCGCCAGGGGACCCGAGAGGCGGACCAGCGCGACCGCGCCGACTCCCGGCGGGGTCGCCAGTGCTACGATCGTGTCGCGAAGCCGCGCGGTACCCGCGGTGGCAGCCGACTGATCCAAGAAGTGTACATTATACATGACATATTGGAAACTATGCTTTACATCACAACAGCCCTGCAGGGCGCGTGCAACGCCGGTTTCGCACTCTCGCGCGTGATCGATGCACTTCGGCCTCCCGCGGGCCGACGACCCCTGCTCCCGGGGTCATTTCGGCTTGAGCGGCCCCGCCGCCTGCGCCTTCCTCCGCTCCCGCGCGATGAGGATCTGCTGCGGGATCATGGCCAGATTGAAGGTGGCGTAATAGAGGTTCAATCCCGAAGCCAGCCGCCAGAAGATCCACAGCATCACAAGTGGCAGAATGTACATCATCATCTTCATCTGCGGGTTGGCCGCAGCCATCGCCCTCATGCTGATCCACTGCAGGACGAACATGCTGACCGCAAGGAAGATCGGGAGGATATAGAGGGGATCCGGCGCCGACAGGTCGGCCAGCCACATGAAGGACTGGCCGCGCAGTTGAATCGTGTTCTGGAAGACGAAGAAGAGCGCGATCAGCATTGGCCAGGGAATCAGCAGGGGAACGCATCCGGCCAGCGGATTGATTCCCTGCTCCTTGTACAGCCTCAGCGTCTCCTGCTGCGCCTTCTGGGGATCGTCCTTGTACTTCCGCCGGATCTCCTCCATCAGCGGCGCGGCCGCCATGTTCTTGAGCTGCGACCGCATCGCCTTCTGGTTGAGCGGCCAGAGCACGACCCGGACCAGGAGGCCGATCACGATCAATACCCATCCGTAGGACAGGTGGAGGTGGTCATGGAGCATCCTCATCGTCCACAGGGCCACCGCCACGAAGGGTCGGATGATCGGCCGGAAGATGGCCAGGCCGATGGGGTTGACCTCGTGCAGATCGTCGCCCACTCCGACCAGGAGATCCCGGTCGATGGGGCCCAGGAAGGCCCGGTAGGCGTACCTGCCGTCCTCGCCCATCGGCATGCCCACGCGTACGGCCACCCGCCCCGTTCCCGGCACCGGTTCGGCCCAGATTCCCGCAAGCGACCCGCCCTCCCCCTCGCCGTCGCCGGCCAGGATGACCTCCACGAAGTACTTGCTCTTCACCGCCGCCCAGCGCAACGGACCCGGCACCGCTTCCGGCTCCTTGACCTTGGCGAAGGGTCGTGAGCGGACCCCTTCGTCCACGTGGTTCGACGAGAACGCCATCAGCCTGCGTTCGTCGTCCTCCTTGAGTTCGTTGATCGCGAGGCCCGGCCCCAGATCCACGAATATCGCCGCCCGCTCCGAGGCGGGCAGCCGTCCGTCGACGCCGATTACGTAGGAATCGGATGAGAAGGTGTACCGTACCTCGCTCACAAAGGGCTGAGTCGGGTGTTCGTAGCGGAAGGTGAGGCTCCGCGGTCCGCCGCCCTCGCCCAGGCGGAGGCCGTCGCGCGGGCTCACCTCATAGGCGAGCCGCGTCAGGTCGAGTTGGTCCGAACCCGATCCCCTCTGCCAGGTTCCCGCCAGCACCCGCTCCACGCCGGGGGGCACGAGTTCGACCGGTCCCTCGTGGGCGAACGACTCGTACGTGGGCAGCTGAATGGAGCGAATGGCCGCCCCGCGGTTGGTGAATACGATGCGATAAAGGGGTGTCTGAACCGTGACAAGCTGTTCCGGATCGCCTTCACCGGGCAGCCGCGCCCCGCGTTCCCCCCCGGGCTCCGGCACCACCGCCTCGGCGGGTTCGCGCAGTCCACCGCGCTCGTCCCCGCCGGCCTCCGGCCTCGGCTGTTCGTCTGGAGGCTCCGGCACCGCCGGCGGGAACAGCCGGTTGGTGACCACGAAGACCAGCAGCATCAGGAACATCGCGGCGAAGAAGCGGAGGCCCGTTTTCATGGCCCGTCCACCTTAGGGTCGGGGACCGGGTCGTACCCGTATCCACCCCACGGGTGGCATCTCGCGATACGCCTGACACCCATCCACAACCCCAGGGCCGGCCCGTGTCCCAGGATCGCCACCCGCGTGTACTCCGAGCAGGTCGGATGGAACCGGCAGCACGGGGGCTTCGCCGCCGCCAACCAGCGTTGGTAGAAACGGATGGTCGCGGCCATCAACGATGTGAGCATGCCACCTCCACGACGCTCATCCACTGGGCTTCGAGCTCCTGATACGTAGCGCGATACCCGCCCCTTCGCGCCCGCACCAGCACATCCGCACGGCATTCCGCCTCCCGCAGCCTCTTCAGCACCCTTCTTCGCCCGATCTCCCTGAGCCTGCGCTTCAGCCGGTTCCTCTCCACGCTGCCATGCCCCAGCTTGGGCACGATCCAACCGATACGCGGTCCGCGCCATTCGCCAATGCCCCCTGCCGAACGGTCGAGGAGGTACACGTCGAGAGCGGGGGTTCTCATCCGTCTTCCACGCCGGAGATGCACCCGGATATCACGCGTCCGGCGGATCCGGGCCGCTCGCGGGAGCCGCTCGTGCCCCCCGTCCACCGACGGCGTCAACCGCCGTTCTTGGATCCGGTGCGCACGACGAGCGCCCGCCGGCCCCGCCGCCGCCGCCGGCTCAGCGTCGCCCGCCCGGCCCTGGTCCTCATTCGAGCTCGGAAGCCGTGTTTGTTCAACCGCTTACGGTTTCGCGGCCGGTAGGTCGGTTTCATCTTTGGAACACCCGGGTTCAGTTCTGGCGGATCGTGTGTCGGTCCCCGTGTCTCCTGAGGCGACCGCTGGTATCGGTACAGCCGTGGAAGTTACCAAAACCACCGGCCGTCAGTCAATGTCGGCGGCTTTATCCACGGCGCTCGACTCCGGCGCGCCGATCACGCCCCCCACCACGCCACGACCTCCAGCCCACCCCGGCGATTGACTTCGCCGCTCCCCGCCGATAAGCTTCGCGCCCCTTCCACCGTACGCCGGGGCATGACGCCGACCGCTACCGACCTCTGGAACCGCATCCTCGAGCAGGCCAGGACCGGCCTTCCCGAGCAGACCTTCCGCACCTGGATCGCCAGCGCAAGAGCGGTCTCCTGGTCCCGCGGCGTCCTGCACATCGCGGCGACGAGCAAGTTCCACGCGGAGTGGCTCGAAGACAAATACGGGCCGCTCCTTCACGGTATCGCCGTCGGCGCCGTACCGGGGCCGGTGGAACTCGAAATCTCCTGGGACGCCTCCCTCCCCGAGCGCCACGCCCCCGAAATCACGGTGACCCAGGTGGTCGAGCCGGAATCCCGGCCCGCCGACGATCCCCCACCTCCCGGTCCGCGCCCGGCGTTGAACGCCCGCTACACCTTTTCCCGCTTCATTGTGGGCGAGAACAACCGACTTGCCCAGGCGGCGAGCCTCGCCGTCGCGGCGAGACCGGCCCGCAGCTACAACCCCCTCTTCCTCTACGGGGCCACGGGGCTCGGCAAGACCCATCTGATGCAGGCGATCGGGCACCGGCTGCTGGAGGAGGGCGCGCGCACCCGCATCTGCTACATTCCGGCGGAACAGTTCGTCAACGAGATGGTCACGGCGATCTACGACCAGACGACCGATGCATTCCGGGCCCGCTACCGGTCCTACGACCTTCTCCTAGTGGACGACGTCCAGTTCCTCCGCCGCAAGGAGCACACCCAGGAGGAGTTCTTCCACACCTTCAACGTCCTCTACAACGCCAGCCGCCAGATCGTGCTGACCAGCGACCGCCATCCCAAGGAACTCGAGGGCCTCGAGGACCGCCTCGTGTCACGTTTCGAGTGGGGTCTCGTCGCCGACGTCAACCCGCCGGACTACGAGACGCGGGTGGCGATCCTCCGCAAGAAGGCGGACGAAGACCGGATCTTCCTCCCCGCCGACATCCTCGATCTGATCGCACGGCGCTGTACGTCGTCGGTCAGGGAACTCGAAGGTGCCATCATCAAGCTGCTCGCCTACTCGTCGCTCACCCGGCAGGAACTGACGCTCGACCTCGCAAACCTAGCACTGGCGGGTCTGGGCTCCGCCGGCGAGACCCCGACACCCCTGGACCCCGGGACAATACGGGAACGCGTCGGCAAGGTGTGGGGCGTCACCGGAGAGGCTCTCGCATCGCCCGGCCGCGCCCGTGCCCTCGCCGTGCCCCGCCAGGTCGCAATGTTCCTGATTCGGGAAATCCTCGATACTCCCCTCAAGCAGATCGGGCAGGCCTTCGGGGGCAGGGACCACTCGACCGTGATCCACTCCATTCGGAAAGTGGAGGAACGTCTGGACGCCGATGATGCCTTCCGGGCGAGGGTGGACGGACTGCGCCGCGACCTTCAGAAGAGCGCCTGAAGAGGGGAGCTCTCCCTTTTCCTCATGTCCCTGTGGAAGAACTGTGGAAAACCGGCCGCGGGCCATCGTGTTCTCCACACTCCCCCCCTCGTCGCCACCGAAATGCCGTTCTTTTCCTCCATCCGTGCACATACCCCCGAATCCCCGGATTCCCGGATTCCCGCTGCATCCCCCGCCGTACGGCACCCGGGCTGTGCACTTTTCCACACCCCTTATGATGATGACCTGTTACCTTGTTACCTACATAATAGGGACTCACCGCTGAACCGCCGGATTTTCCCTCTCTCCCACCCCATCACGAGCCTCCCATGAGACTGACCATCACACGCCAGAACCTTCAGCGGGGGCTGGCGGCCGTATCGGCGAGCATCCCCAGCAAGACCACGCTGCCGGTCCTGTCGAACGTCCTGATCGAGACGCAGGAGGACTCGATCTGGATTGCCGGCACGGACCTCGACGTGTCGATACGCGTTCGTGTGCCGGCGGAGGTGGTGCAGGCGGGAGCGATCACCGCGCCGGGCCGCAAGCTCCTGGAGCTTACCCGCGAGCTTCCGGACCAGCCCGTTGACCTGCAGGCCCGCGGCCACCAGCTGGAGATCGGTTGCGGACACAGCCGGTTCAAGTTGAACGGGTTGCCGAGCGAGGAGTTCCCGAACCTTCCGGCCATGGACTTCGAGCAGGGTTGGGGCGTCTCGGAAAGATCGCTGCGCCAACTGATCCGCAGTACCGCTTTCGCGGTGTCCAACGAGGAGAGCCGGCCGATCCTCAACGGCGTCTACTGGGCGTTGGGGGACACGACCATGACGATGGTGGCCACCAACGGACACCGTCTGGCCAAGATGGAGGTCGGCGCCGCGGCCGCGCACGGGAGCAGCGGCGAGTTCATCGTGCCCCCCGCGGCGCTCGCACAGGTGGAACGGCTGTTCGACGGTGACGGGGAGCTCGCCGTCGGCAAGGGCGGGAACCACCTGGGGTTCCGCTCCGACAACCAAGAGGTCTACACGAGGCTGATCGAGGGACGGTATCCCAACTACGAGCAGGTGATCCCGAAGGACAACGACAAGATCGCGCGGGTCGACAGGGACGCGCTCGAAGCCAGCGTGCGCCGCATGGCCGTCGTCGCGAGCGACCAGACCCGGCGGATCAAGCTCTCGTTCGAGTCCAACCGGGTCCACATGGACGTCATGACCCCGGATCTCGGGGAGGCCCATGACGAGCTGGAACTCGACTACGAGGGCGAATCGCTGCAGATCGCCTTTAACGCGAACTACGTCCTGGAGGTCCTGCGCAACATGCCGGAAGGGGATGTCAAGCTCGCGTTCAGGACCGCCGAGCGCGCCGTGACGGTCGAGCCGGGCGACGGGGACCTCGACTATCTGTGTCTCGTCATGCCGTTGCGCCTGGTGGACTAGCGGCTCCAGGAGTCCCCGGACCGAATCGTCCCGGGCGGCGAGAACCGGAGAGGGACCGGTTCCCGGGCGGTCGGCCGCGGAACCGTCCTAGGCCGGAGGCGGCACCTGCAGGAGTTCCGCGGCCGTGAAGACGGCCCGGAAGTCATAGCCCGCTTCCGCGACCTTTCTCGCGCCGCCTTCCTCGCGGTCGACGAGAGCCAGCACCCCGCCAACGACGGCGCCGTGCCGTTCGACCACGTCGAGGGCCGCAAGCAGGCTGCCGCCGGTCGTCACCGAATCCTCGACGACCACGACCCTCACGCCGACGGGCAGACCACCCTCGATGCGCCTGCCCGTTCCGTGCTCCTTCGCCTCCTTCCGAACGGTGAACGCGTCAAGCGGGCGGCGCAGGCGCGCGGAATGGTTTGCGATGGCATAGGCGATGGGATCGGCGCCCAGGGTCATGCCACCTACGAAGGCCGGCCGCCAACCGGCGTCCGCGATGGCGTCGTAGCAGACCTCGCCAACGAGAAGCTGGCCTGCACCGCTCATTGTCGTCAGGCGGGCGTCGATGTAGTATGTTGAGCGACGGCCGCTGGCAAGCGTGAACACTCCCGTCTTCACGCTTCTATCTCGGAGAAGGCGGCGCAGGCGGGAGAGGGAGGACATGACCATGGAAAGATACACCGGCACACCTGCCAGGGAAAGGTCACCGCGACGGTTGTCGGCAATTCGCGTAACGCTAGGTCTGACCACAACTTGCATCGCCTTCGCAGGTTGCGATCCGGTTGGCCCGACTCTGTTGCGCTTCGGATCGGACGGGTTGGTGCGGGTGACGGTCGAGGTGCCCCTGCAGGGCGGCCTCGGGTGGATGGAGCAGGTGTTCACCTGGCAGTCCGACGGTGCGTGGAGCCTCTTCGAGGAGATCGGATACGACACCCTGATGGGCGATAGGAGCCTCCTGAGGAGCCCGGGTTTGCCGTTCAGATTCGCGGCCAACTACGTCAGCCTGCTCCATCTTGTCAACGAGAACAGGGGTACCAGGCTATGGGGCCTGCGCGATCTGGACCCGAATTGCGGCATCGGCCGAAGCCGGGTGAGCTTTCTGATCCATGACAACCTGCGCGATGACCAGAAGGAGTGGACTCGTTGCGCTCCCGAAGCGACCCCGTTGCGTGGTTTGAGCATCCAGGGAGTGGACCCCGACGACGGCTCCGCACGTGTGATCCAGGTCGTGTTGCGGGCCAGGGACTTCACTCTGGGAGCGGATTTCGACGGATACGCCTACACGGGCAGCCTGCCGTTCGGGACCCTTGAGCGCGGCACGGAGTCGGGAATGGACCTGAACGAATCCACGGTCTTTCGGTCCACGGGTGAACGAGGGCGGAGCGAGCCCCCTCGGGAATGGCTGGATTTCTGGAAACAGCACACCAGGGACAGCGGCCGCCCGCCGCCCGAGGTCGACTGGGCCAGTGAGATGGTCGTAGTCGCCGCCGTGGGCGTCAGACGAGAACTGGGAGACTCCGTCGAAGTCCGCCGTGTCCTGGTTATCGACAAGGACCGGGACATGAAGTTCGAAATCGTGGAGCGGATCCCTGGGGACTATTGCGCTCCGGCGCGGCGCACGGTCCGGCCCCATCACATCGCGGTGACGCGCAGAGATACCGCCCGGGTTTCGTACGGGTTCCGGGAAGAGAGGGTGCCCTGCGGGGTGTAGTGCCATGAGCATTGGCGCAGCATACCCGGGCGCCGACGTCGCTGGAGGCGAACGATAAGACTGCGCAACCGCTTCGCGCTGTTCTTCGTCGCCTTCGCCGTGGCGATCAGCGCGGTTCAGGGGTTGTTGAGTTGGAACGCGTCCCGGCAGGCACTCGAGGAAGCGCTCGACAAGAGGCTGCTTGACGTGGCGAGAGTTGCGGGAGATCTGGCCTTCGGAGCGGACGAAGTCCTTCTCGGGCTGCGGCCGGGCCACGAAGAGGGAGAGGAGATCTGGGTCGAGTACCGCGCCCTGCTGCTCCGCCTCGTCGACAGCACGAGGGTCGACCGCAACCGCAAGTCATATGTGGACCGCGCCGACATCTTCCGCTGGGAGCCCGGCGATCCGGCGACCGTCCTGGTAAGCGCCGAACCGCTCCCGCTGGGGCAGAAGCTCCACTGGGTCGAGCCGTACATCTCCACGGCGGTCCCGGAAGCGCATGAGCGCGGCTGGGCCACGACGGAGCTCTTCGCGGGCAGGGACGGACGATGGTACAAGTACGGCATCGTGCGTCTGAGCTCCGGCAAGGCCTTTCTGGCCGTGCTGATGCCGGCCGACCACCTGGAACCGCTTCACACGCTGGGGTGGACGGTGGTCGCGCTTTCGGTCGGGGCGGGGTTGCTGGCGGCGCTGATCGGCTGGCGCCTGGCCGGCGGCATAGCCTCACGGCTCGAGGTGATGAGCCGGGGAGCACTGCGGATCCAGCGGGGCGCGATGGATCGCCCCTTCGACCTCGAGGGGGAGGACGAGGTCGGTCGGCTGGCCAGGGCCATGGAGCGCATGAGAACCGGGATTCAGCGCCGCGATGAGCAGCTGCGCCTCATGCTGTCGCGCGTCGCCCACGAGATCCGCAACCCGCTTGGGGGCCTCGAGCTCTTCGCGTCCGCGGCGCAGGATACGGAGGATGCCGGGGAACGCCGGCGCATCCTGGAGCGGGTGAGAAAGGAGGTGCGGGGCCTGAACGCCATCATCAACGAGTTCCTCGGATTCGCCCGCCCCGGGCAAACCGAACCGCAGCTGCACGACGTGCGCGAGCCGCTCGGTGAAGCCGCGGCCCTCGCGGAAGCCGAACTCGGGAAGAAGGGTGGCGAACTCCACGTTGACCTGCCGTCGAGACCGCTCCTCGCCATGGCCGACCCGCTCCACGTCAAGCGGCTGGTGCTCAACCTGCTGCGCAACGCCGCCCACGCCGGCGACCGCGTGTGGCTGGGCGGGGCGCTGGTGAACGGCGAAGTGCGGCTCGCGGTGAAGGACAACGGGCCCGGGATTCCGCACGAACTGCGGGACCGGATCTTCGAGCCCTTCGTCGGTGACAAGGCGCAGGGTGCGGGTCTCGGCCTGGCAATCGTCAAGGAGATGGCGGAGGCGAACCACGGCCGCGTGGAGCTGGCGTCCGGGGGGCGGGGGACGGGGGAAACTGGGGATGGCGCGGAATTTCACGTATACTTGAGTGGTCCCGAAGACCTTCCCGACGACGGGGGGCGCCGGCTGGCCGGCCCGGAAAGCGCAACGCCATGAGCACTCCAAGGCAGGTTCTGATCATCGACGATCACGACAGCGTGCGGGAGGGGCTTGAACTCCTGATGCGCCGGCGGGGGCACCGGACGATTTCGGCCACGGACGGTGAGGAGGGGTTGCGAATCCTGGAAGAGCGGGGCGCCGACCTGGTGATCACCGACCTGAAGATGGCCAAGGCGGACGGGATCAAGGTTCTCGAGGGCGTAAAGCACACCTCTCCCACGACGGATGTGCTGGTGATCACCGGACACGGCACCGTCGAGACGGCCGTCAAGGCGATGAAGCTGGGTGCCCGGGACTTCATCTCCAAGGATTTTTCGACGGAGGAGTTCGGCATCAAGGTGGATCGCATCCTGAGGGAGCGCGACGAGCGCATGCGGCTCCAGCAGGAGAACCTGGCCCTCCGCGTCGAAAACACGTACCTGCGCAGTGAGGCCGGGGACGGGGGAACGCCTTACGGAGAGATGGTGGGCCAGTCGGAGGGCATCCGACAGGTGAAGCGTTTCGTGGAGCGGGTGGCGCGTTCGGACTCGACGGTGATGGTCTACGGCGAATCGGGCACGGGGAAGGAATTGGTCGCCCGCGCGATCCATGCCCGCTCGACCCGTCACACCGGACCGTTCATCCGGGTCAACTGCGGCGCCCTGCCGGAAGGGTTGCTGGACTCCGAACTCTTCGGCCACGAGCGGGGCGCCTTCACGGGCGCGGCGAAGCAGCGCCGCGGCCGCTTCGAACTGGCCGACGGCGGCACCCTGTTCCTCGACGAGATCGCCACCATCAACGCCGCCACCCAGGTTCGGCTTCTGCGGGTGCTGCAGGAGCGGGAGCTGGAACGGGTCGGCGGCGAGGAGACCATCCCCGTCGACGTGCGCATCGTGGCGGCGACGAACATGTCGGCGGCCGATCTTCTGCAGGCGGAAGGCTTCCGCGAGGATCTCTACTACCGCCTTCACGTCGTGCCGTGGACGGTTCCGCCCCTGAGGGAGCGCAGGGACGACATACCCCTGTTGGCGGAGCACTTCGTGAAGAAGCTCAGGGGCCGCACCCGCTCCGCCGTCAGCGCCATCGGCGCCGAGGCCATGAACCGGCTCACGGAGTATGACTGGCCGGGCAACGTCCGCCAGCTCGAGAACGTGATCGAGCGCGCGCTGGTGCTGGCGGAACGGGATGTGCTCGAGGAGAGCGACCTGCCCCTGCTCGTCAACGTCAACGGGCCGGAATCGAGCCACTCGCTCGCCATCGACGCCAACGGAAGCGAGACCATCGATCTCGGCCGGGCCGTCGACGACATGGAGGCGGGCGTGATTCGCCAGGTCCTCGCCCGGACCGCGGGGAACCGCACCGCGGCGGCCAGGCACCTCGGAATCACGAAGAGCAAGCTGCTCTACAAGATCCGCAAGTACGGGATCGACGGATGAAGGGCTTGCCCCGTCTCCCGGGAGCCCACGGACTCCTCGGGCTGCTTGCGGCGGCGGCCGCTCCGGTTGGCCTGGGAGCACAGGGGACCGTGCACCAGAACGTGGAGGACAGGCGGATCGAATACCGGGCCGCGAAGGAACAGCACGAGGCGGCTTTCACCGAGGCGCAACGGCTCCAACACGAGTGGGACCGGCTCCTCGAACGCTACACGGCTGCCCGGCAGGGGGGTGACGAGGCTCTCGTCAGCGAGCTTCTCGCCGAGTTCCAGGAGCGAAGCGGAGAGAAGGACAGCGCCGAGACCGGATGGCGCACGAGCAGAGAGCGGTGGGTCGCCGCCGCCGACGCGCTGATCAGTGCCATCGATGCGAGGCTTACCCTGCTCGTGAACGAGATCGAGGTGTCCGTGGGCTCCGCCGAGGGTGCGTGGATCCTGTACGGCAATCTGGAAGATGAACTGGAGCTGGTGGAGGGGGAGGTGGAAGCGGCGCGGGAGCCCCTCGAGCTGGAGCCGATGCCCGAAATCGAGATCGGTCCGGACGATACGCCCAGGGAGATTCGATACAAGGCCACGGTGATCGAGAACACCGTGGCACGTTACGATTTGCTGCTGCAGGACCTCGACCGCGAGATCGAGTCCCTCGTAAAGCGCCAGGAGCGGGAACAGAAAAGAAGAGACATACTGGCGGCGCGGGAACGATTTAGTCATGTTGTTACCCCCACCGGAACCGAGCGGCGCAGTGCTCCCGGGGCCACGGGGGTCACGGACTCAACGGCGGTCAACCTGGCTCTCGAGCCAATCGAGGCCCGAATCGAGAAGAAGAGGGCCTTGAGGAAGGAAGTCGCGGATCGTATGGAGGAAACGAGGCGGAAGGCGGAGGAATTCCGACAACGGGCGGGAGGCCGATCATGAGACCATTGGTGTGGCTGGCATTCAACAGCATGTCGGCGCGGACGCGAGCGCATGCGATTCTGGCGGTGCTGGGGCTTGGCGGGCTGCTCTGGTTCCCCGCGACCCTCACCGGGCAGGCACGCGTCAAGGACCTCGTGATCGCCGCGGGGATGGCGGGCGAAGCGTGGCGCGGGGACTTCACCGCCATCGCGGTACCGCAGATCGATTCCACCGAGCATGCGGAGGCCTGGATCGGCGAATGGAGCGTGAATGGGATCTTCACGCTGCTGAGTCGGAAGCACAGCAGGGTGGAGGCCACCCTCGACGCCGGATTGCGCCAGTTCGCAACCGGAGGATTCCAGCTGCGCAACTACGCGCCGCGCGAACACACCGGGAGCCTCACCACGAAACTCATGCACAGCATCCGGGGCGGCCGCGCCGGCACGTTCAATGGCGAGGCCACGGTGCGGATGCGCGGGATCACCGATCACCCTCCCATGCCGCTGTACCTCTCTCCGGGATATGAGATCTACCGGCTGGGGGCCGGGTACCAGAAGTCCGTCCGGGGCATGTCCGCGGACGTCACCCTGACGGGCGAAGGGGCCGACTACACGGCACCCGCCCTGCTTAGCAACCTCGATCTGCTGGATCGCCGCTCGGTGACCCTGGAGGCGGGGGCCGGAAGACGGTTCTACCGGACCCCCGATACCCCCAACGAGGACGACGAAGGGGAGTATTCGGGCTTTCGCGTCTTCGGCACCTACCGCTACCACAGCTACCCGAAGCAGGCGTTGGAGCAGGTGCCCCGGGTCGATCACGCCACGGGACTGGGGGGAACCTACGAACTGCGAACGACGCGGCTGGATCTCACGGTGACGATCGACGGCACGCGAAACCGGTCGAACTCCGGGCGCGTGGAATACAACCGCGGGCGCGTGGACGCGAAGATGGTCTTGTGGGAATGCTGGAGGGACTTTGACCTCGACCTTGCGGCGACGCTCGCCAGGAAACGGTACATCGACCCCGGGCAGGACGCACTGGTGCCGGGCGAGGAGGCCGACAACGAGTCGAGTCTCTACGCGACCATCACGCGAAGCCTGGGGCCGCGCGTGAACGGCTCGTTCCGCGTCGGGTGGCAGAAGGTGGAGACCAACTTCAACGGCGCCTACTACAGCCGCTTCGGAGGGGCCTTCTTCCTGCGCGTGAGGCCGGCGAGGTAGCAGGAGGCTACAGCGAACCGCCGGTCTTCAGGACCGTTCCCAGCTCTGCCGGCAGGCCGCTGGCGGCGATGGCGGCGACCGCCCCGTCAACGTCGTAGGAGACCCTGGGGAAGGTGACGTCGGCGCCTTCCCGCATGTCCACGATGGCGTAGTTCCCGCGCGCGTCGCCGTCCTTGGGACGCCCGACGGACCCGGTGTTGACCAGCGTCCGCCCCTCGAAGGTACGGGTCCACGGCTTGTGGGTGTGACCGAAGAGGATCGTGTCGCCGTCGCGGGCGCGCAGGAGCCGGATCATCCCGGCGCAGAAGCGGTCCGACCGGTCCGCGTGCCAGTAGACCGTGTTCAGGGTGGCGGCGGCGTGGACCAGGACGAGGGCGGGACCGGGCGCATGGCCGCCGAACGGGCGCACGTCGAGGCGGAAGGGGAGCGTGGCCAGGAAGCGCCGGTTGCTGGCGGAGGTGTGGGCGGCGGTCCAGCGGTAGCTTTCGCCGGAGAGCGCACGGTGGCGGGGGTCCTCGTGCTGGCAACCGCAGCCGGGGTGGCCGTGGGCGACGGTCGTGTCGTAGTTGCCGGCCACCCCGGGGATGCCCTCGGCGCGGATCCGTTCGATGACCTCGTTGGGCCAGGGGCCGTACCCGACGAGGTCGCCGAGGTGGTAGGTGGCGTCGACCCCACGGGTGGCGATGTCGGCCAGGACGGCGTCCAGGGCGGGGAGGTTTCCGTGGATGTCCGAGATGAAGGCGAGACGCACGATGGGGGGATCAGGGGGTGGGGCGGGCGGCGGCCAGGGCCGCGAGGACCTGGTCGATCCCTGCCTCCGTATGGTCGGCGTTGATCTGGAAGCGGATCGACTCGTCGCCCCTGGGTACGACCGGGTAGGCGAGCCCGGTGGCGAGGACGCCCGCGTCGAAGAGGGCGGCCACCAGGCGCCGGGTTTCCGCCGTGTCGCGCACCATGATGGGAGTGATGGGATGGTCGCTGGGAATGGTCTCGAATCCCCGCGCGACCAGTCCCGACTCGAAGCGCTTCGTCAGGGCGTGCAGGCGCCGCAACCGGTGCGCTCCGTCCGGACCCCGCAGGATCTCCAGCGACTTGCGGGCCGCCGCGGCCTCCCCGGCCGTGATGGGGTTCGAATAGATGTAGAGCGGCGACGACTCGCGCAGGAAACGGATCACCGGGGCGGTTGAAACGACGTAGCCGCCGTTGACGCCGAAGGCCTTCCCCAGCGTGCCGATCAGGATGTCGCAGGGCGGACTGTCGGTGTACTCCTCCGTACCCCGCCCCGTGGCTCCGAAGGCCCCGACGCCGTGGGAGTCGTCCACCACCACCACCACGTTCTCGGCGTAGTCCCGGTCGTGCCGCTCGGCGATCGCCATGATTTCGTCCACCGGTGCGTGGTCACCCCGCATGGAGAAGATTCCGTCGGTCACCACGACCGCCCGGCGGGCCCGGCTCTTCGCTTCCTCCAGCCGGCGGTCCAGGGCGGCCATGTCGAGATGCGGGTAGATCGCCTTGCCCGCCGGTCGCGACATGCGGATCGCGTTGATGATGCAGTTGTGATTGAGCTCGTCGGAGAGCACGAAGGTGTTCCTGTCGAGCAGCGAGCCGAGCGCGCTCACGACGGCTGCATAGGCCGACGAGAAGATCATCCCTTCCTCGCGGCCGTGGAAGGCGGCGAGCTCCCGCTCCAGGGCCGTGTGCGGCGCATGGGTCCCGGCGATGAAGCGGACCGCCCCCGGCCCGGCCCCCATGGCGCGCGCCGTGGTCTCCTCCGCCTCGATGACCTCCGGGTGCAGGCTCAGGCCCAGGTACGAATTCGCGTTCATGCGGATGAAGCGCTTGTCGCCCTGCCCCTCCAGCAGGAAGCGCGGCCCCCGCCCCCCGCCGGCCGGGATCACCTCCCGGACGACCACCTCGGCACCCTTGGCGGTGCCCTGCTCTTCCATGCGGGCGACGAGCCCGTTCAACGCGTCGGTCAGCCGGTCCAGCGGCATGGTTTTTCGATCACCTCCCGGCGGCGCCCGCCGCGTGTCGGGCCAGGTTCGTCCTGAGCCCCCGGAACATGTCCGCCACCATGTCGGGAAGCTCGTACTCGTGGCGCCAGCCCCACTGCTCACGCGCCTCCGAATCGTCGAGCCGCTCGGGCCACGAATCGGCGATGGCCTGGCGCACCGGATCCGGTTCGTAGTCGATGGCGAAGGCCGGGACGTGGACCCGGATCGCATCGGCGAGTTCGGCCGGCGTGAATTGGAGCGCGGTCACGTTGAAGGCGTTGCGGTGGACGAGCGACGCCGACGGGGCCTCCATGAGCTCGATGATCGCGCGGATCGCGTCGGCCATGTACATCATGTCCATGCGCGTGTCCGGCTTGAGCGGGCAGGTGTACCGGCTCCGGTCCAGCGCGGCGTGGAAGATCTCGACCGCGTAGTCGGTGGTGCCGCCCCCGGGAGGCGCCGTGTAGGAGACGAGACCGGGGAAGCGCAGGCCCCGGGCGTCGACGCCGAAGCGGGTGTGGTAGTAGTCGCAGAGCAGCTCCCCGGCGACCTTGGTGACCCCGTACATGGTCGTGGGGCGCTGCAGAGTCGACTGGGGGGCGGGGTCGCGGGGGGTTTCGGGCCCGAAGGCCGCGATCGAACTGGGTGTGAAGACGCGGCACCCGGTGTCGGCCGCCACCTGCAGCACGTTCACCAGGCCGTTCATGTTGATCCGGTACGCCCGGAGCGGATCGGCCTCGGCGGCCGCGGACAGGATGGCCGCCAGGTGGAAGATGTCGGTGGCGCCGAAGCGGGTGACCACGGTGCGCAGCGCCCCCAGGTCCAGGCAGTCCAGCTGTTCGGCGAGACCGCTCCGCGCCCAGGTCGCCGGTTCGCGGACATCCGTTGCCAGGGTCACGGCGGGGCCGTAGCGGTCCAGCAGGCGGGCGGTCAGTTCGGTACCGATCTGGCCGCCCGCGCCGGTGACGAGGATTCGCTTCATGGCTGGCGGTATCGGGTGGGCTCTCGGATGAGATCGCGGCCGCGCGGTCGTGGGTTCCGCGTGCGGGGACATGACAAGATGCCCGCAAACGGGCGGGAGGCAAGGTGTGGCCTGCTACCGCCGGCCGCCCCGGCGGGGCCAACGGAACCAACGGCTGCCCTCCCGCCTGAAACGGTCCCGGTCCTGGCGGCGGAACTCGCGGAAGGCCTCGCGCTGCTCCTCGGTCAGGATCCCGTCGATCGCGGCGTGGAGCGAATCCAGGCGGCCCTGCAGCCGGGGCAGCACTTCCGCCATTGCCTCCTGGGCGTCAACCCGCGAACGCTCCATGGCTTCGTCGATCGCGTCGCGCTGCTCGTCGGTGAGCTGGAGAGCCCTGGCCATCCGGTCCGTGACGCGAATGCGGGCCACGTCGGTGTAGCGCCGGGGCTCTCCGAAGAAGCGGCGGGGACCCCGGGCGTCACCGTCTCGCTCTCCGGCGCGCGGCCGGAAATCGTCGGGGAAGGGGGGACGACCGCCGGCCGCGTAGGGCTCGTGCCGGTGGTCCAACAGACGAAGAACGCCCAGGGCCGTGGCGGCCCCGGCGAAGAAGACCGCCGCGAGGACGACCGCTGCCGCCGTTCTCCCACTCATGGCGAATACTCCTCGAGGGCCAGGACCAGCTCCTCGACGGTCGGCGCGTGGCTCCCGTCCATCCACGCCGCGACCGACCAGGGGACCGCGACTTCGGCGATCGACGCCTCCACCGGCGGCGAGGCGTTCCCCGGCAGAAGAACCAGGGTGGCGGCCGCCGCCGCCGCCAGCCCCACCGCACCGGTCACGACGGGCCTGCGCCAGCCGGAGAGGGTGCGGGCGAGCGAGTGCCGTCGCCGCCGGACCTCCAGTAGAGGGCGCGCTTCGGCCAGGATGCGCGCCACCAGGGCCTCCCAGCGGCCGGGGTCGGTTTCCGGGGCCAGCCCGGAGGCCTCCTTCCGGTGGTCCGACCCTCCGTTGCGGGTGCTTCCGCTTCCGGGTGCGGGCAGTTCGGTCATTCTGATTCCCTCCGGTTCACAGGGTCCCCAGCGCGAGCGTTCCCGCCAGGTGCCTGCGCATGGCCTTTCTGGCGACATGCAGATGCACCCGCGAAGAACCGGCGGATATCCCCAGTTCGCTCGCGATTTCGCCGTGGCTCCACCCCTCGAGATCGTAGAGGAGCAGAACCTTGCGCTGTAGTTCGGTCAGGTGTGTCATGGCTTCCTTGAGACGGCTCCTGAGCTCGGCTCGACCGGCGTCCTCCAGCGGGTCGTCCCGCGACGCGGCCGAATACGCCTTTTCGAGCGGAACCGCCGCGCGGATCCGGTTGTAGTCCCTCCTGTTGTGCGCCGTATTGCGGACGATCGCCATGAGCCACGCCCCGAAGCGCTCGGGGTTGCGGCAGTCGTCGATTCGCTTGAGCGCCCGGATGAACGCATCCTGGCACACGTCGTCCGCGTCGTCGGGGTTGTCCAGGGTGGCCCGGGCCACGGCGTGAGCCGTCCTCAGGTGCCGCCGGACCAGCTGGTCGAACGCCCGGCTGTCTCCGCGCCGGACGCGAGCGACAAGGATCCCGTCGGTCTCCCCACTGTCCATTCGGGCCCGGCTGGTTGGAGTGATTCGTAACGAAGCATGTCCCTGTATCGCGGACAGCCGGGGCGGGCGATTCGTTACGGCGCCGGGCCGGTGTCGTCGCTGCGTGGTTTCGGGGTCCACCGGTCCCGGTCGCGTTCCTCATACTTGTCCATGGCCCGCGCGAAGGCCCGGTCCAGGTCGATCCCCTGCTGGTTGGCGAGCGAAATCAGCACGAAGAGGATGTCGGCGATCTCAAGCTCCAGTTCGGCCGGCGCCTCGTCCTCGCGTTTGGGCTTGGAGCCAAAACGGTGATTGACCTCGCGGGCAAGCTCGCCGACCTCTTCGATGAGCCGGGCCAGAATCGCCAGCGGCGGCCAGTACCCCTCCTCGAAGCGGCTGATCCAGCGGTCGACCCGTTCCTGCGCCGCGCGGAAGGTCACGCGGGCTCGCTCCCCGGTGCGAGCACGAGCTTGCCGAAGACATTCCCCGCCTCGAGGAGCTCGTGGGCCCGCCGCGCCTCGCTGAGCGGGAGGACGGCGTGGACCGGCGGCGTGACAACGCCCCGGAATACCATGTCCATGGCCTCGCGGAACTCCGCACGCGTGCCCATCGTCGATCCCAGGATCGAGAGCTGCCGCCAGAAGAGCAGCCGGATGTCGATCTTTCCGGCGGGGCCCGTGGTCGCACCGAACGACACCAGCCGCCCCCCTACCGCCAGCGCGCGCAGGAGCTGGGGCCAGATGGCCTCGCCGACCGAATCGAGGCAGAGGTCCACGCCCCTCCTCCCGGTCATCCGGTGAATCTCCCGGCCCCAGTCGGTGGTGGTGCGGTCGAAGACGTGGTGCGCGCCCAGAGCGCGTACGCGCCGTACGTTGTCCTCCGACGATGTCACCGCGAAGACCTCGGCACCCGCGGCGTCGGCGAACTGGACCGCCATCGACGACACACCCCCGCTGGCGCCGGTGATCAGCACGCGTTCGCCCTCTCGCAGACAGCCGCGCGACATGAGCCCCCGCCACGCGGTGACGCCGGCCAGCGCCGCGGCCGCCGCCGTTGCGGCCGGGAACCCGTCGGGCAGCTCCACCACGTTCGCGGCCGGCACAACCGCGAATTCGGCGAAGCCACCCTGCGTGTGCTCTCCGATGACCTGGAAGGGTTCGACGTCCAGCCCGGGAATCCTCGCCAACCGGTACCAGTCGTACATGATCGACGGATCGACGACCACACGCCTGCCGATCCGGGTGCGGTCGGCCCCGCCCCCCGCCTCGTCGACGGTGCCCGCAATGTCCGAACCGCCGATGTGCGGCATCGGGATCTCGATCGGGAGACCGCGCCGCATCCACAGGTCAAGGTGGTTCATGGAGGAGGCCTCGACCCGGATCCTGAACTGGGCCACCCCGGGACGGGGGACGGGGACGTCTTCGACCTTGACGACCTCGGGGCCGCCGTTCTTGTGAAACACCGCTGCCAGCACCTTGGGGAAGCGACCTTTCTCGGTGAGGTTGGGGATCGAACGGCCTTGCGAGGCCCGCCGCCGGAAGGGCGTGCCGAAGAAGTATAGGGAATCGGACCGGGCCACGGCGACGCGGGGCACGGTTAGCTTTGGGTTCGGCGGGCACGGCGCCGATGTCGACCGGCGGCGGCCCGCCGCGGGAAGGAGCGAGCGAGATGAGCGACCCGGCGGACCGGCCGGAGGCAGGAAGGGGACAGGATGACCACACCCTCGGGGGGTACTTTGCCGTCCACACCCGCCCGCCCGCCTTCGAGGCCGTCGACGGCCAGCCGTACACGGTCTCCATCGAGACGGAACGAACGGCGGACCTGAGGGCGCCGGTGGTCGGATACCTGGTCTTCCCGCGCTGGGCCGCCACCGGCTTGGGCATCGTGGGCCATGTGGAGAGCCCGCTGCTCTGGCGGGGAGCCACCCGTCGCGAGGTTGCGGAGGAGGCGGGGGCGCTCACCCTGCACGAGGTGCAGCGTCTGCTCAACGAGGCCGTGGTGAGGGCGGCGGAGGTGGGTGGAGCGGGGGAGGGGGGCGAGCGGTGACGGAATCGAGGGTGGGCGGCGACCCCGGACCGTCGGTGCGCGTGACCGAGATCTTCCATTCCATCCAGGGGGAGTCCACCCGCGCCGGCCTGCCGTGCACCTTCGTGCGGCTGACCGGGTGCCCGCTGCGCTGCGTCTGGTGTGACACCGCGTACGCCTTCCACGGCGGCAGACGCATGACGATCGACGAGGTGTTGCATGCGGTGGCCCGAAGGAAATGTGGCCTGGTCGAGATCACCGGGGGGGAACCGCTCGTACAACCCGGCGCGGCGGTGCTGGCCGGACGGCTCGTCGACGACGGCTACACCGTGCTGGTGGAGACCTCGGGCGCGCTTGACGTGAGCGTCCTCGACGACCGGGTGCACCGCATCATGGACCTGAAGTGCCCCGGCTCGGGGGAGGAGCGGCGCAACCTGTGGTCGAACCTGAACCACCTCACGGGGCGGGACGAGGTCAAGTTCGTGGTGGCGGATCCGGAGGACTTCGAGTGGGCCGCGGCGGTGATCCGCCGCCACCGGCTCGACGAGCGGGTCCGCGTGGGTTCGCTCGGGGCGCTGCTGGTGTCGCCGGTGTGGGGGATGGAGACGATGGAGGAGTTGGCCGGCGCCATCCTGGCGAGCGGGCTGCCGGTCCGGTTTCAGACCCAGTTGCACAAGCACATCTGGGGGCCGGACCGGGCGGGGGTGTGAGGGGCCGCCGACTTTCCGCGCTGGCGCCGGCACTGGACGCGCGCTTCGGTCGCGCCTTGTCGGCCGTCCCCGACAGGGACCGCCGGAACGCGGCGGTCGCGCTGGTGCTGCGCGGTCCGCCGGGACTTGCGGACCCGCCGGTCCGGGAGTGCGACGTACTGGTGATCCGGCGAGCCGAGTCTCCCGGGGATCCGTGGTCGGGACAGATGGCGCTCCCCGGCGGGAGCCTCGATCCCGTGGACGACGGGCTGCTGGCCGCGGCGATTCGCGAGACGCGCGAGGAGACGGGGCTGTCGCTGGAGGCGGGGTGGGGCACCCTCGGCCGGATCGAGACGGTGCGCCCCCTCGGGGCGCGGTTGCCCGTGATCACGATCTGGCCATTCGTCTTCCGGGCCGGACCGGATGCGGCCGCGCGGGTAGCGAGCCCCGAGGTGGCGTCGGTGCACTGGTTCTCCGTGGTGGAACTGGCCAAGGCCGAGAACCGTGGGTCCCACCCCTGGACGGATGGAGGGCCGGTGCGGAATTTCCCGGCCATCCGCGTCGAAGGCCGGGTGATCTGGGGACTGACCTACCGGATTCTGACGCTGTTTCTGGAGTTGGTCTGACCCGGGTCCGCGTCACTTCCCGTCCAGCCACTCCACGAGAAACACGTTCGTGTTGCCCTCGTGCGACATGTTGCGGTTCGACGAGAAGGCGAGGCGGGTGCCGTCCGGGTGGAACACCGGGAATCCGTCGAAGCCCTCCGAGTACGTCACCCGCTCCAGACCGGTGCCGTCGATGTTGATCAGGTAGATCTCGAAGTCCCGGCCGAGCGGGTCGTCCATGTTCGACGAGAAGATGATCTTCTCACCGGAGGGGTGCCAGTAGGGGGCGAAGTTGGCGGCGCCGTTGTCGGTGAGCCGGCGCGGGTTGGAGCCGTCCGCGTCCGCGACCCAGATCTCGAGGGCGGAGGGGCGGAGGAGGCCGTCGGCCAGCAGCGACAGGTAGTCTTCGCGGGCCTCCGGGGTCTCGGGATAGTGGGCGCGCCACACGATCTTAGTGCCGTCGGGGCTGTAGAAGGCGCCGCCGTCGTAGCCGAGCCGGTCGGTAACGCGCCGCACGTCCGAGCCGTCCGGAAGCATGGAGTAGAGGTCGAGGTCGCCGTCGCGCAGGGAGGTGAAGATGATGCGGTGGCCGGTGGGGGAGAAGGTCGCCTCGGCGTCGTAACCGGTTCCGGTGGTGAGCTGGACGGGGTTGGAGCCGTCGGCGTCGGCCGCGAAGATGTCGAAGGTGGGATGGATGGGCCAGACGTAGCCGCGCGAACGGTCGGGAGGGGCGGGGCAGGCGGGGTCGTGGTGGTGGGTGGATGAGTAGAGGATGCGGTCGCCGGCGGGGTAGAAATAGGCGCAGGTCGTGCGTCCCTTGCCGGTGCTGACGAGTTGGCGGGCGCCGGTGGCCGGGTCGAGGGTGTAGATCTGGTCGCACCCCTCGCCCGGGACCGGACTCGACTGGAAGATGAGCGAGGAGCCGTCGAAGGCCCAGTAGGCTTCGGCGTTCTCGCCCGCGAAGGTGAGCTGCCGCATGCCGCCGAAGCGGGACTCACCGGGCTTCACGAGCTCGGAACTGTTGGGGCTTTCGTTGTTCTGGGAGTGCGTTGCCGTGGGCGAAACAATGGCCAGACCGGCCAGCAGGAGAGATGGGCCGTGGCGAATCATGGTGCGTAAGATAACACGGACTTCCGCGCCTCACCCCTCTTCGGAGCACACGACGCGAACGCCCCGCCGCCTGAGCGCTTCCGCATACGGCTCGGCCGGGACCACCTCGTCGGGCGTACCCACCCCCGCCGCGGCCACCTCGCCCCGGGCCTGCATCAGGGCCACGATGGCCAGGGAGAACCCGGTGGTCCGCCCCATGGCGGTGATACCGCTCGCCGGGTCGTGATAGTCGGTTACGTCGTACCTGATCCGGGCGGGGCGGCCGCCCTTCACCCCTTCCACCTCGACCCGCGCGACGACCAGGTCGTTCCCCGCCTCGTTCGTGAGGAGCGGTGTGACCTGCTGGATGAAGAAGCGGCGCGGGTTGACCGGTCTGCCCCCGTAGTCCACATCGCGGTCGCTCAGCAGTCCCAGATCGCGGATCGCCCGCATGATGCGGACGTGCCCCGGGTAGCGGAGCGTCTTGTACTCCAGCGTCCGGATTCGCCCTTCATAGCGCGATGGCAGCGTGGAGGTTCCGCCGCCGGTGTGGAAGGCTTCCAGGCACCCGATGGGAGCCGGGAAGTCCAGGGTCTCGACCCCGGACAGCGCCTCGACGGTCGTGCGCGCGCCCCCTCTCAGGATTTCGGCCGGCGTGACGTAGTAGTCGAGCATTCCCTCCAGCGAGTAGACGATCTGGTAGTTGAGCGGCGGCTTGGGGTACCGCGGCAGTCCTCCGACCCACAGGCGCACCGAGTCCGTGGCGTCCAGGCGGTCGATCGCCCCTTGCGCCAGCACGTTGACCATCCCCGGGGCGAGCCCGACATCGGGTACGACCGATAGTCCCGCGACGCGTGCGCGCGCGTCGAGTCGCTTCTGCCGGTCCACGATCGCGGTGTTGCCGCCGAGGTCGGTGAAGTGGGCCCCCGCATCCACCGCCAGCCGGGCCATGTCGTAGTTGAAGTAGTAGGGAAATGCGCAGAGGACCCCGGTGACGCCGTCCATCGCGGCCGATACCTCCCATTCGCAGGATGCGTTGGCGCGGACGACGGCCAGACGGCCTCCGACGTAGGGTCGCAGAGCGGGATGGAACTTGTCCGTGCTCAGGTCGGCGATGACGACTTCCTCCACCGCATCGTCCTGCAGGAGATCGAAGGCGGCGGCCGATCCCTGGGTTCCCCCGCCCAGCACGAGGAACCTCATGGGGCGGTCACGCGGGCGAGAGAAGGTCGCGGCCGCCGCTCGCGGGGGCTTCGCCGTAGAGGCGGGTGACGTCGACGATGCGGTCGCCGGGCCCGGGTTTGACGATCGGGTGGCCGGGCGCGGTGCGGTGCCGAAGGGCGATTTCCGCCGCCGCGACGCCGGTCACGGCGCCGGCCGCCGAAACGAGCACGACCTTGTCGTCGTCGAGGGCCTCGAGCGCGCCGACGAGGTGGCCGCCGCGTTCCCTGGCCGGCATGGCGCGCATCCCGAGTCCGCCCCGCCGCTGCACCGGAAACTCGGCCATCGGCGTGCGCTTCCCGGTCCCGCCCTCCGTCACCAGCATGACCGACGCCTCCCGCAGGGCCACGATGAACGCGATCACCTCGTCGTCTTCCCGGAGCCCGACCCCCTTCACGCCGCGGGCGGTCCGGCCCACCACCGAGACCTCCGGTTCCGGAAACCGGATCGCCCGGCCGCCCCGGGTCACGAGCAGGAGTTCGGCGTCTCCGCTGGTGCTGGCCACGTCCAGCAGCGCGTCACCGGCCCGAATGCCGGAAGCGATGAGCGCTCCCGCCCTTGGATTGGCGAACTCGGCGAGCCGCGTACGCTTCACCAGGCCCAGGCGGGTCGCGAAAGCCAGGTAGCGGTCCTCCTCCAGATCGTCGATCGTGCGTGTTGCCACGATCGGGTTGCGCCGGTCGATCCCGAGGAGGGCCCACAACGACTTCCCGCGGGACGCCCGCGACCCCTCCGGGACGTCCTCCACCCGCAGGAAGTACACCCGGCCCGAGGTGGTGAAGGACAGGATCCATCCGCGCGTCCGCGCCACCACCACGGACTCCAGGTAGTCCCCCCCGTAGCGCTCCATGGCGGCCAGCGACAGCCCCGCGGCGAGGCGGCGGCGGTAGAGATGCATGGGGATGCGCTTCAGGTACCCCTGGCGCGAACGGGTAACGACCACGTCCTCGTCGGCGATCCCCGTCTCGACGTAGGCGAAGCCGGTCTTGTCCTTCCCCTCCAGGATCTCGGTGCGGCGCGCGTCACCGTAGCGCTCCACGACCTCGTCCAGCTCCTCGAGCATGACTTCGAGTTGCAGCGCCTCGTCGGCGAGCAGCGCCCTCAACTCGCGAATCGAGGCGCGCAACGACCCCTCCCGCGCCCGCAGCTGGTCTCCCTCCAGGGCGGTGAGGCGCGAGAGGCGCATGCGCAGGATGGCGTCGGTCTGGACATCGCTGAGGCCGAAGCGGTCGCGCAGCCGCTCCGCCGCCCGGGCCCGGTCGGCCGAGCCCCTGATCACCCCGATCACCTCGTCGATATGCGCCAGGGCCAGCAGCAGCCCCTCCGTGATGTGCAGATCGGTCTCGGCCTTCTCCAGGTCGAAGCGCGAGCGCCTGCGGATCACCTGGAGACGGTGGTCCCGGTAGCGGGAGAGCAGCTCCGCGAGGGTGAATTCGGTCGGTTGCCTGCCACCGTCCAGCGCCAGGAGGATGGCGCCGAAGGTGCACTGCAGCGCGGTCTTCCTGAAGAGCTTCGCCATGATGCGGCCGGCGTCGGTTCCGCGTTTCAGCTCCAGCACCAGCCGGATGCCTTCGCGGTCGGACTCGTCGCGGAGATCCGCCACGTCGGGGAGCGCCCCCTTCCTGGACAGCCCCGCGATCTGCGCGATGATGCGCGACTTCGAGACGGCGTAGGGCAGCTCCGTCACCACGAGCTGCATCCGCCCCCCCCGCACGGCCTCCGTGACCACGCGCGCCCGCATCGTCATGCGGCCCCGTCCCGTCCGGTACATCGACTCGATGCCCTCCCGCCCGACGATGTACCCGCCCGTGGGGAAATCGGGACCCGGCAGGACCTCCATCAGCTCCTCGGTGCCGCACCCCGGGTCGGCCACCAGCCGGCGCAGCGCCGCGGCCACCTCCACCAGGTTGTGCGGGGGCACGTTGGTGCTCATTCCCACCGCGATGCCCGAGCTGCCGTTGACCAGGAGGTTGGGAATGCGGGACGGCAGCACCGCCGGTTCCTGCAGGCGGTCGTCGAAGTTGTTCTCCCACTCCACAGTGTCCTTGGCGATCTCGGCGAGCAGCTCGGTAGCCACGGGGGCGAGACGCGCTTCCGTGTAGCGGTAGGCGGCGGCCGGGTCGCCGTCGATGGAGCCGAAGTTGCCCTGGCCGGCGACCAGGGGATAGCGCAGCGAGAAATCCTGAACCATGCGGACGAGGGCGTCGTAGACCGCGGCGTCACCGTGCGGATGGTACTTGCCCAGGACCTCGCCGACCACGCTCGCGCTCTTCTTGTAGTTCCGGTCGGGGTGGAGACCCAGCCCGTGCATGGCCACGAGGATGCGGCGGTGAACGGGTTTCAGACCGTCGCGGACGTCGGGCAGCGCCCGCCGCACGATCACGCTCATCGAGTAGTCGATGAACGACTCCCGCATCTCCTCCTCGATGAGCCGGGGAACGATGCGGTCGCGCATGCGGGATACGGTCACCCGTCTCCCCCTCGGCTCGCCGGTTCCGTCACGCTCCCGCCCGGCCGGGCACCCGGCACGATCCCCCGCTCCGTCACTTCGATACGGTCCCCCACGGCGATCCGTCCCGGGCCGTGGTGCACCACGTTGACCCCGAAGTACACCGACGACTCGATGCGCCGGTAGAGCGCCAGGGTGCGCAGCGGTTCACGTTCCGGGTCGCGGGCGCCGGTCTCCTGGTCGGTCGTGGTGACCTTGCAGCGGGCGCACAGCTTGACGGCGCTGAAATCCAGATCACCGACGGCGAAACGCCTCCATTTGTCTTCGTCGTGGGGGTGGGCGCCGGCGACGACGAGGTTGGGCCGGAAGCGTTCCACGGGGATCGCGCGGCCGGCGCGGCGGGCCAGTTCGTCCACCGAAGCCTCGCTGACCACGAGCGCGGGGTAGCCGTCGGCAAAGCTCACCCGGTGGCCGCCGGCGTAGGCCGGATCGGTGGTACGCGCGTTCTCCCGGCGCATGAAGACCAGGCGGAACTCCCCGCCGAGCACGCCGGAAAGCCACGCGTCGGCTTCGGGAGACACGCTGGTGGCGAGAGCGCCGGATCCGTGTATGCGCACCCGCACCGGGCTTCCGGTGGCACGCACGGGGAGGATCAAGGGCTCCGCGCCCGTCGTCTCGAGCCGGAGCGCGCCATCGGCCAGGCGGGGACGGACGGTGGCGAGGCGGGGCGTGTCCCGCTGGCTCGCAAAGCCCCCGTCCGCCCTGACCACCATCCAGCGGCGGTCGAACCGGGGCCCCATGTCGTCGAATTCCATGGACCGGAGTTCGGTGCCCCGCATCCCCTTCACGGGGTAGACGCGGAGGCGGATGGCCCGCAGTCCGTTCGCCCGATCCGAATCGGAGGGGGGCGCGCCCGGCCCGGTCATGCCATCGCCCGGCCCCCGCCCCGGCTGACGATCGAGAGCGGGAGGGTCGCCTGGTGGCGTCCGTCGACGAGGATGTGGAAGGTGTGGACTCCGGCCTCCTGAAAGACGATCCCGTCCAGGTTGATCACATGGGGGACACGGATTCCCGTCTGCAGGCTCCTGCGGCCGGGAGAGACCTTCAGTTCGCCGCTGAGCGAGACGAGTTCCTTGCCCTTGGGACTCGACAGCCTGATGGTCAGCTGGTGGGTCCCGGCGTCGTCCACTCCCCCGAGAAAGCGCAGCACCAGGGACAGGCGGCCGTGCCGTGCCGGAAACCGGCCCACGCTGATCTGATCGAATACGCCGAGCAGGTTGAGCTTCCCCGACCCGTCAATCGTGGCGGCGTCGGCGGTGAGCACGAGATCTACGTCCACTTGGCTCCTTTCACCGCCGGTTCCGCCGGCGGTTCCCCCAGTAGTGACTTGTTGAGCACCAGCCCGAAGAGCAGGTCCAGGACCGCATGCGCGAAGATCGACGGCCACAGGCTTCCCGTCCAGGCGACTCCGACCGCCAGAATCCCGCCGATGGCCGCGGCCCGCGCGATTCCGTGAGGACCCTGATAGGCATGAAGGAAGCCGAAAACCACCGCGACAGGCAAGGCGCCGAGAAGATAGGACGCTGACCAGGGCATGATGAACCCCGGCAGGAAACCCCGGAAAACCAGCTCTTCGCAGAAACCGGCGGTCGCGGCGAGGAGCACGAACATGCCTTTTTCCCGTCCGGTGACGGGTATGATTCCGTGTACCACTTCGGTTTCACGCCAGCCGAGGAACCCGGAGAGCCCGCGGAAGAGGAAGGCGACGGCAACGCCGGCAAGGGTGAGGAGCGCCGCCGGACCCAGCACCCGGACCGGCGGGGACGGCCAATCCAGCCGCAGGCCGGGCGGATGGGAGAGCCCGGCGGCCACGGCCAGCGTGAGCAGCCCCGCGACCGCCAGAACCGCGACCGACGTCGCGTAGAAGCTGAACCGGCGTGCGCGCAGCTCGGATATTGGCGGGGCGGGTTGCGCCAGGGCCAGGATCGGTAGAAGGACGAGCCAGGAGGCGGCGACCAGGGAAACCACGACGTTCCCCAGTCCCGATGCGACGAAGGCGGCCGCCAGCACGGCGGTGGCCGCCGCCGCCACCCATGCACGGCCGCGCACCCGGGTCATGCCGGGCGTCCCGGATCCTCGCTCAACTCGCGGCCCAGCTCCACGACGCGGTCCAGTATCGCCTGCACGTCCTCATCGGTGGTCCGGGCATTCAGGACGCAGAACCGCAGGGAAAAGCGGCCTGCGAGGCGTGTGGAGGAGATCATGGCGACACCCGAGGCGACGATGCGGTCCTGAATCTCCCGGTTCAGGTCATCGATGCGTTCGGGCGAACTCCGGAAGGTCCCGCCCCTCTCCGGTCCCGTCTCTCCTTCCCTTCCCCGAAAGCGGAAACAGACCACTCCCAGGCTGTGGGGGGCGAGCAGCTCCAGTTCCCGCTCCTCCCGAATCCGCGCCGCGGCCCGGCTCGCGATGGCGATGCCGCGGGCGATTTCGCGGCGGTGGGCTCCCACGCCGTACCGCTGCACCGCCAGCCACACGCGCAGTGCGCGAAAGGCCCGTGTGAGCTGTAGCCCGCGATCGCAGAAATTCACATGCCCATGTCCCCAGTCGGCATCCTGCATGTAGTCGGGCATGATGCGAAAGGCCGACTCGAGGCGGGTCACGTCGCGGACCATGAGGCATCCGGTCTCGTACGGCTGGAAGAGCCACTTGTGCGGATCGAGGGTGACGCTGTCGGCGAGCTCGAGACCCTCCAGAAGCGGCCGTGTTTCCGGGTCGAGCACCGCGAAGCCCCCGTAGGCGGCGTCCAGATGGCACCACATCCCTTCCTCCCGCGCGATGCCGGCGAGCTCCTCCAGCGGGTCGACGGCGCCGGTGTTCGTGGTGCCCGCCGTGCCGACCAGGCAAAACGGCTCCCGGCCGGCTTCCCGGTCGCGCCGGATGGCTTCGCGGAGGCGTGCCGTGACGATCCGGCAGGCCCGGTCGGTCGGGACTAGGCGCGTTCGGTCCGGATCGATGCCGACGATGCGGGCCGCTCGCCCGACCGAGCCGTGAGCCTGGTTCGACATGTACAGGGTGCCCCGCTCCGGGTTTCCGGCGGCCTCGCGCGCCGCGACGATGGCCATCAGGTTCGCGGCCGAGCCCCCACTCGTGAAGAGCCCGCCCGCGCCCTCGGGGTATCCGAGCCATTCGCGGAACCAGTCGGTCACGGTGAGCTCGATCTGGGATGGGCCGGCCGATTCGAGCCACGTACCCTGAAAGACGTTGTACCCGCTCATCAGGAAGCTCGCGAGAACGGAGGCCCAGGACGGGCTCGAGGGGACGAAGGCCAGAAAACGCGGGTGGTCGATCCGGCCCGCCAGCGGCATCACGTCGTGGAGAACGGTTTGGAGGAGGGGGCCGAATGCGCGGCCCTCCTCGGGCGGTGGTCCATGGAGCAGGGACTCGGTGGCGTCCCGGGTCGCCGCCCGCCAGGGAGGGCCATCGGGCAGCGCGCTCCAGCGGTCCACGATCGCGTCGACCACCTGGTAGCCGGAACGGCGCATCTCCGCGGCTTCCTCCAGCATCCGCGCGGGTGGCGCACTCCGTCCTGTCCTGCCGTCGTTCATGTTGCCGACCGTTGTTGACGCCTCGTTCCAGCGTTGGCCGCGTCACGAGATTGTGGCCAGATTACGACGCTGGGCAACACACCGGACCACCGCAACCGAGGGCCACCGTGACGACAACAGCTGCAGCCAAGGCGACCTACCGCGTCATCGACGCCTACGACCACCCCCATGGGGGACGTATCCTCCGGCTGCGCCTCGGCCGGGGTGAGGCGTTGGGCGTCAAGGAACTGAAGAGTGGTTCGATGGTCGCGACTTCGCCGGAGGGCGAGGAGGTGAGGGTCAGGGCACATGGATTCGCGTTGTTCGGCGGCAGGCCCAGCGACGCGCGGCTGGCCCGCACGGGGCGTGTCGACATACACGTGGAGGGCGAGGCGGCGCGGGGAGTGCAGCCGGGCTGGCTGGTGCTCGGTCCCACCTGAGCGGCGCTCCGGCAGTCGACGTTCAGCGGGTCGCCGGAACGCCCCTGAGTCCCGGCGGGTCGCGCTCGAAGGCCCTTCGGAACCAGTCGACGTACTCGCTCCGGCCGTCGGGGTTCTCGGCCTCCCACGCCCTCCTCGCCTCGACGAATTCATTTGGCCGGGCGGTCAGGATGAAGGCGTCCAGAAAGCCGTTCTCCTTTGCGTAGATCAACTCGTCCATGATTCCGTTGGGACGGACGTCGAAGATCGACCGCTGGTAGAGCCAGGCATCGGCCACCCGCGAGAGGATCGCGCCCTCAATCTCGAAGGGGGTGCCCCCGGCGGCCTCGGGGAGCCACCGGTCCAACCGGCCCTGGGCCTTCATGAGGTGCAGATGGGCGTAGATCAGAAACGGTCCGTACAGCCCGGGCCGGTCCTGATACACGATCTCCGCGGTGTCGCCGGCCTCGTTGATCCGCAGGGTCTCCCAGGGGTAGGCGGGGCCGACCTGTTGGAGGTAGTGGATCATGAAGGATGGGTCCAGGCGGATGCTGTCGACCTGTTCCCGTACCCAGAGGTCCACCTCCTCCATCCGCTCCGCCGTCGTGGCGATGCGCTCCCCGGAATGGATGACCAGGCCCCGGGGGGCTGGCAGATTGCGGATGCCGGCGCCGCAACCGGCAGCCGCGAAGAGGACGGCGACGGCGACCGCGGTGCGGAGGACCGATGAACGGCGATCGGGAGATGCGGTCATCTCGGGGTGCGGATTCTTCCTGGACGAGGGGCGAACAATGGCAGACGACACATTAGTCAACCTCCGGCGCCGGGGCCATGTTGCGGCGCCCCGCCGGTCCGCGGGCCTCGCCAGCGGAGGTACTCGAACGGGCTCCGGCAGTCTCCGCACCAGCAGGTGGTGAGCGAGGCGTGGCTTCCGAAGAGCGACATTACCTCGGTCCGGTTGCCGCCGCAGAAAGGGCATGGGGGTGGTTGCGGCGCGGTGGGGGACTCGTCGCGGTCGATCACGCCGCTACTCGACGAAGAGGGCCCGGTTGCGGTCTCCCCGGGCCCGCTCCACGGCCTCTTCGCCGGGGGCTCCCGGACCGCGGCGGCGCTCCGGGTCCCAGCCCCCTCGGGCGGGCTCCACGTCCGCGAGGGAGAATCCCGCTTGCCCGAGCACGCCGGCCAACCGTTCCTCGCACCGTTCCCGCACGCGCCCGCCGGGCCAGACCCGCCCCTCGGCCACCAGTTCCTCGTGCACGTCGTCTTCGGGAAGCAGCCAGGCCAGGGTCGAAGGCAGCATGGCGAGCGCCGCCTCGCGCAGGCGGGCCTCCGCCTCGCCCCCCGCCGCCGCGAGACGGGCGAACCAGGCGAAGCCGAACCGGCGGTGGTATTCCTCCTCGGCGAGCATCTTGGGGATGCGGGATGCCGCAAGCGCGAAGCTGCCGGCGGCGAAGCTCTCCAGCGCCACCGCCAGCGCGCCGTCCACCACGACCACCGCCGCGGTGAAGTCCGCCCAGTCGGCGAAGGGGCGGTCCAGGGCGGGCACGGAGTAGTACCGCCCGGCGGGGCGGGTGTGCTCGACCTCGAAGGGGTCGAAGCCCTGCTTCTTGAGCATCGCGTACAGCAGCCGGGCGTGTCCCCATTCGTCCTGCGCCATCGACGAGGCGGCGATTCCGGTCTCGATCGAGGGGCTGCCCAGGATCCAGTCGCTGTAGCGGATCCCCAGCAGCCGCTTGGTGTCGGCCAGGGTGAGGATGTGGCGGGAGAGGGGTGCGGGGGCGGTCTCCCGGCCGGCCGGGTACGCGTCCTCGCGGGTCCCCGCCGCGCCGGTCACGGGTTCCCGGCCCCCGCCGGCAGGTTCCGCGCCCACGGACCTTCGGGCCGGTTGACGGGGATCACCGCGCGGCGCGGCACCACGCACATCTCGAACCAGTTCTCCTCGTCGTAGGTCTTCCAGGCGTAGACACGGGCCAGCTCCACCCCCGGCGCGTCGACGTAGCCGATGTGGCGCAGCGGGTCGCCCCGGCTCTTGCGCGCGAACACCTCGTAGACGCTTTCGTCGATTCCGGACATCACGCGCCGACTCCCAGTCCCGCGAGCTTTCGCCGCCCCGCCTCGCTGATCCGGTCGGTGGTCCAGGGCGGGTCCCACACCTCGTTGATCTCGACCGCCTTCACCCACGGCTCGCTGCCGATGCGGTCGCGCACGTCCCGCTTGATGAAGTCCATGCAGGGACAGGCGGTGGCCGTGAAGGTGAGGTCGACGCGGGCGGTTCCGCCCTCGAAACCCACCCCGTAGACGAGACCGAGCTCCACCAGCGAGATCGGCAGCTCGGGGTCGAGCACCTCGCCGAGGGCCGCGTGCAGGGCCGCGGACTTGTCGGCCGGGGACTCCGGCAGCGGCGCGGACCAACGGTCCCGGCCCCCGGAGGCGTGAATGCGCGGAGCGGGCTGCTCCGCCAGGAGCGTCTTGAGCCGTCGGCGACGAGGGGGAGCGGCGCCCACCACCCCGGCCCCGGCGCGACCGTTCAGTTCAGCCACGACGCCACCGCCCCGCGCGACCGCCGCACCGACTCGACGTACCGCTCGTTCATCGGGCCCCGTCCCTTCCACCGCTCGAAGACCGCCTGCCAGGTGATCTCCCCATCGTCGAAGAGCCACCGCTTGGCTTCGGGGTCGTACTCGCACGGGAAGGGATAGTCCAGCACGTACTCCTCCTCCCCTTCGTCGTAGTGGGCGGGCACCGACAGGCCCAGGCTCTCGCAGAGCGGGACGGTGGACGACATCCACACCTGCCGCAACTCGTCGTTGGTCAGGCCCTTGAGCTGGTAGTCGAGCTGGCCGCTGTGCCGCTTCAGGTCGTCGGGGAGCCCGAACCACTCGATCGTCATGGGGAACATCCAGTCGACGCAGCGCTGCAGCAGCTCGGTCGCGGCCCCCCCCGCCCGGGCCAGGCGGCGCATCCACACCTCGCCGTGGCGCAGGTGGAAGGTCTCCTCCATGTCCACCTTCACCAGCGCGCGCTTGAGCGGCCCGTACGAGGTGTTGCGGTGCACGTCGCCCAGCAGCGTGATGCCGGCGCGGTCGAAGAACCCGTTGGCCACCACCAGCTCGGCCCAGTTGTCCAGCGGCTGGTCGAAGCCGTAGGGGTGCTTGAACTCGTGCGGCTCGCGGCCGTAGACGAGCTGCTCCTTCGACACGCCCATGTCCTCCAGCAGCCGGTAGGCGATGTTGGCGTGGGCGAGTTCGTCCTGGATGATGGCGTGCGCGCTCACCTGGGTGTTGGTGGAGGGCGCGTGCCGGGCGGCGAGCCAGTAGGCGGGTGCGCTCATCAGCTCCGTGTCTGCCTGCACCGTCAGCTGGATGATTATCGCCTTGCGGTAGCCGGGCGTCATCTCCTCGGGGGACTCCAGGATGTAGCCGCCCCGGATCTTCGCCTTCAGTTCGTCTTCAGTGTACTGGGACATTTCGGGTTCCTTCTCGTCACCGGCGTATGCGGAGCGGGTATCGCCCGTCCGGGACGCGGTCCCGGGACGCGGCGGGCGACGGGGCCACTGCGGTCAGATCCCCAGCGCCGAGCGAATCAGCGGGCTGATCCGCTCCGGTGTCCAGGGCGGTTCGAAGGTGAGGTCGACCTGCGCGTCCTCAACCCCGTCGACCGACGCGATCGCCGCCGTGGCGTCGTCGACGATCTGCCCCGCCGCCGGGCACATCGGCGTGGTCAGCGAGATGGTGGCCTTGGCTTTCGCGCCCTCGACCTCGATGTCATACACCAAACCCAGGACCACGAGGTCCAGGTTGAGTTCCGGATCCTTGACGGTCTTGAGGGCGTTGCGGACGGCTTTCTCGGTTACGGGCACCTAGGAGGACCTTCGGCGGTTGGGGGGTGTGCGCGCCGGCGCGGGAGGCCAAGATGCCTCCGTCGGCGGGGTCCGTGCAAGATAGCTGAAAGGGGGAGGGCGCGTGCCCGCACGGCGGAATGGCGGATCATCGCCGGGGCCTCCCACTTGTCCGTGGCGCAAACCCGGGTACATTCGCGCCATCACGGGTCGATTTCCGGCCGGCCCCGCTCCCGGGAGATCGGATACCAGCGAACCATGCGAATTGCCATCAACACCGGCGGCGGCGACGCCCCGGGCCTGAACGCGGTCGTCCGCGCGGCGGTGCTCTCGGCCGAAGGACGCGGCTGGGACGTCGTCGGGATCCGCCGCGGCTACGACGGGCTCTTCAACCCGGGCGGAGTGGTGCCCCTCGACGGGGCGGCGGTGCGGGGGATCACCCACCTGGGCGGCACCATCCTCGGAACGACCAACCGGGGGAGCCCCTTCTCCTTCCCGGTTCGCAAACCCGACGGCTCCACGGAGATGGTCGACCGCTCGGGCGAAGTCGTCGAAAGGATGAAGAGGCTGAGGATCGACTGCCTGGTCGCCGTGGGGGGCGACGGGTCGCTCAGGATCGCGAGCGAGCTGTCCGAGATGGGTCTCAGGGTGATAGGGGTACCGAAGACCATCGACAACGACCTCGAGGCGACGCAGGTCACCTTCGGCTTCCACACCGCGGTCCAGACGGCCACCGACGCCATCGACAAGCTCCATTCGACCGCGGAGGCGCACCAGCGGATCATGGTCGTGGAGCTCATGGGCAGGCACGCCGGCTGGATCGCACTCTTCGCGGGTTTCGCCGCCACCGCCGACGCGATCCTGATCCCCGAAGTCCCGTACGACATCGAGAAGGTCGCAGCGAAAATCCGGCGGCGGTTCTGGGAGGGACCCGAATTCGCGATCGTGGTGGTGGCGGAGGGCGCGATGCCGAGGGGGGGCGAGGCCTCCTACCTGGAAGAGACCGCTCCGGGCGGGGGGCGGAGGCTCGGAGGCGTGGCGAAACGGGTGTCCCGTCAGCTACAGGAACTGACCGGTCACGAATCGCGCAGCCTGGTGCTCGGGCACCTGCAGAGGGGCGGCCGGCCGATCGCATTCGACAGGCTGCTGTCGCTGCGTTTCGGGAGCGCGGCGATCGAGCTGGCGGCGGAGGGCAGGTTCGGGTGCATGGTGGCGCTGGATCCGCCCGTGGTGAAGGCGGTGCCGCTGGCCGAGGCGGTGGCGAAGGTCAAGACCGTGCCGCCGGAGCACGAGGTGGTGGCGGCGGCGAGGGGGATGGGGATCTCGTTCGGGGATTGAGGGGGGGAGTGATGGGCGCCTCCCGGCAGGACGGGACACGCTGAAGCGAATCGTGGACGCCGGCCCGATTTGGGACGGTCATGCTCGGACGGGACCGCGAACCGGTCCTGTCGGAAGGGCCCCGTGAATCCGGGAACCGACGGTTGGGGAATCGCGATGCCGGGATTGCCCGGACCCCCGGTCAAACCGCAACGCCCGCCGCCGCGGCAAATCAAGGGACAGCCGCATGCTTGATTGGGACTGGAGTTCCCATTCCGACATGCTCGCGTCCCGGGTTTCGCCGCGGCGACGGGCGGGCGCTCCGGCAGGTTCCGCGCCGCCTCCGGCGTTGCCAAGGTGCGTGCCTTGACCAACGGCTGGTCGACTTGCATGATCTGTACTTCACCCCCTCCGATGGGATCGCCGGACGATGCCGAACGAACTCGTGCAGGCCCGCATTGACGGAGCCGTGAAAAAGGAAGCGGCTGCGGTGCTGGCCGCCATGGGCCTCACCGTGTCCGGCGCGGTTCGGCTGCTGCTGACCAAGGTCGCACACGAAAAGGCGCTGCCGTTTGCGCCGCTGGTCCCCAATGCCGCCACGATCGAAGCGATGAAGGAGGCCCGGAGCGGCAACCTCCCGCAGTTCGCCACCGTCGAGGACCTCTTCGACGATCTGAATGCGGACGATTGAGCGCACCAGCCGGTTCAAACGAGACTACAAGCGGGAGTCCCGGGGTCGGCACCGGACATACCTCGACACCATTCTGGCTCCCGTGGTCGAAGCCCTGGCCGACGACCGGCGGCTTGAGCCCCGGCACCACGACCACGCGTTGGGTGGCGAGTGGGGAGATCACCGGGACTGCCATGTGAAGCCGGACCTGTTGCTCATCTACCGGAAGTCCGGAGCCGACATCCTGTGTCTCGTGCGGCTCGGGTCACATGCCGAACTCGGACCCTAGCGCGGGTTGTCCCCGTGAACGATACCCGCACCCGGACTACCCGTCGGACACCCCCCGCCGCCAGCCCCCCGCCCTCAGCGACACCAGGTTCGCGAACAGGCGGTACGCCCCCGCCACCCCCGCCGGGAACTGCCGGAAGAACGCCAGCCCGGTGTAGACGTAGAGCCCGTCCCCCACCCGCGCCACCACCAGCCCCCCGCGCTTCGGGTCCTCGCCCGGGTCGGCCATCTCCATGACCGGCGTGTAGCGTTCGTCCCATTCGCCCAGGAAGTACAGCCCCCGCTCCTGCACCCAACCCTCGAAGTCGGCGGGGCCGATCGCATTCGGCGCCGTGAAGAGGGCCGACCCGGGCGCGAGGATCGTCACCGGCGCGGTCTCGTCGGTCACGCGGTCGTGGGGCCTGCTCATCGCGACGGGGTACGGGGCGAACCCACCCGCGGGGAACCCGTACTTGTTGTACTGCGCGATCACCGTGCCGCCCGCCCGCGCGAAATCGAGGACCGCCTCGTTGGCGGCGGCCAGATCCGGCCGCGTCTCGTAGGCGCGGATGCCGAGCACGAGCACGTCGTAGCGGGAGAATTCGCCCGCCCGCACCGCCGCCGGGCCGAGTTCCTCGACGTGCATGCCGATCTGCCCGAGCACCGCGGCGCCGTCGTCTCCCGAGCCCATGATGTAGCCGACCCTGAGCGAGGTGTCGGCCGTGACGGGGACGACCGAAACGCGCACGGCGGCGTCGCGGACCATCATCGCGCGCGGAATGTGCGGATAGTCGATGACGTCGGTCTGCGTGCCAAAATCAACCCCGAATCTGGCCGGCAATCTGTCATGGACCGCCACTGGGGTCTCTGGTGGTGCGGCGGAGGCGCCCACCACGACGGCCCGAATGACAAAATCACCCGCCAATCTGTCCGTCGCCGGAGCCACCGCGAAGACGAAGGACCCGCTCGCGCCGCCGGGTTCCAGCACGAAGGGAACGTTGGCGGGCTCGGCCGACCACCCTTCGGGGACTTCCAGCCGCAGAAAACCGGACCGCCCCCGGGTGGACGTGTTGGTGAGCACGACGCCGATCTCGCGCGCCTCCTCCGCCCCGGCGGGCCACACCATCCAGGGCGGGTCCACCGCCACGTCGATCGCCGGGGCGACCAGCACGGCCTTGCGGTATTCGCCGATCGCGCGGTCCACGCCGATGAACTCGCCGTCGCGCTCCACGCTGAGCGCCACCCCCTCCAGCTCCAGCCCGATCCCGGCGCGCACGGGAGCGGGGCCGAACGGCAGCGACCACAGCTCCGCGTCGTCCGGCCACTCGTACATCGCCCCGTCGCGCTCTTCCGCCAGGTAGTACGGCGCCGAGGGCGGCGCGTCCCTGGGCACCGTCACGCGCCAGCTCCACCGCCCCACCTCCCCGGCCCCGATCCGCCCGTCGGCCGGTGTCTCGACCCGGGGCCCCCGAAAGAACCGCGACCTTGACCCAGCCTGCGCCGACTCTTCGGTCCGGGACGCCTCCCAACCGTCGGGAAGCAGCAGCGCGGGGTCCAGCCCCGCCAACCCGGCCGCCCCCCCGTTCCACACGGTGACGTCGACCAGCGCCGATTCCCCCGGCGTCAGCAGCCCACGGCCGACCCGCACCTCGGTCACGACGCCGGCGGCGGACAGCACCGCCTCGGTGACCTGCGCCAGCCGCCGCTCCAGCACGCGCATCCCCTCGCCCTCCGGCGCCTCCGAAACCAGGCCCCGCAGGATCGCCGCCGCCTCCGCCAGCCCCGCCACCGCCCCATCCGAACTCGCCCCGGAGAGCCCCCGCCCCGCCTCCGCGACCGCCCCGCGGTACCGGTCCAGGCGCCGCTCGGTGTCCGCCGGCCATCCCGCAGGCAGCGGCGCGCCCAGCTGCCCGATCAGCGTGGTGTCCACGCCCGCGAAGATGCCGTCGTCCTCAAACCCCTCCACCGACGAAGCCTCGAGACGCAGCGGGCTGGCGCGCGGTCCCATCGCCTGGCCCGATCCCATCTCCTGGGAGCGATGTCGGCTGCGGCTCTCCATGGCCACCTGGAAGTGCGAGCGCCCCAGCACGGGATCGAAGTCGCCCGAGGGCACGCTCAGCGTCGCTTCCCGGGGGGAGAAGCGGGCCGAACGGTACAGCTTGGACGGCGTCCACGGGGTGACGCCGTGCGCGGCCAGCTCGGGAAAGCGCTCGGGGTCGCCGGCCGCCGCGAACGCGTCGCGCGCCGCGACCCCGGCGAGCTGGTGCTGTCCGTGTCCGGAGCGGGCCGTCGCCGAGAAGACCGACACGATCACGTGAGGGCGGAACCTGCGCACCACGAACACCACGTCGCGGAGCACCTCCTCGAGCGGCCAGAACTCCAGCGTCTCGTCCAGGCTCTTCGAGTAGCCGAAGTCGTAGGCCCGGGTGAAGTACTGCCCGGCCCCGTCCAGGGCGCGGGCCGCGAGGAGTTCGCCGGTGCGGATGACTCCCAGGCCTTCGTGCAGGCGGGGACCGATGAAGTTCTGGCCGCCCTCGCCGCGGCTGAGCGACAGGTACGCGGTCTCGGCGCCCATCCCGCGCGCCAGCGTGGCCAGCAGGCCGGTGTCCTCGTCGTCGGGGTGGGCCGCGATCATCAGGACGCGCTTGACGCCGTCGAGCTGGCGCATGAGGAGGGCGGTGCCGGCGACGCCGCCCTGCTGCTGGGCAGCGATCGGGGTGCCGGCCGGCCCCGCCAGGACCGCGAGCGCGGCCGCCGTGAGTATCTTCCCGTGCTTCAATGCTGTCGCCCCGTGATGGTTGGGTTGTCGGGTGCCACACCTCGCGCGAGGCGGCACCGGGGAAGGTAACCTGCGTGCGGCGAACCGCGCCCCCGCGCCGATCCGGTGGCCGAACAGGTGGTGTTGGCCGACGGTTGGCACGGCGGATAGCTTGTAGGACGCTCCATCCATTCCGGGAACACCGATGTCCGACATGCACGGAGACCACATCAGCGTCGGCAGGTTCGACGCGCGCCGGGTCGCGCACGTCCGAACGGACGACGAACTGCCACGGTTCCTGGCTGCTCTGGGCCCGCTGCTGCAGGAGCACGCCGTGCATTCGGCGTGGCTCGTGGGCTCTCGTGCTCGCGGGGACGCGGCACCCGAGAGCGACATCGATGTGATCCTCGTCGCGCCCTCGGACCGTCCCTTCGTGGAGCGTTTCCGCGACTATCTGCCGGCCATTCTGGCGGTCGGCGTCGGCGTGGACCTCTTGGTCTACACGCCCGAGGAGTTCGATCTGATGCGTGCGGAGAAGCGCCCGTTCCTGTCACACGCGATGGCATCCGCGAGGCCGATCCATGTGGGATAGCAGGTCCGAAGCGGAACGCTGGCTGAAGCAGGCCGAGAACGATCTCGATTTCGCTCGCCTGGGCTTGCGCGAAGGATTCCATTCGCAGGTGTGTTTCCTGACCCAGCAGAGTGCGGAAAAGGCGGTGAAGGCCATCGGCTACCTCATGGGCGAGCGAACCGTGCCGGGCCATTCCGTAGCCGTTCTCGCCGGGCGCTACGCCGAGCGCGTCCCGGAGCTGGCGGACTTGCGGGACGAAGCCGGGGTTCTGGACCAGTACTACATCCCCACGCGGTATCCCAACGGGCTGCCCGGCGGCTTTCCCTTCATGGCGTTCACGGAGGAGCAGGCGACGAACGCGGTCGCAGCCGCCGAGCGCTTTGTGCAGCTGGCCTCGGCACAGGTGGCGGCTGCCGGGTAGAGCCTTTCACCAGCAGCGCCACCATCATCCGCGCGGGACTCCGGATGGCGTCGCCAGGAGACGATGAGTGCCTCCGGTGAAAGCCGGCGGCTGATGGTTGATGCAGTGATGCGGGTGCGTTATTCTCTTCATCATGCGCACGACGATCTCCCTCAGCGACCGACTTGACAGACAGGTGCGCCGCGAAGCGGCCACCCGGGGGATGAGTGTGAGCGCCTTCATCGCCAAGACGTTGGACGATGCGTTGAAACGGCGTGATCGCACAACGGTGCCGCCGTTCCGACTCGTAACCGTCCGTTCCCGTCCGTGTGTCGGCGTCGATCTCGACCGACCCCGGGTGCTGGAGGTCGAAGAGGATGCCGCCCGCTTCGGACGGGGCTGATTCTCCGTGCTCCTGCCCGACGTCAACGTACTGATCTACGCACACATCGACGGCTCGACCCCGGAGCACGACGCGTACGCGCGGTGGGTCACCCGCATGGCCACCGGACCGGAGCCCTTCGCGCTCTCGGTCCTCGTTCTCTCCGGTTTCGTTCGCATCGTGACCAACGCGCGGGTGTTTGATCCTCCATCCACGCTTGACGAGGCATTCGCCTTCGTGTCCTCGCTCACGGAGCGCCCGAACGCTCGAATCGTCGGTCCCGGTCCCGATCACATGGCGATCTTCGAGCACCTGTGCCGTGCGGCGGGAGCCACAGGAAAACTGGTCGCGGACGCCCAGCACGCCGCGGTCGCGATGGAGCACGGATGTACCATGGTTTCGAGCGATTCCGATTTTGCGCGTTTCCCGGCGCTCCGGTGGCAACACCCGCTTGGGCGACGAGGGGCCGGTTAGTGGCCGCGACGCGGCCGCGTGACCGCGCGGTCGTGGCGGGATGCCGTTCTGCCCGGACCCGCGGCGCCAGATCGAATCCGGGCGTAATGCAGGCGACCGTCCATCGTAGAAGGAACAAATCGGATCGCGGCGAGCGCCGCGCACGGGAGTGTAGCGCCAACGAAGGGAACCCGACGATGAAGAACCTGCGAATCCTCGCCGCTCGTGCTCACGGCCGCATGGCCGCCGCGCGCCGCTCCGCCGGGCGCCGTTGTCGAGGGGCAGCCGCCCGTTTCGTCCTGGCAGCCGCCCTCGCGGGGCTTGTGGCCGCCGCCTGCGGAGACAGCCCGGTGGCGAACCGCGCGCCCGTCGTGACGGACGACCTCACCGGTGCCGAGGTGTTCGTGGGGGACTCGCTTACGGTGGATCTCGCGGGCCACTTCGAGGACCCCGACGGGGATGTCCTGCGGTACGAGGCGGAGAGTTCGGCGCCCGAGGAGGCCGGGGTGGTGGTGGTGGGCAGCGTGCTGACCGTGACGGCGCTGGCCTGGGGAGAGGCCGCGGTGACGGTGACGGCCCATGATCCCGCGGGACTCACGGCAGACCAGGAGTTCATGGTGACGTTGGCTCCGGTCATCAGGCGGCTGCCGAAGAACGGCTGGGGCAAGTGGGATCCGTCGCCCGCGTGGAGCCCGGACGGGACCAGGATCGCCTTCGGTTCCTATAGCGATCGCAGCCCGGAGATCTACACGTTCGACTCGGACGGAAGCGACCTGGAGCGGCTGACGAACAACAGTGACTGGGATGTGGATCCCGCGTGGTCCCCGGACGGGACCAGGATCGCTTTCGTGTCCACCCGCGACGGCAACTTGGAAATCTACGTGATGAATGCGGGCGGAAGCGGCGTGGAGCGGCTGACGAACCACGGTGCCTGGGATCCCGCATGGTCCCCGGACGGGGCCAGGATCGCTTTCGGTTCCACCCGCGACGGCAGCCGGGATATCTACGTGATGAATGCGGACGGGAGCGACGTGGAGCGGCTGACGAACAACAGTGCCGCCGATAGGTGGCCCACGTGGTCCCCGGACGGGGCCAGGATCGCTTTCGCGTCCGGCCGCGACGGCAACACGGAGATCTACGTGATGAATGCGGACGGGAGCGACATGGAGCGGCTGACGAACAACAGTGCCGCCGATTCGTGGCCCACGTGGTCCCCGGACGGGGCGAGGATCGCTTTCGCGTCCGGCCGCGACGGCAACACGGAGATCTACGTGATGAATG
>JAPPGI010000055.1:0-2763 GCA_028874985.1 Gemmatimonadota bacterium | reverse complement strand
CGGACGGAAGTGATGCGGAGCGACTTACGAACGACGGTGACGACGGGGCACGGGAACCCGCGTGGTCCCCGGATGGGACCGAAATCGCTTTCACGTCCGAGCGCAGAAGCGCGATCGACGTGGCGTACATCGCAGTGCGGTGATTTCGTGCCCGGACTCGAAGCGCCCTCGGGTGCCTTCTTCAGTGCTACGAGGGCGGTTGACCTGCTGGGGCGGCTGCGGGAGAGCGACGCAATCCTCCACCTGCTGCAGACGCTGCCTCACATGGAGATCCCTGCGGGCCGACAGGTGGAGCTCCGCCGGGTGCTGGAGGGCCTGACCGGGTCGGGGCACGCCTTCGTCCGGGCGTTGATGCAGTGATGCGGGTGCGTGATTCTCTTCATCATGCGCACGACGATCTCCCTCAGCGACCGACTACTGATCTACGCACACATCGACGGCTCGGCCCCGGAGCACGACGCGTGCGCGGGGGCCGTTCGGGCCGAGAATCCTGCGCCGGCCGGTTTGGACAGCATCCCGGCGGCAAGACATGGCTGATTCCCCATCTGCGCCGTTGGCTGTCCGGGCGGGCGGGAACCCCGTGCCTGGTGGAGCCGTTCGGCGGTGGGGGCATAATCTCCCTGACGGCCGTCATGGAGGGTCTCGCGGACCGGTGCGTTCTCGTGGAGCTGGACCGCGACGTCGCCGCCTTCTGGCACACGGCGCTGCGCCACACGGAGGCCCTGTGCGAACGGGTGCTGGCGTTCGACCCCACCCGTGAGGCGGCGCTGCCCGCAGCCATGGCGGTGAGGCGGGATGCCGTTCTGCCCGGACCCGCGGCGCACAGATCGAATCCGGGCGTAACGCAGGCGACCGTCCATCGTAGAAGGAACAAATCGGATCGCGGCTTGCGCCGCGCACGGGAGTGTCGCGCCAACGAAGGGAACCCGACGATGAAGAACCTGCGAATCCTCGCCGCTCGTGCTCACGGCCGCATGGCCGCCGCGCGCCGCTCCGCCGGGCGCCGTTGTCGAGGGGCAGCCGCCCGTTTCGTCCTGGCAGCCGCCCTCGCGGGGCTTGTGGCCGCCGCCTGCGGAGACAGCCCGGTGGCGAACCGCGCGCCCGTCGTGACGGACGACCTCACCGGTGCCGAGGTGTTCGTGGGGGACTCGCTTACGGTGGATCTCGCGGGCCACTTCGAGGACCCCGACGGGGATGTCCTGCGGTACGAGGCGGAGAGTTCGGCGCCCGAGGAGGCCGGGGTGGTGGTGGTGGGCAGCGTGCTGACCGTGACGGCGCTGGCCTGGGGAGAGGCCGCGGTGACGGTGACGGCCCATGATCCTGGGGGACTCACGGCAGACCAGGAGTTCATGGTGACGTTGGCTCCGGTCATCAGGCAGCTGCCGAAGCAGGGCTGGGGCATGGATTGGTTGCCCACGTGGAGCCCGGACGGGACCAGGATCGCCTTCAGTTCCCTTCGCGATGGCCCTTTCTGGGATATCTACGTGTTCGACTCGGACGGAAGCGACCGGGAGCGGCTGACGAACAACGGTGACGGCGATGTCGATCCCGCGTGGTCCCCGGACGGGGCCAGGATCGCTTTCGCGTCCAACCGCGACGGCAACCTGGAGATCTACGTGGTGAATGCGGACGGAAGAGACGCGGAGCGGCTGACGAACAACAGTGGGGTCGATAGGGAGCCTGCGTGGTCCCCGGACGGGGCTAGGATCGCTTTCGAGTCCGACCGCGACGGCAACCTGGAAATCTACGTGATGAATGCGGACGGGAGCGACGTGGAGCGGCTGACGAACAACAGTGGCAGCAGTGGGATGCCTGCGTGGTCCCCGGACGGGGCCAGGATCGCTTTCACGTCCAACACCGACGGCGGTTCGGAGATCTACGTGATGAATGCGGACGGGAGCGACGCGGAGCGGCTGACGAACAACGATGCCGGCGATTGGCCGCCCACGTGGTCCCCGGACGGGTCTAGGATCGCTTTCGCGTCCACCCGCGACGCCAAGCGGGGCGAGAGGTATGCATGGGAGATCTACGTGATGAATGCGGACGGAAGCGACGTGGAGCGACTTACGAACAACGGTGACGGGACACGGGACCCCGCGTGGTCCCCGGATGGGACCGAAATCGCTTTCTGGACCGAGCGCCGCTCGGCGATCGACGTGGCGTACATCGCAGTCCGGTGATTTCGACAACGCATCCAGCATGCGCGGGCGGCGCTGGAGCGGAGTTTCGTTCCGCGGCCGATGTCCCTCGGCGACAGTCCTGCGCTACTCGCGCGCCCATCACGTCCTAAACAGAGAAATACTCTATTGGACATTTTCTCTAGTGAGAAAGAAGTTTGTGCCATGTCAGATGATTTACTTGAAAGGCTCGAAGACCTTGAGCGCCGTGTAAAGTTTTTGGAAACACATGCAACCAATTCTGATTGCATAAACGGTGAGCTTTCCAAAACCGAGCGACGGCTCAATAAGACCCTTCGATCTATCATAGGTCGAATCCAAGCAGTAGCACGCTGTCAATCTCGTATTGAGAAATCATTGGGAATATCTCCCACATCCTCCAGTGAAAGGAAGTAATCATGTCACGCATTATATTTGTATTCGCCGTCCTGTTCATTTTTCCTATGAGCCTTTTGGCACAATGGAAAATCACTCCAGTGAAAGACAACTTTGCTGGGGGAATCAAAGCCGCTGTCGCTGAATCACCAAAAAATGGTTCTTCCCCTTTTCTGGTGGGTAGCAGGTCATGCGCGTAGGCCATCGGGGT
>JAPPGI010000054.1 GCA_028874985.1 Gemmatimonadota bacterium | reverse complement strand
CTTCCCCACGCGGCATGACAATACGTCATCGAACTTCTGAACCGGTGTACTAGCGCTCAGGAGGCCGGTCCCCATGCCGACGCCCGGCGAACTCCCGCCGTCGTTCGCCGCGGGCCGGGCCGCCGGTCTACCGAGGGTTGCCGGAACGCTGCTGGTGTTGATTCCGGCCCTTTGGGTCCGGGGTCCGACCGTCCGCGGCATGGAGGCCGATGGCCCTTCCGGCACCGGAACGCTGCAGGAGGAAGAGAAGCTCGTACTCGCCGGCCGGGTGCTGGTCGCCGACCGTCCGGCGGACACCGGGACCGTGGTCCTGCACCGTGTTTCCGGGGAATGGTCGGGTGAGGTCGACAGCGTGGCGTTGGGGGAGGGGGGATTTTTCCATTTGGGGCTGCCCGCCGATACGGACGACGATGTCTTCTTCGCCACGGTCCGGTACCAGGACATACTCTACTTCGGCCAGGCGGTCACCGGGCTGCCGGAACCCGGCGACAGCTACGTCATACGAGCCTACCCGGCGCTGCCCGCCGGACCGGAGACCGGGCCGCGGGTAAGGGTCCGCAACGTCATCGCGACCAGGTCCGATTCCGGCGAGGGATGGGCCGTGGTCGACTTCTTCGAGCTGCTGAACGGCCTGTCGGCCACCCTGGTACCGAGCGATGTCCGCCCGTCGTGGTCCCATGCCCTGCCGCACGGGGCCCGGGACCCGAGTGTAGGTCGGAGCGACCTGTCCCCGGGGATGGCGAGTTTTCGCGACGGCCGCGTCCGGGTAACGGCCCCGGTCCCGCCGGGTGAAAGCGTCTACCTGTTGCGCTACACCCTTCCGACGGACGACTTCAGCATCCCGCTGGAGGTGGCCGTCGGCTCCATGGAGCTGCTGATAACGGAGCCGGCGGGCGACCTTGCCGTGGCCGGACTTGCCGCTGTCGACGGAGTCGAGCTGGAGGGAGTCCGATACCGTCGCTTCGCGGGCCGCGACATGGCGCCCTCGGTCGTCACGGTGACCGCCGGCACAACCCGGTTGCCCTTCGGATCGCTGTCTCTTGCCGCTGTTTTTCTGACTCTCCTGCTCGCGTGCGCGGGGGCGCTGGTTGCCGCCCGATCTAGGAGCGCGGTTGCGGGGCCCGCGAGCAGCCGCCGGCGACGCGTGCTGCTCGAGATTGCCCGGCTCGACGAAGATTGGGCGGGTGGCCGGCTCGAAGCGGAGGACTACAGGAACCGTAGAACCCGCCTGCTGGGGGAACTGGGAGGATGAAGGCCGCTCCGTCGCCGAGACTGAGCGCGGAATCGTCCCGCGGTGCCGGGCCGTGCCCGCGATAGCCACGGCGGCGATTTTGCTTCGCACGCATCCCTACTCGGAGAGCAGCCGCGTGTTGAGGTTCTACACCCGGGACCTCGGGCTGCTGAGCGTGATGGCCAGGGGTGTTCGGCGCGCAGCCTCCAGGGGTCGGGGTGCTCCGGGGACGTTCGGGGAGGGGATGGCCGTGATCACCGTGCGTGACAACCGCGAATTGCAGTTGCTGCACGAGTTCACCCCGACGAAGGCGCGATTGGGGCTGGCGGGTGATTTCCGGCGGCTGGCTGGCGCCTCGGTCGCCGCCGAACTGGTGCTTCGGCACGCGGGCCAGGAACCGAACGCGGAACTTTTCGACTCCCTGGCGGCGGGGCTTGACCGGCTCGAAACGGGCTCCCCGGTTGGCGCGACGGGGGAGGTGCTGGCGCTATGCTGGAGGATGGTTCAGGTCCTCGGTTTCGGTCCCGAGCTGGGTTCGTGCACGGCTTGCGGCCGGGCGTTGGAAGCGGGTGAGATGGGACGGTTCGATGTGGCGGCGGGAGGATTGCGTGGACCGGAGTGCCCCGCGCCGGCAGCTTCCCGGCGGATCGGACCGATGGCCCGGGCGCAGCTGTCGAGTCTTCTGGCGGGTGAGGCTCCCCGCGGCCTCCTGAAGCCCCGCGCCCACCTGTCGCTGCTGGACGATTTCACCACCTTTCACATGCTGGGTGGCCGCCGCCTCGGTTCCTTCCGCTTTCTAGATCCTCCCGATGACACCCAACCCGAAGAACCCTGCGGGGACTAGCCTCATCCTGGGCACGGCGGGGCACATCGATCACGGCAAGACCTCGCTGGTACGAGCCCTGACCGGGATCGACACGGACCGCCTTGCAGAGGAGAAACGGCGCGGGATCACCATCGAGCTCGGCTTCGCGCGCTACGCACCCGCACCGGGTGTTTCCTTCGGGATCGTGGACGTTCCGGGGCACGAGGGCTTCGTCCGCACGATGGTGGCCGGCGCGACCGGGATGGACATCGTGCTTCTCGTGGTCGCGGCCGACGAGAGCGTGATGCCCCAGACCCGCGAGCACCTGGCGATCGTGAAGCTTCTCGGGGTCGCGGCGATCGTCGTGGCCATTACCAAAGTGGATCTGGTCGAGGCCGAATGGCTGGAACTCGTGACCGAGGAGGTGCAGGACCTTCTGGCCGGGACACCCTACGAAGACTCTGGAATCGTCCCGGTCTCGGTACGCAGCGGCGCGGGCCTCTCCGCACTTGCGGAGGCCCTGTCGGGCGCCGCCGGCCTGGCCCGTGAACGCGCCTTGGACGACCTGGCCCGTCTGCCCGTCGACCGGGTATTCGCCATGGAGGGAGCGGGGACGGTTGTGACGGGAACGCTATGGTCCGGACGCATGGAGCGCGGTTCGACGGTGCGGATCCTTCCGCAAGGGGAAGAGGCGAGAATCCGAGCGGTCCAGGTGCACGGTGCCCAGGTCGATGGCGCAGTTGCGGGGCAACGTACAGCCCTCGCGCTGACCGGAGCCGCGGTGCGGCGCCGGATGGTATCCCGGGGCGATGTTCTCGTCACCGACCGGAGCTGGTCCCCGTCCCTCATGCTGACGGTGGAGCTTCACGTGCTCGCGGACAGCGGATGGTGCCTGCAAGCGGGTCAGAGAGTGCGGGTCCACCTCGGCACGGTCGAAGTGATGAGCCGGGTGGCCCTCTTCGGGGCCGAACAGATCCGGCCCGGCGGGGGAGCGCTGGCGCAGTTTAGACTGGAGGCGCCCGTCGTGGCCCGTTGCGGGGACCTCTTCGTATTGCGCTCCTATTCTCCGGTCACGACCATCGCGGGCGGCACGGTCCTGGAGCCGGTTCCGCCCAAGCGCAAACGGATCTCGGAGCTTGAGCGGACCGCTCTCGAGGAACTGTCCCGGGGCGGAATCCGCGCCGTGCGGGGCGCGGTGGCGCTGGCGGGCTGGCAGGGGCTCCACCAGCGCGATCTGGGGGTGTGCGCGGGCTGGACCGGGGGCGCGACCGATGTGCTCGACGGCGAATTCCGGCGCGTGGCCGGCCTGCTCTTCGACACGCGGATCGTGGTCGAGGGCGAAGGCCGGATCCTCGCGACGGTTCGCGGCCACCACCGGCGGCACTGGCTGGAAGCCGGCGCTCCCCTGTCCGATCTTCGCTCGGCGCTGCCCTCGCGCGCCCATCCGGCGCTCGCGAACGGTCTGGTGGCCCGACTGGCCGGGCGGGACAGGCTGGTGATCGAGGAGACGGTTGCACGGCTCCCGGGTTTCCGGGCGGCACTTTCGCCGGACGAGGAGGAGCTGGCACGGCGTCTCGCAGGGATCCTCGGGAAGGCGGACCTGGAGGGCCTTACCACCGACGAGCTGCGCGACCGGTTGTCCGGTCACCCGAGAACGGGTGCCGTTGTCGCGTTCCTTGCCGCCAGGGGGGAGGTCCGGCTTCTTGCCGACACGTTCTGGGTCACGACGGCGGCGCTGAATCGGGCAGCCGGCCGGGTGGTCGAAGTGCTCGGTGGTCAGGCGGGACTCGGCCCCGCCGACTTTCGCAAGGTGCTTCCGGTGACACGTAAACACCTGATTCCGATACTCCGATACCTGGATGGGGCTGGTGTCACCACGAGACTGGAGACCGGCCGCCGGGTGTCCTCCACGGTCCCCTGAGAGCGACCTCCGCGACGCCTGCCGCCAGGAACCACTTGACCTTTTGTGTTCGTAAGGGGTATGATATTCCCACCAGCAAAACGAACCTACGGGTCCATGGCATCCATGGTGGGGGGGGAGTTCGCCTGTCGGGCGGCACTTTCCTCCCGTTGCCGGATCCAGTCCCTGGGAGGGGCGAACGTACGAACGCTACTGACCCGAAAGCAGGACATATCGTGAGACGCGCGCTTTGCGTCATAGCCCTCTTCTGTTCCACGGGCCTCACCTCGGTGACCGCCCAGGAGCCGCCTCCGCCCACGGGTGAACGTGGGCTCGGCTTCAAGTTGGAACAGAACTATCCGAATCCCTTCAACCCCGATACGCGGATCCCCTTCGAGTTGGAGGATGAGCTCTTCGAGGAGGGGAAGCCGGTCACGGTCTCGATTCGGATCTACAATATCCTCACGCAGTTCGTCGCCGCCCCCGTGGCGCTCAGACACCCCGGTGGAGAAGGACTGCCTCTGCTCCAACTCGGGTACACGTCCCCCGGCCGCTACGAAGCCTATTGGGACGGCCGCGACCGGCACGGCAAACAGGTTGCTTCCGGCGTCTATTTCGTTCAGATGCGGGTTGACGACCGGGGGCCCGCCGTGCGAAGGATGTTCGTAACGAAGTAGGGCGCGACGCTCGAAGGTGCCCTGCGAGCCAGGCGCCTCGCCGCTCTCGGTGCTCGCCGGGGCTTTTCCGTGAAACTCCGCCCCTGTTTCGGCACCGCGCGGTGGCCGCCCCAGCCGGCGTGGCCATGAACGTTATCCACGGACTGCCTAGTGTCGTGTCACAGTGCGCCGTGGAAAGGCGCGCTTTCCTGGTGGGTGCGAATCCCACCCGGCAACTGTCGCTCCGGCTGGTAGCGGCCAGGGCGGTTCATGGAGGTAACGACATGGGCTGAAGCACTCTGGTAGAAGGGCCGCCTTGGGCGGCTCAGCGACCATGCAGGCCGGAACGCGAGTGAACGCCGAGCAGGCCTCGAAACGCATGATGCGGGAGCCGACCCTCCTGTGATAAGGGGAAGGCCGACGACCGGCCGGGAAGAGAGCGACGAGCGCACCGGCCGGTTCCCGCCGGGGTAGTGGCGTCGGCATGCATGGAAGATGGAAAGCGCAGCAACACGGGAAGCCCTGGCGG
>JAPPGI010000087.1 GCA_028874985.1 Gemmatimonadota bacterium | reverse complement strand
ACCCCGATGGCCTACGCGCATGACCTGCTACCCACCAGAAAAGGGGAAGAACCCGTCGAAAATCCCGTTGCTGGAGAGATTCAGGTAGCGAAGCCGCGTCAGCGACAACAGGGGCACCAGGTCGGATATGTTGTTGTCGTGCAAGGACAACGCGTCCAGATCCGGCAGGTTCGCCAGCGGCGCGGGGTCGGTTATGTTGTTGTCGTGCAACAACAGTGTTCGCAGATCCTTCAATCCCGACAATGAGGTCAGGTCGGGTGGCGCGCCGCATCGGGACCGCTTCGGCAGCCATCGCGTACAGGAGCCGGCGCTCAGGTGGACCAGGCCGCCGAGGGCGGCGAGCGGCTCAAGGTCGGAGAGGTCGGCGCCGTCCACGCTCAGAATCTCAAGACCAGTGAGGTTTGCCAGCGGAGTGAGATCGCCGATTCGGTTATGGGAGACGTTCAGGCGCACGAGGCCGGTCAGGTTCGCAAGTGGTGTGATGTCGGCGATGGCATTGTGGGAAAGGCGGAGGTCTCTCAGCCCGGTCAGGCCCGAGAGCGGCGAGAGGTCCGACAATCGGTTGTTGCTCGTCAGGTCGAGAAACTCCAGCTCGCGAATGCCGGCGAGAGGTTCAAGGTCCGTTATCCAGGCGTTCCACAGATCCAGCCGGCGCAGACCGGTCAACCCCGACAGTGGAGAAATGTCGGTGATCCTGCTGTTGCCACCGGAAAGATCGAGGGTTTCGAGCCTGGTCAGGCCCGCCAGCGGCGAGAGGTCCGACAGGTCGTTGAGGTTGTGCCATCGTTTGGCGGCCGAGTCCCAGCGCTCGGCCGAGACATCCAGCTCTTCGAGATTCGTAGCGTACTGGAGACCTTCGAGGTCGGCGATTCCCCCACGCTCATAGCTGCCGGGTGTTGCAACGAGGGCTCGCAGGGTCAGCATTTCCTGCTCGTGAATCGGCGAGCCGGCGGCTTTGCCGAGATGGCTCTCGATCAAGGCCCGGAGATTGCGATCGGGAATGGACACATGGCCCGGCGCCGTGCCGCCACCACAGGCGATACCGACGGTGGCCATGGCCCATCCAACCGCGGGCAGCCGCCCTGGTCCCCGGAGGGCTGGTGCGCCGTTCATCTGACCCACACCCTCGACACCCGCGACGGAACGACCCCGTCGAAGTAGCCGTAACACGCCCTCCCCCTCCGCCTCGATCCCGAAGCTCGGCCACGGCCTCGGCAGCGGAAAGATGCCCTCGTTCTCCAGGACGTTGGTGTAGTTCCAACCGATTCCCAGAATCCGCATCCGCAGTGAAAGGAGCAGCGGTCTTACGTCGGAGCTGATGACTAACCTCGTCCGCCCCTCGAGCGGTTCCAACGGGATGCAACACAGATCGATTTCCGTCTCCGTGCCATCCTCTTCCATTTCCAGGACGACCAAATGGGCCAGCAGCGTGCCGACATCGGTGCCGGTCCGGTACCGCACCGGGATCAGAAGGTCCTCGTCTTCGGCCGGCATGGGGAGGTGGAGACCGTCCTCCGGTTCGATCAGGACCGGTGCTGCGGGCAGCACGACTTCGCCGCTGAACGCGCCGAGCGGTGCCGTCCCCTCGATCTCGTATTTCTCGCCCCCCCGGATCTCCTGCGGAAGCACCGCGTGCAGGCACCTCGCCGGACCCGGCCAGTCGTGGGCATACGTGCGCGTGCACGTTTGCAGTTCCGGGGCTTGGGAGAACACGGCTGTCCACCCCTGACCCTTGAGCGTCGCGGTGAGCGTGGGAGCGGCCTCGCCCGGTTGGCGATGGGGGTGGACGGCGATCAGGCGGGCCTCCCGTTCGCCCGCCACCAGCAGGATCGCGACGGAGGCCACGTCCGGATCGACTTCCAGGGGGCGTACGAGGTCGCACGCCGGGGACGCCGCCACCGCGGCCAGTGCCGCCGCGAACCGGAACGCCGGGCGCGCACTCAAAACCTGAACTCCACGCCGAAGAACGGAATCATGGGTAGCTGCGGCAGGTAGACACGCTTGATCTCTCCGCTGGCGCGACGTTCCACGTACCCGCCGACCACATTCGGAAGGCTTAAGAGGTTGGCGACCGACACATAGGGGACCACCGACCCGCCGCCAAACCACGACACCCGGCTCTCCCGGCGCCAGCCCGCATCGATCCGTGCGTAGCGGGGCAGGGTTCCGGAGTTGTACTCCCCCCCGAGCGGCACCAGCCGGGTGTATCCACCTCCGTGGACCTCAATGGGCATGACACCCAACACCGGCGTGGTCGGCTGACCCGAGCGCAATGACACACGTGCTGACCACGACGAAGCGCCGCGCGCGTAGGAGGTCCCCATTTCGAATTCGTGGTTCCGGTGAAATCGCGGCTTGAAGGTTGCCGAACCCACGGTCCGCGATACCCGGGCCCAGCGGTAGCTCCCCAGCACCGAGAATCCCGCGCGCATGATCCAGCTCCACGAGGTCTCGACCCCCTTCGCCGAGCCGCTGGAAACGAGCCACAGCGACGGATCGCCCAACGCGGCGCCGTTGGCCGGCCTGGCTCCGAGCTCGGGCAGCCTGAGATTGTCCAACACACGAGCATAGGCGTCCACGCGGACGCGGACCCCCGCCCGGGAACCCTCCCATCCGACGACGACCTCCGTGTTGCGCGGCACCGGGGCTTTGCTCACGGGAACCAGCAGGTCGTACGCTAGGAAGCTCGCCCCCAGCGCCTCCTCGTCGCGCACCGACGCAAGCGCCTGGTGGGAACGCGACGCCGAAATGCGCGCGTCCCACCACGAGCCCGCGTAGCTCAGCTCCGCGAAGGGCGCGAGGGTGGTCGCCAGCCGCCGGAAGTGGTCGATCCGCAGCCCTGCCCTGGTCGAAAACCCTCGTTGCAGCGAAACCTCCACGATCGAATACGCGGCCAATCGCCAGCTGGTCTCCCTGAGGGTCAGCGGTGAAAAGAAGAAGCCTTCGTCCGAGTCGAATTCGTCGGTATGGTCGTAGTCGTGATCGCCGAGGAACGCGGTCGCCTGTGCGCCGCTTGTGATCGTGGCCCGTGCGGTGCGCCAGGTGACCCGCAGGTCGGCACGGACCTCGCTCATGATGCCGTCGCCGAAGAGCAGGGTGTCGGTGGACCCGCTTCCCAGCGCAAAGAGGTCGCTCGTGAAGCGGCTGTGCCCCAGGTTCGCGTCGACGATGCCGTTGTCCCCGAGCTTGTCACGGTAGTGAACCGAGAGCGCGGTGTTGCCCCACGACAGATCGAGCGGGTTGGTCTCCTCGGAGTCGTGCACCCGCAGGGACTCGGAATTGCGGTAGCCGCTGAACGAGAGGCGGCGAACGCCCCCCAGGTCGGCCGTCACCTTCGCATGTAGATCCTGGAAGAAATAGGGAAGGTGATCCGAAATGACCCCCAATCTCTTGAGCGCCAGAGTGAAGCCGTCGATGTAGGTGCGCCGGCCGTCCAGGAGGTACGACACGCTGTTCCCCATCGGTCCCTCCACCGACAGCCGGGACGATGCGAGCCCCAGGGAGCCCGCCATCCGCATCTCGTCACGGGCGCCGTCACGCGTGGCGATGTCGATGGCGCCCGAGAGCGACCCGATAGCCATCCCGTCGCCGCCCGAACCCGCGAGTATCGTCGCGCGCTCGACCACCTCGGCGTTGATGGCGGAGAGGAATCCCCCCAGGTGGAAGGCGTTGAAGAGCCGGACGCCGTCGAGCAGCACCGGCGTCCCGTCGCTGGTACCGCCGCGAATGAACGGGACCGACGTGTAGTCGGAGGGCGCGGAGGCGGACGGGGAGACCGCGGTCGCCCGCAGAACGTCCGTCTCCAGGATCGTGGGAAGGGTCCTGAGCAGCACGGAATCGATGACGAAGGCGTCCCGGGACCGGGAAATCGGATCCCCGGCGCGGCCGGGCACGCTCACCTCGAGACCCTCCAGGGCAATCGGGGCCGGACTGAGCAACACCCGGACGGGATCCGTTGGCAGAGCCTCGTAGGTCAGGGTCCACAGCGCATAGCCGAACGCCGCCACCTCGACGCGAACCGCCCCTTCCACCGGCGCCCCCGGCACCACGAACGCCCCATACCGGTCCGACACTCCCGCCGCGGCCACCGCCTCGCTGCCGCTGGCAGTGACCGTGACCCGGGCGTACGCGACGGGCTCGAGATCCACGCTGTCGCGGACCACGCCCGACAGGGTGGCCTGCTGCAGGGCGGCGATCAGCACGGCGGTGCCGGTCATGGGCAACTCCCGTTCACACCGGAGTGGCTAGCCGGCGGGCAAAACCGCCACCGCGTACACCTTGCGCCGATCCCCCCCGTGATCCTCGCGCGAAACCACCCACCCTCACTGTATTGGAGCGTGATCTCCGCAGTCCCCGGCTCCTCGAAGCCCCTCGTTGTCCTGTGTTCCACGAACTCGCGACCGGTCGGGCAACCGCCGACAATGAAAGTGTCCATGGGATTACCGTAGCCGAGCGACGATCGACCCCTCCCGCGGTCCACGCATACTCATAGCAGCCGCTGCCCCCGGTCGAAACCGCAATCTCCACGGGGATCCCGACGGTTGCCGTATCGGGGATCTGTGGCAACCGCCGGGTGGGATCGTCGAAGTCGATCTTCCCAACCACGATGCCGCGCTCCAACTCCGGATCCTCGCAGCCGACGAGGCCGATCGCGCCGATGGCGACCGCCAGCTTTGTCATGTGGCGAAGGACCGGGGGCTTGTGTATGGGGCGGGCACGAGCCGAACGGACGTGTGGGGTGAAGGGGACGCTGTTCAGGGTTTCTCCTGTCATGTCATTGTATCCTTCCGACAACATAGTTGCATCGCCGGTCGAATACCGTGGGGATTCTGTCCACGGGCCCCATATAGGGAGACGGAAGATAATGCCCCTCCCTCTCCTCTTCCACAGACCGAACGCTGGTTCGCCGAGCTCACGAACAAGGAGATAGATGATAGAGGGCGCTGGAGGTACCGTAAGGAATCGGGGAGCCCGTGCATACCATGGAACCGAGTGAGTGAGTGAAGTGAAGTGAATCGAGGGTGGCACTTTGCGCCACGGATGGCGGGGGCGTGTGGGAATCGAACCCACCCACCCGGGTTCTAGCCGGGCGCACTGGTTTTGAAGACCAGACGGAACACCAGTCCCGATCCGCCCC
>JAPPGI010000124.1 GCA_028874985.1 Gemmatimonadota bacterium | reverse complement strand
CTTGGCGTTGCAAGTGCCTCGATTCCCGCGAATCAGCCATTATTCGAGGTCCCCACTTCTCGTCGGAATGATACCGGTCCATCACGGCCAACAGATTGAGGTCCTTCATGGCTGACCCACCTTCCAAGCAGCGCCGCAGGCTCCCGAAGAACATCGCGGAGAAGACCGACCGGGAGATCATGACCCGAATCTTCGGAAAGCGGGCCATGAAAGAACTCGATCAGGTTCTTCAAGAGCATAACGGACAAGAGGTTACGGACTCCCATAATGAAAGGTAACCCCATGATCCCCTTGACGCAAGGGCATAATCACCGAGTCGACGAGGGCGAAAAAGCCTGGCTCACCTCAGATCTCGAAGCCCTCGCCGCCCCCGTCAACGAACAGTTCCGGCACCGCAACACGGTCGTTGAAGACGCGCTCGAGAAGTGGCTCGCGTCCCGTCAACCCTCACCCTTCATTCTGGCGGAAGCGATCGCCGGCATCAACGAAATGCTCGATCCGGGCGGCCAAGACTCCAACACCCCGGCACCCGACCGCATCCAATACACCACCGCCCCCCAAGTCACCGTCAAGACCGCGCTACAGCATCTCGGCTTTTCACCCCCGACCAAGACATCCAAATACAAAGGGGCTTCGAAACGCTGGTGGTGTTTCCCCGATCACTGGCCGGTGCGGGACGGGGGGTGACTGAGTGACAAGGAGTGACAGCAAACGCACCGGAGTACGGGTTCTTCACGATGCGCACGCGCATGAACCACTACCGCGTCCGTTTTGGCTACCCCTGATTCCCATGGCCGCCGTCCTCTCTTGATCCCAAATAGAAGTGACGTTCCAAATTCATCATGGCCATCGCTCACAAACACAGTAATGGACAAAAAAACGCTCCGTAGACCACCCGGACATGGTGGCGCAGCCGGTGAGCGCCACAGCCACCGCTACTAGCTCTAGGCGGTCGTCGTACAGCCGCACCCGCAGCCGGTGTCCCACCAGACGCGAGGGCACCGTGTAGAAGACCCGCCGCAGCGAGAAGCCGCCCGTGCTCGTCACCCGCACCAGCGTCTCCTCGAAGCCGTCGCTGCGCCGAAGCGGCAGCGCCCCCAGCACCGCCCGCTCCGCGTCGATCCGCTCCCGGTTGCGGGCGTTGCGGCGGCTCACCACACCGGCCAGGAACGCCCGGTACGCCTCGACCGTCTCGAAGTCCCGCGAACCCCTCAGCAGCAGCGCATCCTCGACCGCCCGCTTCAGGTGCCCGTGCGGGCCCTCGATCGCACCGTTCTCGTGCGCCCGGCCCCGGCTGTTGCGGCTCCCCTCCATCCCGTAGTCGTCCAGCAGCGCCTCATACCGTGCCGTCAGATCCTCCCTCGCCTCGCGCTTCGGGTTCCTGAACGCCGCCGACAGGGCTGTCCGTCCGGTGCTCCTTCGGCACCCCGCCCAGCGCCCACCCGTGCCTGGCCTTCCAGAACCGCACCCGCCGCTCGAGCGTGCGCCTGACCCCGGGGGGCAGCTCCGGATGACGCCGCATCATCTCCTCGTACAGCGCCACCGCCCCCGGTCCGCCCGGGCGAAGAAGCGACTGAGGGAGACGCGGACCTTCACGACGACGATGAAGGGTCTGGAGGCCCTGCGCGGGTGGCTGGCCTCGCACGGCGTGACCGATGCGGCGATGGAGTCCTCGGGCGTGTACTGGCGCCCGGTGTGGGCGGTGCTGGAGGACGACTTCAGGCTTCTGCTGGTCAACGCGCGGCACGTCAAGCAGGTTCCGGGCCGCAAGACGGACGTGAGGGACTGCGAGTGGCTGGCGCAGCTTCTCGAGTGCGGGTTGCTCAAGGGGAGCTTCGTGCCGTCATCGGAGATTCGCGATCTGCGCGATCTTACCCGCCTGCACAAGACGCTGGTGCGGGAGCGGAGTTCGCAGGTCAACCGGGTGAGCAAAATCCTGGAGTTGGCGAACGTCAAGCTGGGCTCGGTGGTGTCGGACGTCATGGGGGTGACCGGCCGGGCGATCCTGGACGCCATGATCGCGGGGGAGGACGACCCGCAGGTCCTGGCCGGTCTGGCGAAGGGGACCCTGCGGGGAAAGCGCAGGGAGCTTGCCGAGGCCGTGCCCGGGCTGATGCGGGACCACCACCGCTTCGTGCGTCGCCGGCATCTGGAGCTGATCGACGAGCTGACGCGCCAGGTCGAAAGGATCGAGGTGCGGATCTTCGCGGAGACCTCCGGCCCTTTCGGATCGGCCCTCGACCTTCTCCAGAGCATTCTAGGGGTCCAACGGAGGTCGGCCGAGGCGATCCTGGGGGAGATCGGCGATGACGTGTCGAAGTTTCCGACCGCCGCGCACTTCGCGTCCTGGGCCCGGGTCTGCCCGGGTAACCACGAGAGCGCCGGAAAGCGCAAGTCCGCATCCATCGGAAAGGGCAACGTATGGCTGAGGGACGCTTTGTCGCAGGTGGCCTGGGGGGCGGCGCGGACGAAGGGGAGTTACTACCGGGCGCTGTACTACCGCAGGAGGGCGCGGGGCGGGCCGAAGAAGGCGGTCGTAGCCGTCCAGCACGCGATCCTGGTCGCGATCTGGCACATGTTCACAACCGGTTCCCTCCACGAGGATCTCGGCCCGGACCACTTCGAGCGCCACGACAAGGAGCGGCGGAAGCGACATCTGGTCAACCAGCTCAGGAAGATGGGCGTCGAACTCGAAATCAAGGACCAGGCCGCCTGAGGTTCCGGCAGAGTCGCCCCACACCGTTTCGGCTCTTACGCCGCTGCCGCTCCGAAGCGCTCGCCGCTGCCCGCGAACTCCCACAATCCGGTGTCGCCCCACCCCCGAGTTTCACGGAAAAGAGCCGCTCCAGAGTGAGCGGCTCGGGCTTGGTTTCCGCGCCGCCTCCGATCTCCGGTCCGGCGAACCCGGCGGCGAATTCGTCCGCCTTCCGCTTCGCTCTCCGCCAGTCACGGTGCTTGAGGGACCGGGTGAGCCTGCGCCCGTTCTCTCGCCACTCGATCTGGAACATGCCGGTCTTCGGGTCCGGGAAGATCCTGACCCGGTTCCGGCCCCATTCGCCGGCGCCGTACGAGCGCCGACTTCGTTTCGTGCGTGCCATCATTCGATTCCTCTCGATTGATGGACTGCACGATCTGCACGAACGAAGTATCGCGGGGAGAAGGCTTCCCCGCCAGTGTGTGTGTCTCTCTTTCCGCACCTTCGTCTCCAGGAGGCCCGCACGGATCGCGGGCGACGGGAACATGCGGGGCCTCGAACGGTATCATGAGCGGAAAACCCCTTGGGCCGTTGGATGCTGCCCGGTCCCACGGAATGACGCCTCAAGCCGCCGGGGATGGCCCGGCAGAAAGACAGAACCGAATGTCAGGCAGAACCCGTCTCGCACTCTCCGGACTCGTGCTCGCCGTCGTGCTGGCGGGGTGCGAGGATCCGGTGGACCCGCCGGACACGCTGACCGAGGCCGAAGCCCTGGCCCTGTTCAAGGCGATTGCGGTGGGTTTAGAGCTCCTCCCCGATGACGATGTGGATCCCGGCTCCGTGGATACCATGGTCGCCTGCCCGCACGGTGGGCGAAGCAAAGTGGTCGGAACGGCCAGCGCCAGGCAGGCCGGGGACACGCTCAAGTTGGCGCTGAATGCGGTGGTCACGCCAGCCGGTTGCAAGGTGTCGGGCGACGGACTGGCGTTCACGGTGGACGGCGACCCGAGCATGAGCACCGGGATGTCCTTCGATATCATCGCGTTCGAGACGGTCGTCTTGGGCGGTGGTATCGAAGGGAAGGTCAAATGGCAACTGGAGGACCGGTCGGGGGAATGCGCCATGAACCTGCCGCTCGATGCGACAGTCGATTTGTCGGATCCCGAGAACCCCAAGGCGACGGGAGGCTACAAGGGGAAGATGTGCGGCCACGACATCGAATTCGACATCACGGTCACCGCTGGAGAAGCAGCCGATCTTCGAGTCGCGAGCGATGGTTGAGCCGTTCTTTCCGGGACGACGCTTGAGAACGGCGCGGGAGGCTACTCGAAGTCCCGAAACGGCGAAGTCGTGCCCGGATGGAGCCGCACATGTGAAACGGATTAGCATGTGCATGGAATCGCCGTTCGGACGTGCACGACTGGGATCGCGCAATGTCGTTGTCCGGCTTGCGGTTGCGCCACGGCCTCCGGGGCGGCGGTGCCGTGCCGGAAACGGAGGCCGTGCCCGTAGTACCCACCTTTTTCGATGCCTGTTGTGGCATCTGCGGTGGTTGGGATGTGCATTTCATCCCGCGGCGGCGGGTCGCTACGGGTCCATCAGTCCTTTGCAGGAAGGCCGGAGGACGCTCACGGCGGGGGCATCCCGACTCTCGGCAAGTCGGACGGCCGCCTCGAACCGGCGGTCTCCTTGGACGGGCGGTGAAACCCGGACGGGGAGCGCTGCGTAGGGGCGACGCGGATCGCGGTGTCGGGGCCAAGACCGCCGTGGGTGGCCGGAGCCAGCCACCACGCAGGCGGACGCTGGCAGGAGAGCGGCACGGGCAGTTTGGGCAACGGCGGCACAGCCGGAGAAGGATCGGGTTGCTCCGCCGTGTCCCGAAGCGGCGTTCGGACGGCCTTCCCGCTAGGAATTGTTGGTGCTGGAGCGACCCCGGGAGGGTAGGGGCGAAGTGGGAATTTCCACCTCGCCCCGAACCCGTACCAGGCCCTCGGACTGGGGGGTCGCCCAGCCACGGCCCCAGCCCGCTGGGTACGCCACGGGCGACCCGACGGCGGAGCCCCAAGGTTTTGCCGCGCCACCGGATGAACGGGAGGTCCGGCGCGCACCGCCGTGGGCGCGAAGTGCGCATCGGACTCCCATGTCGATTGTGCGCTCAGGTACGGTCGTAAGTCGAGTGCCGTCCATCGGTTGGCGCGATCCGGCAAGACGCTCGGTCTACCGCGTGGCACCTACCGCGAACGGATCGCCAGCGACCGGCCAGCGGGCCGCCGCATAGACGCCGCCGTGCCCGCCGATGTGCTTGCGCCGGTTGTGTGAATCGTCGAGCGCCGGAACTGTGAATTGACCCTGCATGTCTTTTTCGCGCTGCGGTGCGGTCGTAAGTGGCTGTCAATCGGCACGTAAAATGTCCCGGTTATCGGCATGGAAAATGTCCCGGTT
>JAPPGI010000129.1 GCA_028874985.1 Gemmatimonadota bacterium | reverse complement strand
TAGCCGGGCGCACTGGTTTTGAAGACCAGACGGAACACCAGTCCCGATCCGCCCCCGCGGCCACCCGAGTCGCGACGGCCCCGCCGGGCCCGCCGCTTGCGTGCAGGCTCGCCGTTCCCGGGCAATCACTCCCCATCGGCACCTTCCGGGGCCGAAACGTTGCCACGATCTTCCCGTGAGGGCAAATCGGCCTCCCACCGCCGCTCCAACCGCCGGAAGGTCTCGGCCAGATCCCGGCGCATCCGGGCGAAGCGCAAGCGGACATCGGGCCGCCCCTGCAGCTTGAGGAACAGGATCGTGTCCTCATTCACCTCCCTGGCCAGGTCCATCCACAGGAGGGCCACGTAGCCGCAAAGAGGGGCGAGCAACGCGGTGCCGAGGGCGGCCCGCACCCCACCCGCGACATACCCCGCAAACGCCCACAGCACCCAGGCCGCGATCACCCCACCCACGAGCGCCGCGAGCTTGTAGGTGGCCGTAACCTCGGAGTCAGGCCGCAGACGCCGCACGGCGAAGCCGGCCAGCCGCGTGACAGGCACCCATAGCAGCATGCCGGCCACCGCCAAGGGAAGGCCCAGCAGCAGGAGCGTACCCCGCACGGCGATGTAACGCGCCACCGGCACGAGGCCGAACCGGAGCGGCACGTCCCCCTCCCCCGCCCCGACCCGCGCATTCATGGCTGCGTAGCGCTCCACCTTGTGCCGGAGTTCGCGGTGCTCCTCGGGCGCTTCGCGGCGGATCCACTCCAGCCCGGCGGCGAAGCGCTGCAGGCGGGGAAAGCGGGTTCCCAGGGCTTCCCGGGAGCGCCACGGGACCCAGCTTGATTCCCGCACGTAGAGCTGTTCCGCCACCTCCACCAGTTCCCGGTCCTCGTGGTGCACGAAGTTGAGGGTCCGGGCGCGAATTCCCGCCTCGATCCGCCTGGTCAGTGTCCGTGCCGCCGCAACCGGATCCGCTTCGTACGCCTCCTTCAGACCGGCGCATCCGAATGCACCCCCGAAGCGCACGGCAACCGCGGTCCGGGCCCGTTCCTTGCGCGAGTACGTGATTCCGACCGGCACGATCGAGAGGCCCAGCCGCCACCCCGCCTCCGCCTCCGCCTGCAATGCGATGCGCGCGGCCCCGGTACGGAACTCGACCAGATGGGCCTCCGAATGGCTCCGGCCCTCCGGGTAGATCTGGATCGCCCCTCCTCCGTGGAGCACTCTCACCGCGGCGCGGAACATGTCCTCGTTGCGGTGCATCGCCGCCGGATCGTCCTGTCTGCGATAGACGGGGATGCCGCCCAGGGCCCGCAGCACAGGTCCCAGAAGGAGCCGGTCGAAGAGCGGCGCCCGCGCCAGCGGTCGGGGCATGCGCTCGCTGCACAGGAAGATGAGGAGAGGGTCGAGGAGGCTGTTGGGATGATTGGCCGCCACGAGCAGCGGGCCTCCCGGCAGGGGGGGACCGTGGTGGTCCACCCTGTAGAAGAGACCCGCGGCGGTGCCCACCACCCGGGTGATCAGTCCTGCGATCCGGCTCTGCCGATTCGGCAATGCAGCATTCCTCCAGCTTCGATCTTCCGGCCCGGACGCATTATCTTGACTGTCGATCCCGGACCTCGCCACCTCGATACGGAGCCGCAAAGCCCGTGATCCGTTCTTCGACGACCTCGGCCGGCCACCCCCCCGTCACCGGGAGCGCCGCAACGGCCCCGAGCCTGCGCAACCCGGGCATGCCCCCGGACCTGGACGCCGTGCGCGGCGCACGGGTCAACCGGGCCGCCGCCGACCATCGTGCGGCAACGCTCACCACCCGCCGGTCCGTCAAGCGGGAGTGGCAGGCCGGGTGGCTGCTCCGCGCGGTCACCCTGGTCGACCTGACCACCCTGGCCGGAGACGACACGGAGGGACGGGTGCGGCGCCTCTGCGGCAAGGCCAGGCGCCCGGTGCGGGGGGACATCCTGGCGGCGTTGGCAGTCGACCCCTCCGAGGTGACCGCCGCCGCCGTATGCGTGTACCACCGCCTGGTCCCCGCCGCCCGCCGGGCCCTGCGCGGCAGCGGCATCCCCGTGGCCGCCGTGTCGACCGGTTTCCCGGCGGGGTTGTCACCGATGTCCACCCGGCTCGCCGAGATCCGCGACTCGGTGGCCGCGGGCGCGGAGGAGGTGGACGTGGTGATCACCCGCGGATCGGTGCTCAGGGGCGGCTGGGAGCGGCTGTACGACGAGGTGGCCGGCTTTCGCGAGGCCTGCGGGGACGCCCACATGAAGGTCATCCTGGGAGTCGGAGAGCTGGGGACGCTGGCGAACGTCAGACGGGCCGCCACCGTGGCCATGATGGCGGGAGCGGACTTCGTGAAGACCTCCACCGGCAAGGAGACGGTGAACGCGACCCTACCCACCGGCATCGTGATGGCCCGCGCGATCCGTGAATTCCACCTGGCCACGGGAATCCGGGTGGGCCTCAAGGCCGCCGGCGGTCTCAGGACCGCACGCGACGCCCTATCCTGGCTCATCCTCGTGAAGGAGGAACTCGGTGACCCCTGGCTGGACCCGGGCCTCTTCCGGATCGGTGCCAGCTCGCTCCTGGCGGACATCGAGCGCCAGCTCGAGCACCACGTCACCGGGCGCTACTCGGCGTTCCACCGGCATCCCCTGGGATGAACACCCCGCGAAACCCCGGGCGGAGGCGGCTCTTCCCCTCCCGCCCGCTCCAAGCGTGAGCGGCGCTGCCGGAGCCCCCGGGTCCGGCGTCCGCGACGCCTTCCGCAGCCCCGGCTACGGACCCGCGCCCGAGAGCGACCGCTTCGCCTTGGAGTGGTTGAACGACGGCGAGCGCACCTTCGGCCACTTCATCGGTGGCGGCTGGACCGGCGGCGAAGGTCTTCTCAGGCGGACCCGCTGTCCCGCCGACGGCCGCCTTCTGGCCAACTTCCGCTACGGCACGGGGGCCGATGTGGACCAGGCGGTCCGGGCGGCGCGGGCGGCGCTCGGAGGGTGGCGGGAGATCGGCGGCCACGGGCGTGCCCGTCATCTCTACCGGCTGGCACGGCAGCTTCACAAGCGGTCGCGGCTCTTCTCGGTCGTCGAGTCGCTCGACAACGGCAAGCCGGTGCGCGAATCGCGCGACCTGGACATTCCGCTCGCCGCCCGCCACTTCTACCACCACGCGGGCTGGGCCCAACTGCTACCCGGCGAGTTTCCGGGCTACGAGCCCGTGGGGGTTGTCGGGCAGGTCATTCCGTGGAACTTCCCCCTGCTCATGCTGGCCTGGAAGGTGGCGCCCGCCCTCGCCGCCGGGAACACGGTCGTCCTCAAGCCGGCGGAGTACACGCCCCTGACGGCGCTGCTCTTCGCCGAGGTGGCGCACGAAACCGGTCTACCCCCCGGCGTGCTGAACATCGTGACGGGCGACGGGGAGACCGGCGCGGCGCTGGTGCGGCACTCCGGCGTCGACAAGGTCGCCTTCACCGGGTCCACCGAGGTGGGACGGGAGATCCGGCGCGTCACCGCGGGGACGGGGAAGCACCTGTCGCTCGAACTGGGCGGCAAGTCCCCCTTCGTGGTCTTCGAGAGCGCGGATCTGGACGCGGCCGTCGAAGGCGTCGTGGACGGGGTCTGGTTCAACCAGGGACAGGTCTGCTGCGCCGGCTCGCGGCTCCTGGTGCAGGAGAGTGTGGAAGAGGAGGTGCACGACCTGCTCCGCAACAGAATGGAACGGATCCGGGTAGGGCACCCGCTCGACAAGGCGATCGACATGGGCGCGCTGGTGGACCGCTCCCAGCTGGACCGCGTGCAAGATTATCTGGAGGCGGGCGCAGCCGACGGGGCGGCGATCTGGCAGCCGGCCCGGCCGGTCCCGCAGGACGGGTTCTTCCTGCCCCCTACGCTGTGCACCGGGGCCCCGGTATCGAGTTCCATCGTGACCGAGGAGATCTTCGGCCCCGTCCTCGTGAGCCTCACCTTCCGCACCCCCGCCGAGGCGGTGGCGCTGGCCAACGACACCCGCTACGGTCTGGCCGCCAGCATCTGGACCGAGGACCTGAGCCTCGCGCTGGACGTGGCCCCGGCGGTCAAGGCGGGGACCGTATGGGTCAACTGCACGAACCTCTTCGACGCCGCGTCGGGGTTCGGCGGCTACCGGGAGTCCGGGTTCGGCCGCGAGGGCGGCCGCGAAGGGATGTGGGAGTACCTGAAGCCGGAGGGTGCGGCTCGCGGGACGGACTCCATGGCGGGCGGCGCGGTTTCGGCCGCATCCGCCCCTCCGCCGCCCCACGATCGCATCGACCGCACCCGGAAGCTGTGGATCGGGGGAAGGCAGCAACGTCCGGACGGGGGTTATTCGCTCACGGTCACGGATCCTGCCGGCGCCCCCGTCGCCGAGGTGCCGCGCGGGAACCGCAAGGACGTGCGCAACGCGGTCGAGGCCGCGGCCCGGGTCCGGGCGCGCTGGGCCGAGAGCAGCGGGCACCTGCGCGCGCAGATCCTCTACTTCGTGGCCGAGAACCTGGCGGTGCGCGCCGAGGAGTTCGCCCGGGAGATCCGCCGGTGCACCGGGGCCGGCGAGGCCGCCGCGCGGGAAGAGGTGGAAGCCGCGGTCCGGACCCTCTTCACCTTCGCGGCCTGGGCCGACAAGTACGACGGCAGGGTGCATTCCACGCCCTTCCGCAACGTGACCTTCGCCATGAACGAGCCGGTGGGCACGGTGGCCGTTCGTTGCGGAGACCGGGCGCCGCTGGCCGGGGTGGCCGGCCCCGTGGCCGCGGCGCTGTCGCAGGGCAACGTCGCGGTGGCGGTTCTGCCCGAGCGCTTCCCGGTCCCGGGCCTCGACCTTGTGCAGATCCTCGAGACCTCCGACGTGCCCGCGGGAGTGGTGAACATCCTGTCGGGCATCCACGAAGAGGTGCTGCCCGCGCTCGCCGCCCACGACGATGTGGATCAGCTCTGGGATTTCGTCGCGGACGGGCTGTCCGGCGACGCCGAACGCCGGTCGGCGGGAAACCTCAAGCGCGTCTGGGTGGACCGGGAGACGACGGTGGACTGGCTCTCACCGCGGACGCTGGACGGCGAGATGCTGCTCCGCAAGGGAACCCGCGTGAAGAACATCTGGGTGCCGTACGGGGTCTGATCCCCCCCCCCGAAATGTCAAGTCTGATATACAAATGTAATGTCTAGTGTACAGTGCGCCGTGGAAAGGCGCGCCTTCCTAGTGGGTGCGAACCCCACCC
>JAPPGI010000122.1 GCA_028874985.1 Gemmatimonadota bacterium | reverse complement strand
CTCACCGGCTTGTCGCCGCACATGCTCAAAACGCTATTTTTCGAGGCGCCCTCCTGATCTCTTCGGAGGTTAAGTGCGCGCACTTCCACGGAATTGAGGTCGCCAAGCCGATCCCTTCCCACCAGGTGTACAAGGGCACGGTCTTCGAGCTTGTGGACCAAGCGGTGGACTTCGTGATGAGCAAGATCGCCCTGGCGGTTGGCACGAGGGCGGAGACAGTGCAGGCGCCCGTGGCCTACGAGATCCCGAAGGAGGTCGTGACGGAGGCCATCGTCAACGCGGTGGCGCACCGCGACTACACGGACAACAGCAGCGTTCAGGTCATGCTCTTCGCGGACCGGCTGGAGGTCATGAACTCCGGCCGCTTGCCGCCGCCGCTCACCGTGGAGAAGCTGCGCGTGGCGCACCAGTCGCTGCCCGCCAACCCGCTGATCGCGGAGTCGATGTACCTGCTTCGCTACATCGAGAAGATGGGAACCGGCACGGTGGACATGATTCGGCGCTGCGCGGAGGCGGGCCTGCCGGAGCCCGAGTTCGAGGCGGGCGCGGGCTTCACAACCCGAATCTGGCGGGCGGGCGGCAATGGCAAGCGGCGCGGCTCCGGTCGCGCGACCACCCAAGAAACCCAAGGCGGTCGGCGAGAAACTACCCAAGAAGACCGCGATACTACCCAACAACTCGCCACGACTACCCAAGAAACCGGCGAGGCTACCCAAGAAGTCGTCGGCAAGGCAGATTCGATGCCTACCCGCGACCGCATCCTAGCTCTCCTGCGAAGCGATCCGACATTGACTCGCGCCGCCCTTGCCTCCCGGATCGGGATCACGCCGGGAGGCGTCAAGTACCATCTCGACAGGCTCCGGAAGGCGGGCCGCATCCGTCATGTGGGACCGACCAAGAAGGGGCGCTGGGAAATTCTCGAATCCGAATCGACCCTGCCATGACCCCTGTCGGCGAAAAGGAGATCGAGACCCAGCGGCGGGTCGTCGCGCTGTTCCGGGACGCCCTCGGCTACCGCTACCTCGGCGACTGGCGGGACCGGGACGGCAACCGCAATGTGGAATCGCGGATCCTCGCCAGCTTCCTCGAGCGCGGCGGTCATTCGGCGAACCTGATCGCGAAGGCCGTCGCAAAGCTCGACCAAGCCGCCGCGCTGGGCGGAAGCCGCACCCTCTACGAAGCCAACCGGGAGGTTTACGGCCTCCTCCGGTACGGCGCGAGGGTGAGGCCCAAGGTAGGCCAAGACACGGTCACCGTCGATCTGATCGACTGGAGCGATCCGTCCGCCAACGATTTTGCCATCGCCGAAGAGGTTACGGTGGGTGGCCGGAACACCAAGCGGCCCGATCTCGTTCTCTACGTGAACGGCATCGCGCTGGGCGTCATCGAGCTCAAGCGCTCGACCGTGTCGGTGTCCGAGGGCATCCGCCAGAACCTCGCCAACCAGGAGAAGCACTTCATCCCGCACTTCTTCACCACCGTGCAGTTGGTGATGGCGGGCAGCGACTCGCAGGGGCTCCGCTACGGCGTGGTAGGCACACCGGAGAAGTACTGGCTGCGCTGGAAGGACAAGGAGGCCGCGGCATCGTCACCCGCATCGAACTCCGCTTCGTTCCTTCTCCAGGAACTCGCCGACCTCTGCGCACCGGGCCGCCTCCTCGAACTGGTCCACGACTTCGTGGTGTTCGACGCGGGCGCCAAGAAGATCTGCCGCCACAACCAGTACTTCGGCGTGAAGGCGGCGCAATCCCATGTGAAGCGGCGGGACGGGGGGATCATCTGGCACACCCAGGGCAGCGGGAAGAGTCTGACGATGGTGTGGCTCGCGAAATGGATCCGCGAGAACGTTACCGATGGCCGCGTGCTGGTCGTCACCGACCGCACGGAACTCGACGACCAGATCGAGAAAGTCTTTCTTGGCGTGGACGAGGATATCCACCGCACGAAGAGCGGCGCGGACCTTGCCGAGGCCCTTCGAGATCCCGCCCTGTCGTTGATCTGTTCGCTCGTCCACAAGTTCGGCGGTTCGGATGAGGGCGACATCGACCGCTATGTGAGCGACCTTCGCGCCCACATCTCCGGCGGTTCCCGGCCTGCCGGAGACATCTACGTATTCGTGGACGAATGCCACCGCACGCAGTCGGGCAAACTCCACGGCGCGATGAAGAAGTTGCTGCCGGAGGCCACCCTGATCGGCTTCACGGGGACGCCGCTGCTCAAGTCCGACAAGCCGCGCAGCATCGAGACCTTCGGCCCGTACATCCACACCTACAAGTACGACGAGGCGATCCGCGACAAGGTGGTGCTCGACCTGCGCTACGAGGCGCGCGACATCGACCAGCACCTGACCTCGGAGACGAAGATCGACCAGTGGTTCGACCTCAAGACCCAAGGACTCAGCGACCTCGCCAAGGCACAGCTTCGGCAGCGCTGGGGCACCATCAGGAAGGTCACGAGTTCGCGCGAGCGGATCGACCAGATCGTGGACGACATACTCTTGGATATGGAGACGCGCGACCGGCTGAAGAGCGGGCGGGGCAACGCCATGCTCGTGTCCGATAGCATCTACGCGGCCTGCCGCTTCTTCCAGCGCTTCAGCGAGACCCATCTGAAGGGCAGGTGCGCGATCATCACGTCATACCAGCCGACCGCGAGGGACATCGCGGGGGAGGAGTCCGGAGAGGGTCCAACCGAGAAGCTGCTCAAGTACGAGGTCTACCGGCGCATGCTCGCGGACCACTTCGGCGAGCCCGAGGACACGGCCATGCACAAGGCCGAACTGTTCGAGAAGGAGGTCAAAGACCGCTTCGTGAAGGACCCGGCGCGGATGAAGCTCCTGATCGTCGTGGACAAGCTGCTGACGGGGTTCGATGCCCCGCCCGCGACATACCTCTATATCGACAAGAAGATGCAGGACCATGGCCTGTTTCAGGCGATCTGCCGGGTCAACCGCCTCGACGGAGAGGACAAGGAGTACGGCCACGTCATCGACTACAAGGATCTGTTCCGCTCGCTGGAGGGCGCGATCCAGGACTACACGGGCGAAGCCTTCGAGGGCTACAGCCGCGAGGACGTGGAAGGGCTGCTGACGGATCGTCTGGAGCGGGGACGGAAGCGGCTGGAGGAGGCCCGCGAGGCCGTCCGCGCACTCTGCGAAGGGGTCGATCCGCCCCGCGATACCGCGGCGTACCTGCGCTACTTCTGCCAGGACGGCACGGGCGACGGCGAGGAGGCGGCCCGCCAGCTGGCCGCCAACGAACGCAAGCGCCTCACCCTCTACCGGCTCGTGGCCGCGTTCCTTCGCGCCTACGCGGACTTGGCCAACGAGATGATCGCCGCGGGCTACACCGACGCCGAACGGAGGGCCACGCGGGACGAGGTGGACCACTACGAGAAGGTCCGCCAAGAGGTCAAGCTGAACAGCGCCGACTTCGTGGACCTGAAAATGTTCGAGCCCGCGATGCGGCATCTTCTGGACGCCTACATCCGGGCCGACGACTCCAAGGTCCTGTCCACCTTCGACGACATGACGCTCGTCGATCTGCTCGTCGAACGCCCCGAGGACGCCGTCGGCTCGCTGCCCGAAGGGATCCGGGGGAACCGGCGCTCCGTCGCCGAGACCATCGAGAACAACGTCCGCCGCCTGATCGTGGACGAGATGTCCGTCAACCCGAAGTACTACGAACGGATGTCCAGCCTGCTCGACGAGTTGATCCGGCAACGGCGCGAGGAGGCGATCGCCTACGAGGACTACCTGAAGCGGGTGAGCGCGCTGGCCGCCAAGGTAAGACGCGGCGAGGACGGGGGGGCGCGCCCAGCGACCATCAATACCGCAGCCTTGCGCGCGATCTACGACAATCTCCCCGAGGAGCTGCCGGTGCCGGTGCCCGAACCGGAGGCCGACCCGCGCGAGTCCGTCGCGCTGGCCGTCGATCGGGCTGTTCGGAAGGCTCGGAGGGACGCTTGGCGCGACAACCCGATCAAGGAAACGTACATCAGGAGGGCGATCCACAAGGAGCTCGGAGCCTACAGGGCCAGCGCAGCCGCGATCTTCGACATCGTGAAGAGACAGAGTGAGTACTGAATCGCGCGTCCGGGAATCCGCCGACGGATCCGCCGGATCGGTCTCGGCTTCCCTGCTGGAGGTTGGCGGCATCTCTGTCGAGGTCGTCCGCAAGGACATCAAGCACCTGCACTTGGGCGTCTACCCCCCGGAGGGACGGGTGCGCGTTGCCGCCCCGCTACGCCTCGACGACGAGGCCGTGCGGCTGGCGGTGATCTCGCGGTTGGCGTGGATTCGGCGGAAGCGCGACGGGTTCCTAAAGCAGGAGCGCCAGTCCCGCCGCGAGTTCGTGTCCGGCGAGAGCCACTACTTCGAGGGGCGGCGCTACCGGCTGGACGTGATCGAATCGTCTGGCCCGGTCGGCATCCGCCTGAGGGGCAACGCCTGGATCGAAATGCGGGTCCGCTCCGCGACCGGTCGCGACGCCCGGGAGGCGATGCTGTACGCTTGGTATCGGGCTGGTCTCCGCGAGCGATTCCCCGCCTGGGCCGCCAAGTGGGAGCCGAGGATCGGCGTGCGGGTGGCCGAGTGGCGCATCCGCCGCATGAAGACGCGCTGGGGAACCTGCAACCCCGCGGCCCGCCGCATCTGGCTGAACTCTGAATTGGCCAAGAAGCCGCTTTCCTGCATCGAGTACGTCGTCGTTCACGAGATGGTCCATCTTGTCGAGCCCGCCCACAACGACCGATTCCGGGAGATCCTGGACCGGGTGATGCCCCAGTGGCGGCTCCGCGCCGAAGAGTTGAACCGCACCAGTCTCGCCGACGAGCGGTGGCGGGATCGCTGACCACCACGTAAGACCGGGAGCGGCTAGAAATGGCGAGGCGACCAAGAAGTAAGACCACAATCGTCGTTTGGTGTCCGAAGCGCCGGGTGGACACCAGATTCGACGTAATCTGTTTTGACGAAGGCCATGTAATCATCCAACATAGCAACGGAAAGATCTCACTGCACGCGGATGGGCAGTGTTACGCAGGTATCAGTGTAGGCACAAGAGATTATCACGACATCATGGCCCAAGGGGGGCTCCCAGAGAAGCTACGAGTTGAATGGGTGGCTGACCATAATGACTTCTGGTGGGCTTTTTGCACAATCAGCTATGATTTGCTAGCGTCATCGTTCTGGTCAAGCGAGAGCGAGGCTCGAAAAAAGGGTTCTTCCCCTTTTCTGGTGGGTAGCAGGTCATGCGCGTAGGCCATCGGGGT
>JAPPGI010000151.1 GCA_028874985.1 Gemmatimonadota bacterium | reverse complement strand
GCACCCGCTACTACACGTACCTGTCGACCATGGCGCTGGCCATGGAGGCCGCGGGCGAGCACGGCGTCGACTTCGTGGTCCTCGACCGGCCCAACCCGATCGGCGGCGACCCGGTGCAGGGCAACGTGCTGGACCCCGGTTTCGCGAGTTTCGTCGGCCTCTATCCGATCCCGATGCGGCACGGTCTGACCGCCGGCGAGTTCGCCCGGATGGCGGTGGGGGAATTCGGGGTGGTAGTGGACCTGAGCGTCGTGGTCGCCGAAGGCTGGGAGCGGACGATGTCGTTCGGCGAGACCGGCATCCCCTGGATCGCGCCGTCGCCCAACATGCCGTCGGTGGAGAGCGCGCTGCACTATCCCGGAACCTGCCTGTTCGAGGGGACTCCGGTTTCGGTGGGGCGGGGGACCGCGCGCGCCTTCCAGCATGTGGGCGCGCCGTGGCTGGACGGTGAGGAGCTGGCCGCGCGGTTGATCGCGCTCGGGGTGCCTGACGTGCGATTCGTGGCGGTGCGCTTCACCCCGGAGGATCCCGGCGACGGGAAGTTCGGGGGGACCGAGGTGGGGGGGGTGCGGTTGGAGGCGGCGGGGCCGGACTACGACCCGACGCTGGCGGCGCTGGCACTACTCGTCGAGATCAAGGCGATGTCGGGCGGTCGGTGGAGCTGGCGAGAAGGGCACTTCGACCGCCTGGCCGGGACCGATGCGCTACGGATCGCGCTCGATGCGGGGGCCTCGTACGGGGAGCTGGCGGAGGGGTGGGGGGAGGGGCTGGGGGACTACCTGGAGCGGCGCGAGGGGTATCTGCTGTACCGGTGAGGGGGGGACCGGCTACTTCCAGAGTCGAATCGTGAATCGGTACTCGTCCTCGATCAGGTCCGGTTCGGTTCCGTTATGCTCCCGCATCCCCGGAATGATCTTGATTCGCACTCCCATTCCGCGTGCGTCGACATATCCGTAGTCCCGCATGATGTTCACCAGGGTCTGGTTGCGGGCGTAGCGCATGCCCGACCGCATTCCCTCCGGCGTTACCGTGTTGGGCAGCCGTCCGGGGCTGCTGACCTCCAGACGATTCGAGAAGATGGTCAGTGCGATGTCGGTGCCGGCAATGCTGTAGTCGCGATGGACGAGGGCGTTGGTCACGGTCTCCCGTATCACACTCTTCGGATACTCCCACAGGTCCACGCGGCGAAGGCCCTCCAAGCGAGCGATGGGGGTCGTATTCCGGCGCACGAAGTCCCAGGCCTGGTCGACAAGGCCCGGTTCCACCAAGGTTCCACCACGGTCGAGCAGGGGAAGAAGCGGCCCCCTCAGGTCCTCGTCCGCGCGGGTGGCGTAGTCGGGCTCTTCTCCGGCGTAGCAGATGGCCCGAATGCCGGATTGGGGGACGAAGCGCTTCGGGTTGCTCCCAAAAAGCAGCACCCCGTTCACGGTGGGCGCGGTGCGCTGGTGTCTCCTGACCGCCAAATCCAGGTTGACGAGTTGTGTTCCCCATTCCTCGGATTCCGGATCACCGATCGGCTCCCAGGCCAACACACGCTTGAAGTAGTCCTTGAGCCGCCGATGGTCGAGAATCGAAGCTTCCGCACCTTGAACCGGCTTCAGGCCATACTCGATTCGCCCCGACTGCTGATAGAGACGGGCTTCCTCCTCGCGGGTCGCGTCGCGGGTTGTGGTCCCTACTCTGACTTTGGTGACCCAGGCCGAACCTTTCTTCACCTTGTAGGGCTTGTCCGGTGCATCCTCGGACAGCGAGACGATGCCCACGATCGTGTCGGCATCCCATCGAACGGTCTCCCAGTATGGGATGGTCGCCGGCTGAACGTGGACACGAGCGACCTCCATGACCCACTCCTCGGCCTTCCTCGCGTCTCGCGTCAACCCGCTCACGGTCCGGTCCTTTTCGACCCCCAAGAGAATGTGCCCGCCTCGCAGATTGAGCAGAGCGACCATCTCGGAAGCCAGTTTGGCCGCCGGAATATCGTCCCGTTTGAATTCGACTCCGGACGTCTCGTCGTTGCGGATCAGCTCGGTCAGTTCGGCCCTGGTCATCTACCGCGGCACCCTGAGAACCCGTCCTTGTCTTCGTCTCGGATTGAAAGCGTCCTTCCCGCCTCCGAGTAGATCCTCGATGAGCTGTCGCACCTGTCCGACCCTCCTCAACTCCCCGTCACCGCCAGAAACGCATCGTACAGCCCCCGCGCCACCGCCCCCACCTTCCCCTCCCCGATCGTGCGGCCGTCCACTTCGACCGCGGGCCGCACCTCGGTAGTGGTACCCGTGAAGAACACCTCGTCGGCGCGGTAGAGTTCCCGGAGCGGGATCGCCCGCTCCTCGACGGGAAGTCCCATTTCGCCGGCCAGCCCGATCATCAGGTCGCGCGTGACCCCGTGCAGGATGTAGTTGGTGAGGGGCGCGGTCGTGACGACCCCGCCGAACACCGCGAAGAGGTTGTTGTGGGATCCCTCCAGCGCGATTCCGTCCCGCACGAAGATGGCGTCCCTCACGCCGGCCTCCACCGCCGCCTGCTGCGCGAGGCAGTTGGGGAGCAGCGCGATCGCCTTGACTTCGGCGAGCGCCCAGCGCTGGTCGGGGACGGTGATCGCCCTGAAGCCGCGCTCCCATACCTCGCGCGCGGGGCGGTCGAAACGCTTCGCGAAGCCGTAGACGGAGGGGGGGACGGGGGGGTCGGGGAAGGCGTGGGTGCGGGGTGCGATCCCCCGGGTCACCTGCACGTAGACACACGCCACGGGGACGGTCTCCAGGCCGTTCCTGGCCAGCAACTCCCGGTTCACCCCCTCGAGCGAGGCGGCGTCGAAGTCGATCCCGACCGTCTTCAGACCCTTCCGCATGCGGGCCAGGTGCTGACCCCAGCGGAAGATGCGGCCATGGTACGCCGGGGTCACCTCATAGACCCCGTCGCCGAAGAGGAATCCCCGGTCGTTGACGGAGATCCTGGCCTCATCGGCGGGCAGGTACTCGCCGTTGAGGTGGACCACGCTCACGGGCGGGCTCCGGTCCCCCCGCCCTTCTCCAGCTTCTCGAACTCCTCCAGGAGCTCGGCCTCCCGGATCGGCGGCTCCTCGGCGGGTGCGGCGTCGGTCCCGTCACCGGCGTCGTCCGCGCCGCCGTCCTCGCTCCCGGCGCCGGACCGCAGCCTCTTGGGCGCTTCGGCAGCCCCCGCGGGCAGAAGTCCCATCTCGGCCTTCAGCGCCGTCAGCCTGTCGTCGACGCCGGCGTCGTCGGACCCGGCTTCGAGACGCAGGAACTCGGTCTCCAGAGTGTCGCCTGCGAGCGCCTCGGTGACTTCGGCCTGGGCCAGACTGCGGCGCTCCTCCTCCTCGATCTTGTCGGCCATGCGGTTGAAGGCGTCGAAGGCGGACGTGTCCGACAGCCCGGACATGGTCTCGTGGATGCGCCGCTGCGCCTGGGCCCGCTTCTGCTTGGCGATCAGCAGGTTCCGCTTGCGCTTGGCCTCCTCGATCTTCTCGTTGAGCTGGCGGAGCGACCCCTTGAGCTTCTCGGTCTCGGCCGACTGCGCGCGCCAGGTCTGGTCCAGCGCCGACGCGCGTTCCGCGTGCTCCTGCTGCCGCACCAGGGCCTGCTTGGCCAGGTCGTCGCGTCCCTGCTTGACGGCCAGCATCGCGCGCTTCTCCCACTCGCGCGACTGCTTGACCTCGTCGTCCAGCTGGCCCCGGAGCTTGCGCTCGTCGGCGATGGCGGCCGCGACCTCGCGCTTGGCCTTCGCCAGCTGGTCCCTCATGTCGAGGATGATCTGGTTCAGCATCTTCTCCGGGTTCTCGGCCCGGTTGATCAGATCGTTGATGTTGGACTTGATCAGTGTCGAGAGCTTGCTGAAGATCCCCATTTCTATTCGCCCCCTCCGACGCCGGCCAGGGTCCTGATCCGCGACAGGTGCGACGACGCGGCCAGCTGAACGCTGTCCAGCGACGCCCGCAGCTCCTCGAAGTCGAGCGTGCCGAGCTGTAGCGTGTCGCTCAGAATCAGCGTGCTCTCCTCGAGCCCGTAGGCTCCGTGGATCACGTCCGAGACATTGAGCCTCAGCAGCGTCTCGTAGAGGTCGCCGAGGCCGTCGGAGCGGGTCGGCAGGTCCATCACCTTCATGCGGACCACCAGCACCGGGTCCAGGTGGTGGACGACGATCGGCGCTCCGCCGTTCTCGGGGCGGACGAGGAACATGCCGTCGTCCACCTCCTCGAATTCCGCATCCATGCGGATCAGATAGCTCTCCAGGTCTTCTCTGGTGACCATGGCCTTCTCCTTCCCTGGTCGATCAAGGTGTGGGCCGGAACCTAACACGGGCCGGCCTTTCGGACCAAGGCAGTACGGGCTCGGAGGGCGGTCGGTTCCGGGGAGGTACGGCTCCCGGACGCGGGGGGGTACGGGTGTCCACCGGTGTCGAACCAGGAAGCCTCGGCATTCCGTCGAGTCACGGCATTCCTCGCCATGGTCACGGGCCATTCGGACACCGGCCGATCCGCCCGATCTCGCGGCAAAGGCCCACATCCGCCCGCGGGGGCGCCGGCGGATAATGTCGGTTGGACGCCCCACCGGGACTTCGTACCGCATTTCCGGCATATTGCGGCGGTTCCGCGGATCACCGACGATACCACGCTGCATTGCGATAAGCCCGAAGAGTCGTATCGTTAAGCCCCACGCCTCAACCGAAAACACCGGGGAGCGGCACAGAATCGCCCCGGCAGGAGATACCGGCCAAATGACCACGATGCCTTTCCGCTCGCGCCCGTGGTCGTCACAACGCAGTGTGGGATGTGCGGCACTCACGGCCGTTCTCCTCGCCGCGTTGCTGCTCGAAGCCTGCGCGGACGACGTCCCGACGGCTCCCGCGGAAGAGAGTGCGCCCGCCCTGGCGATGATGACCGAGGACAGCACCAGGGTCGTGATCGAGCCCCATTGGCTCACGCTCGACACGATCGGGGTGAGCGACACGCTGACCGCCACGGTGCTCGACGCCGACGGGGACACGATCGACGACGCGACGGTGACGTGGGAGAGCGCCGACACCACGATCGCGAAGGTCGACACGGCGGGAGTGGTCACCTCGGTCGAGTTCGGGAAGACGAAGGTGACGGCGACCTACGATTCCGTTGCCGCCTACGCAACGGTCGAGGTCGCGAAGCCGCTCACCGACCGCGAGATCCTCGAGATCTTCTACGAAGCCACGGGGGGCGAGGACTGGACCGAGAACGAAAACTGGCTGAGCGACGAGGACCGGAACCTGTCAACGGTTGAGAGACACATTGCGGAATCAGTTTAGTGATCCGT
>JAPPGI010000164.1 GCA_028874985.1 Gemmatimonadota bacterium | reverse complement strand
GACGGATCACTAAACTGATTCCGCAATGTGTCTCTCAACCGTTGACAGGTTCCGCCGGGCGGGTCAGGGACGAACTGGACGTAGAGTATATCCAAGTGTGGCCGCTGGAGCGGTCGGGCGACTGAAAAAGGGGGAGAACATGAAGATTCACACCGCTGCGGCGCTGTTCGCCGCGTGCACCGCCGCCTGCCAGGAGGAGCGCCAGGATTCCACCGCGCTCCGGAGCGAGACGACTGACAGCGCGGGAATCGAAATCATCGAAAACGCCCGCCCCCCCGACGACTCGCGGCTCGGTTGGCGGATCGGCCCGGAGCCGGCCGTTTCCATCGGGCGGGTGGAAGGGGACGACCCCTACCTGCTGCACGGTGTCAGCGACGCCATGATGCTTGGCGACGGGCGGATCGTCGTGGCCAATTCGGGTACCCAGGAACTGCGCGTCTTCAACGAGTCGGGCACTCATCTGGCGACCTGGGGCGGCGAGGGCGAGGGTCCGGGCGAGTTCTCCTGGCTCGGGGCGATCGAGCCGTGGCCCGGGGACTCGATCATTGCCTGGTACGGCCCCCGTCGCGACATCTCGGTCTTCGGCGCGGACGGAAACTACGGGCGCGGCTTCACCTTCGAGGCGAACGACGACGAAGCGACGTTGTGGGCCCTCGTGCCCCAGGCGACGACACGCAACGGGTTGATCCTCGCCATGCACGACCCCCACCTGCTGATCACCGTGACGGCCGAAGTCCGGGACTCGGAGGGACGACGCCTAAGCTCGCTGGGAAGCTACCCGGGCCAGGAAATGGCCATGGCGACTGCAACGATGGCTGACGCGATCCTGTTCAGCGTGCGGCTCCCGCGGACAACGTGGGGCGATCTGTTCGTCATCGGCCCCACCGACCGGTACGAACTGAAGGCGTTCACGGATGACGGCACGCTCGCGCGGATCGTGCGGCGCGGCCACGAACCGCGTACGGTGACCCGGGCCCACATCGACGCGCACGTCGAGGAGATTCTCTCTCCCCCCTATCCCGACGACTGGACCGAGAGTGAGATCGCGTCATACCTGGTGGAGGAACGCCAGAGGTACCGGGTGGCCCCGGTCGTCGAACACTTTCCGGCCTTCGCCTCGCTGATGACCGACGCCCTGGACCACCTCTGGGTCGAGGAGTACGAGATTCCCGGAGAAGAGCGGCCGGGTGTGCTTTGGACGGTCTTCGACCCCGAAGGGCGGGTTCTGGGGTTCGTGGAGACTGCGGAGGGCCTCGAGGTCTACGAGATCGGGGAGGACTACATCCTGGGACGGGCGACGGACGAACTTGGGGTCGAGTTTGTGCAGGTCTGGCCGCTGGACCGGCCGGGGCGCTGATTGGCGTTCGAACCGCAAGCGATCCTATAATCTTAGGAGGAAAATGGGACCCGCTGGACCGGCAGAGGCACTGAAAGGGTAGAGACGGAGATGAAGACCGCAATGACCGCGACCCTCGTCGCCCTGGCCACGTTCGCGTGCCAGCAGGACGATCAGCGACAACAGAGCCCGACCGGCCTGGCAAGCCACTCTCGCGACAGCGCCGGCATCGGAATCACCGAGAATGCAAGCCCGCCGGAAGGGTCGCGACTGCCGTGGCGGATCGGACCGGAGCCGACGGTGTCGATCGGCGAACTCGACGGCGAGGAGCCCTACATGCTCCACTGGGCCGGCAGCGTCGCCCGGCTGTCCGATGGACGCATCATGGTTGGCAACCACGGGTCGAGCGAAGTGCGAATGTTCGACGCGTTGGGGAATCACCTGGTCTCCTGGGGAGGCGAGGGCGAGGGGCCCGGCGAATTCATGGGTCTGTCCCACGCCGCTCCGTGGCCGGGCGACTCGATCGTTGCCTGGTACTCGCCGGGGCTCGGCATCTCCGTCTTCGATTCGGAGGGCAACTACGGCCGCTCCTTCGTCCTCCGGAGTGGCGAAGCCGAGGTGTGGCGACGTCCCCGCCCGATCGCCGTACGAGCCGGCGGCACGATCCTGTCCATCAAGGATCCGGAAGACGCCGACACGGCGGTGGTCGAGATATGGGACGCCGACGGCGCGCTGTCCGCGTCGCTGGGCACGCACCCCCACAGAGAGGTGATCGTCACCACCAACGAGCAGGGATACAACGAACTCATGTTGCCGGCCTACGGCCGCGAACTGGTGACGGGCCAGTGGGGCGATCTCGTCGTGGCCAGCCACACCTCGCGGTACGAGATCCGCGCGTTCCGGGACGACGGTGCCCTGGCCCGCATCGTTCGCCGCGAGCACGTCCTGCGGGAACCCACGGAGGACGACCGCAAACCATACATCGACGAGCAGCTCGCGATGTATGCGACAATCCCCGATTTGCCCCCCGAGGTGGTGGAACGGGCGCGCAAGTCATTCGAGTCCACGCCCCTGGCCGAGACCCTCCCCGCCTTCTCCCGGATCCTCTCCGACGCAGCCGGCAACCTGTGGGTACGCGAATACGACTTCCCCCGCGAGGAGCGACCGGCACCGCTCTGGACCGTCTTCGATCCGGACGGACGGGTGCTGGGGTTCATCGAGACCCCGAAGGGCCTGCGAATCGGCCAGATCGGCGAGGACTACATCCTGGGGCACTATCGCGACGAGCTGGAGGTCGAGTACGTGCAGTTGTGGCCGCTGGAGCGGTCGGGGGGGTGACTGACCAGCCACGCCACCTCCGTGTGGATCTCCTCCCCGTGCACCCAGCATGTGAGTCGAGGGTCGCTGCCGCTGGCGGCGGGGGCCTATCTCCTCCTCGTGCACGTAGCGTGTGAAGACCACCAGGGGCTTGCCGCGCCCTTGGCAGCGCGGAAGAGGGCGTGGCGCTGGCTGCCAGCTTTGCGAACCGAACTACCGGAAGCGAACGCAGAAGTCGCAGGCGCGACCGAAAATCACTTGCTCGTCCGCCTTCCTGCAATGTCCGCAACCGTGCTTGCCGAAGAACCAAAGCGCTGGGTCAAGGGCCGCGCACGTGCCCTCGATTCCGGCCGGTCCGGCGATTTCCGCCTCCGATACGGCATCCTTCCAAGTTTGTTGGATGACGGGTTTGGCCTGCCGAAGCGGCAACCCCCGCGTCGCGGTCACGCCCAGATTCTCTGTAGCCCTGCGCACCTGAACGTCCACCGCCACCGGGATGATTTCGATGCGATCAATCCTCGCCCGGCCCGGATTCGCCATCATCCGGATCCACATCGGTCCGATCTTCGGGCCGCGCAGCAGCGGAAAGCGAGTGCGTCCGCCGTCGTCGCAGGACTTGAGGTCCCGGAGCAGTTCCCCAGCGTCACCGACGCCAGCGTCGATCACCCGACTCACGGGAGAGTCGAGGCCGGAGGACAGGTTCCTGGCGATCCGGTGCCACGCATTCGAGTCCTGGCCGTGCTTCCGGCTGACGCGCGCGGCCTTTAGCACACTGCCGAGCTGGCCGACCTCCAGCCCCGCGACATGCCGTGGATCGAAGCTCTCAGGGTGATCCTCGTATAGGCGCATCCCGGCGTTCCAGAGTCGGGTGGCGTCCCGCATCCGGTCCATCGCGGCAATGAACGTGAGAAAGAGACGTGCGGCGCGTAGGGTGCCGCCAAGGGAAAGGACGTGCTCCACGCTGTGAACGCTGTACAGGAGGGCCGAATCCTGCCCGGTCTCGGGCTCGGTCCCGGACGCCGTCAGCCGATGCACGGACTTGACCTCGGGCATGTCAAGCCATGGTGGTTGGTCCGGAGCCATGCCGCGCGAAGCCAGGTCGAGGCCGTCTCCGTAGAAGTCGTCCGCGATCAGTGTCGCAATTCTGCCGGCATGGGAGCGCTCAGGCGAATGACGGTGATCGGCCTTTCCGTTCACGTGCAGCCTCTCCCGATACCAAGTCTGCTGGCGTCCAACCCCCGTAATGCGGGCCAGGGGTCGATGAACTGCGGCCCCCGCATCGCGCAGCCCCTCTTCGAGCCCATGGTTCACGTAGGTCGCGCCAGCGTGGACCTCGATCAGCTTGTTCCGTATCGACGGGACCCGGCGCTTCAATTCAGCGAGGACCTGGGCAGACCATGCTCGCCGGGCCTCATGCCGGAGATCCGTCAACGCGAGATCGTAGGGATCAATGCGCCGGTCCGGGTCCAGCAGCCCATGTAACGCGCTCAGGATGTACCACGGAACGCCCAAGCACTCGGCATACGCCCGCCGGTAGCGCCAGAGGGGTGAGTCGTAGAGGTCCCTCGCCGCGCTCCTCGCCGAACGCTTGGTCTTCACGCACCCGACCAGCACGAGATCTGGCCGCTGCCGTGACCGTGCGGCAGGCTCCGGTGCTCCAGACGAATTCATGCCGTACCAAGTAGGCGCGATGCCGCGGCCCATGCAAGGCGTCTCGTCGTCGCGATGCGGACGCCGTACGGCTGCCGGCCGGGACCAGCGCTGGGCGACAGTCCGCCGCTTCCGTCGGAGCGCCGGATTTCCGGGGGGTCGTCGCCGCCGCGAGTGGCGGGACCCATGGTCAGGGGCGACCTTGGTCATGGCGGGCGGCACGGAGCCTCTCGGGGCGGGTGGCTGGCCAGTGGCGCTGATGAAGAGACGGAGTTGGGCGTTGTACGATAGCACGACGCGGTTAGCGGTCAGCCTAGGGGCGCGACGCCGGGCCGAATACTTGGCGGTCAGGCCGTGACCGAGGGTGTGATTGCGGTGGTGTGTCTGGCCTCGCTGGCCCCTCCGCCGATAGAGGCCTCGGATGAGACGCACGGAACCGCGCGACAGGAAGTCGCGGTTGACACGGTCGCGGGCCGTCCCGTGGTGACAACCCGCTTTCCGCAGCGGGGCGGAGGTGCTGGGACTTGGCGCCTGGTTGAGGAACTCAAGCTGGGCAATGTCGTGGGCGACGGACCGGAGGGGTTCGGAGATATCGCCGACCTTGCCGTGGACGTGGCCGGGGATATCTACGTGTTGGATGTCGGCTCGAAGGAGGTCCGGGTCTTTGGCCGAGATGGCACCTACTTGAGGGAATTGGCTCGCGATGGCGACGGACCGGGTGAGATCAGGTACCGGCGCACCCCCAATCAGAGAATCACTTTTCGGGCACCCGACGAGCTGTGGATCGATGATGGACAGCAGCAAATGGTCATCGACCTGCGCGGAAACGAACTGCGCCGGTCCGCCGGGAGGCGCCGCCCCGGCTTGTTTTTCCCCGGCGAGGTTCCGATGTCCAGTTGGGTGATCGCAGCCGCGACGGACGGTTCGCTGTTCTCGGTCGGGCATGTGGTCGCGATGCGGAGCCCGGACCGGATCGATGTCCGTCAGCACACTTATGGGCGCCTCGAAAAATAGCGTTTTGAGCATGTGCGGCGACAAGCCGGTGAGG
>JAPPGI010000161.1 GCA_028874985.1 Gemmatimonadota bacterium | reverse complement strand
TTGGCGTTGCAAGTGCCTCGATTCCCGCGAATCAGCCATTATTCGAGGTCCCCTTCAGTTCGGAGGGAAGGGGACCGGACAGTTGATTCGAACTCAGATCCAGAACGGCTAGATCGGACAGATCGCCGAACTCAGGCGGAATCTCGCCCAACAGGCGGTTGTCCCGGAGACTCAGATTCCGTAGCTTCGACAAGTCGGCGACAACCTTGGGGAGACGACCCTTCAGGTTATTGGAGGGAAGGCTCAGATGGATGACCCGCCCGTCGCGGACCGTAACGCCGTACCATGTTCCGATGGAGTCGTCCGTTAGCCAGCCGTCTTTCTTTTTCCAATCGTCGCCGCCCGTGGCATGGTAGAACTCCACAAGCGCGACCCTGTCCGCCTCCACAGCTCGAGCAGCGGTCATCTCCGGCTCAGGACGAAGCAGTTCCGGCTCGTCAGGCTCGCAGGATAGTGTTCCGACCACGGTCCCGAGCACAGCGAGCGCACACGGCCACCGACCGCCGTTTAGTCTCATCTGTCCATCCCTTTCTGGATTATGGAGTTACCCCAGTCGCAAGGAATCATCTTACAGTCCTCAAGAAGCCGCTTCTTGCTATCATCGCGAACGGGACTTCCCTCGTCAAGTCAATGGCGGCCCAACGGGCTTGGGGAACGAACCCGGCAGAGCGGAGCCGTGAATCAGGAGCAGCAGGAGCGCAGGCGGTCGGTCACAACCAGAGGCGGACGTGGCGTGGGTCTCCATCACGCGAAATCACCGTGACCCAGAGGGGACTCTCTACGTCGGGCCGACGACGATGATCCGCTTCCGCATTGCCATGAGCGGATGAGCCCAGATCAGCAGATGTCCGCGCTTTCGCCGCGGAGACCACCGCGCCAGATCGTCCAGTTCGTCGTGCTCAAACCGCCTGTCGCGTGTCTGAGGGTCGTCGCCACGGAGTGTTCCGAGACCTCCGGCGACGTTTGGACGATTCCGGCTTCGAGGATGAAGACGCAGGAGCAACATCGTGTTCCCCCGTCCTCGGCCCGCGCCTCGCGGGTGCCGGCCAAAGCGCAGCCTGATTCGCCGGGCACCTTGCCACCGACATGGCGGCGCTGAGGCCTTGCCGATGCGTCCGTTCTAACGCCGCCAGAACCCTGCAGGTTAGAGGCTCCGTTCGCGGTCCGCTCCGGGGTGGTCCCCTCTGGAATGATGGGCAATTCCCGTGGGCAGCAGTGCGAGGAAGGTCCTGTTGCGGGGTTTTCCGGGAGATTTGGGGTTCATTCGATGTTGATAAGCCTGGCGACCATCCGGTCGCGGCTGGAGAGCCGTGACTCCTCGGCCTTGGCAGCTCTCTGGGTCTCCTTCCAAACGGCCCGTAGGTTCTCTGCCTCCCTGGCTCGCACCTTCGAGGTGAAGATCAACAGGTAGATTTCCCACAACCGCCGAAGCGCGGGATCCGAAAGCGGTTCAATGGGCGGATGCTCCAGCCCGAGGCCGTCCAATTCTCCGGCCAGCGTCTCGATATCACTCTCCCGTTTCGGCGCTAACCTCTCGCACGGGTGGCACCCCCGCAGGGCTTCGATAATCGCCCCCAGGGCTGGTAGCCGCCGCCGTTCCCATGGCACCGTACCTCGGTCGGGGCCGGGCTTGCGATCCAACGAATAGGCCAGCGCGCCACAGAACGCTACAACGGGCGGGTAGATCCACAGCGGAACATCCTCACCCCACCATGTGAACCTCCACAAGCCATACCCGGAGGCTCCCGCCGCCACGGTGGCGAGCACGGCACGCACGGCCCTTTGTCTTTCCATGCCACAAAGACTATTCCTCTTCTGGGTTTGCGTCCAGTCACCGAGTCGCCCTGCCTGTCGGGTCATACCCCCCCGAGTTCTGAACTGAACTGAAGTACCGCGGGGGCTGGTTGTTGCCGTCCAAGGCAGGCCGGGATCTGGTCGAGGGTGCGAACCCCGTTCGCTGCGAAGTGCCGCGACCCATCCTCCAATGCTCCCTTCGCCTTGGATTCCTTCGGGCTCACCTCCTTGTTGGAAACCCCCGCCTCGAGTTCGGGGTTATGGCGTTGGGTTGACAACACGCCGCAATCCGTCATCTTGAAGGTGCTCGAAAGACCCCTGAATCGAGGAGGGCACCACATTGGCTGACGAGGGACCCGGAAAGAGGCACCGCAAGGGCATTTCGCTCTTGGAACTGGCCGAGATGTTCCCCGACGAGGGCGCCGCCGTAAAGTGGTTTGAGCGCGTCATGTGGAACGGGAAGCGGTGCTGCGGGCATTGCGGCTCGCTGCGCACGGTCGAGTCCAGCCACGCCAAGATGCCCTATTGGTGCTCCGACTGCCGGTCGTACTTCTCGGTGCGCACGGGCACCGGCATGGAGCGGTCGAAGGTCCCGGTCAGGAAGTGGGCCTACGCCATCTATCTGGACGTGACGAGCCTCAAGGGCGTCGCCGCCGTGAAGCTGCACAGGGACATAAGGGTCGCCTACAAGACGGCGTGGTTCATGCAGCAGCGCATCCGCGGGGCGTTCGGGGCCGAGGGGCCGGCCGTGTTATCCGGCTCGGTCGAGGTCGACGAGATGAGCAACGCAAAGCGGAAGGAACTGGAGGGCACCGGGCGCGGGCCAATGGGCAAGACCGTCGTGGTCGGCGCGAGGGATCGGGACACCGGCCAGGTCGCCGCGCAGGTAATTGACTCGACCGACAGGGAGACCTTGCAGGGCTTCGTGGACGATCACGCCGGTTCGGACGCGGCGCTGCCCATCGACGATGCGACGGCCTACAAGGGATCGGGCCGGAAGCACGCGACGGTGAAGCACAGCGCCGCGGGATGCGTCCGCAGCCTCGAAGGCGCGACCGTTGACACGACCGGAGGCGTGGAGAGCATCCGGTCCATGCGTGCCCGACGTGCCGCCGTTCCTGCCCGACAAGGACGAGCGGCGAGGGTGCCGCAGCCTCCTTCGGGCTGGGCCGACTACGACCCCGCCACCGTCTGGCTGAAGGCATTGGCCCGACGCGGCTTCCCGTCGTCGAAGGTGGGCCGGTGGGAGTGGCGGGCGACGTGCCCGCATTGCAGCGGTGTTGACCGCTTCCGCATCCTGCGCGGCCCCGACGGCTACATCAGCGGCTCGACGAAGACGGTCCACATGAAGCCGCTCGACGCGCGCTGCCTGGACGGCTGCGACGCGGAGGCCGTGGCCCGCATTCTCTACCCCTTCCAGCGCCGGAGCCGAGTCACATGAGCCGAGCCGCGTTGCTTGAGGGCTGTCCCGAAACGATGGCGGCGCCGTGGAAGAACGAGAACACCCAAATCGGCATCCCGAGTCTCGATGGCGATCCGGATCCCGCGATGGAAGCGGCTGCGGACAAGGCGGGTGGGTTCAGCTACCAGCTACGCGAGGACCTGCTGCCGCAGCAACACGCCAGGCTCCAGATCGTCACGGCCCACGGGATCATTGACGGGGCCAAGGTGGACTGTCCGCAGACGAGTCTACAGATTTGATGAGCGACCTGCTGTACGGCCTCGTGGTCTTTCTGGCGGGCGGGCTCGGCTACGCGCTGGGTCGCGCCCACGCCCACGAGTTGTTTCTCTCCCGGTTCTACCGGCTGATCTTCTGGGTCCTGTCCACCGATTTCGACACGGTAAAGGCGGTTGCTGCCGGTCGTGACGCAGAGGAACCGGACCACGTCCGCCAAGACAGCCCGCACGGTATGAGCAATTGAGGAGACCTGTTCGCGTGAAGCGAAAGAAGAAGACCCGCAAGAAGGCGTTGCCCGCCGACTACGGCGACGCCACGCCGGAGCAGGTTGCGAAGGCGTTCCTGCGGCATCGCCGACGGCCTGCGAGCGATGGGGGCGAGGGCGTGAGCCCAGTTTGTCGTCCGGCGATGCCCGAACGATGCCGAGAAACCGAGAGTAGTGTTGGGTCTTTCGGGGCTCTTCGGGGTTCTCTTTCCGGACTTCGGGGTTCTTCGAGTTCGATGCTGATTTGCTGTTGGAATGGACTCCGTTTAGTTTTTGAAGTCCCTGAACTGAACTCAGGTTCCAACGGGGGTTCTGCGGAAAACGGGTGTCAAGACCGGCCCAAACTGCAAAACATGGTCTAGCTTCGGTCCTAGCCAAACCGTCAGCCGCGGCCTCCGTCGTCCGTAAGGACGGCGGAGGTTTCGCGTTTTCTCAAACTGGTTTCGTCCCGGTAGTCCCGGTCAATGGACCTGCCCCGCTCTTACTGTACAGTTAGAGTTGTTGGACTCCGCCCGTCGGCGTCCCGCATCCCCACCGCATTTGCCCCCGCTGGCCGTCGGGGCGACAGCCCACCCAGTGCGCCGCTTCGTGACGCGGGGCACGACCAGCCACCGCCCAGTGTACCGGGGACATGCGGGCCACCTCGCTGACGGGACAGGGCGGGGGCTGCCCACGGGTATGGACCGCTCCACGAGCCGCGATGCCGCCCACCGTTGCCCGTCCCCGGCTTCGACGGGGCCACGATGAGATCGGGCCACCGCTCTCGAATTGCACGCGTCCCGCTCCGGGCATTTTGTGAGCACCACAGCGAAGTACGACCGGCCCAGTCGTGCATAGTACGAAAACGCCGGAACAGGCGACCTCCGGGAATTGGAGAGGCGGCAGCAGTGACGGGCACCTGTGGCGCTGGCCCGCAAAGGGCAGGGTGCCCGCCAAGGTAGCCGGGCCGAGACGCTCTAAGCGCCAGTGCGAAATTCCTGGCAATCGATCCCCGGCAACTCCGGCGTCACCGCTTCAGGGTACTGATCACCCACAGCCCGAGTCTGGGCACCATGAACGGGTCTTCAGGCCGCCTCCCCTTGCCAGACTGGCTCCGGTAACTCGTACTCGTGGAGTCGGGTGCTTGAAGGGAGCGCAACTCCGTCCAGGGCGAAGTGTACAGCAGAGGGGCGCGCAGGATGCTCTACATGCCCGCTCAGGGCCGCGACAATGAGAAGCCGGCGACAAACAGGGTGAGAAGAGCGGAGGTGGCCGCCGGCCGACGCGAGTTTTGGTGTTATTCCCTCGAAGCGGAGAGATGCCAAGTGCCGGGCTGCTGGTTATAACCAGCAGCCCGCGAACAATCAAGAGTAGACGGATCTCTGTGTGGTCAGTGGACGCCGACGGAGTCCCGGACCGGTCGTTCGAAGACGGGCTCCGGGCTTACCGAAGTCGGCCGTTCCGCGGCTTGGGCCTCCGCGTCTGCCGACACCCGGTCGGGGTGGACGGCCTATATGGGTCGAGTGCGGCTTCGTCCCGAGGTCGGATCGTCCACATGGAGGCCCGGTTGACCAAGGACTGCTCGCCGAGAACCCGGTGCTGCCACTTGTTACCCGGCATGTAAAGTTTCCCTGAAGTCGGCATGTAAAATGTCCCACAT
>JAPPGI010000135.1 GCA_028874985.1 Gemmatimonadota bacterium | reverse complement strand
GGGCTGACGGGACTCGAACCCGCGGCCTCCGGTGTGACAGACCGGCACTCTAACCGAACTGAGCTACAGCCCCTGTTTTCCTGCTCGCCCGGGGGAAAGCCCGGCCGATACCCTCACGGGGAATCGAACCCCGATCTCCACCTTGAAAGAGTGGTGTCCTGGCCGTTAGACGATGAGGGCTCGCCTCCCTGCCACAGGCCCGGAGGGACTCGAACCCCCAACCGCCGGTTTTGGAGACCGGTGCTCTACCAAATTGAGCTACGGACCTTTCGCATCCTGATGGCCAGGGGCGGAATTGAACCGCCGACACCGCGATTTTCAGTCGCGTGCTCTACCAACTGAGCTACCTGGCCCTGCCTGCCCTGCATCGGCCCGACAAAAACCGACCGGGTCGGCTCCGGTCCGGACCCCTCTCATTCGGTCCCGCCACCGGGCGGCCTGGTCGATTCAGCGGCCGGTTCGCCCGGTCCGCTACGTCAGAAACGCCGCGCGAAGGCGGCGTTCCGGATCCGATGTATTTCATAGCGGGGGCGGGATTCGAACCCGCGACCTTCGGGTTATGAGCCCGACGAGCTACCAGACTGCTCCACCCCGCAGCAAGACCTTAATCGTAGCCCTTTCCGAGGTGGGCGTCAATGGCGATGTAGTGGGCGGTCCCGCACTCCGGGCTCCGGGAGCGGAATCACCGCCCCACCACCGCCAGACGCCGGCAATACCACTCGATCCACCGGTTCGAAAACCCCATGACCCGGGCGGCGCGAGTGATGGCAACCACCTCGTGCCGCGTCATCTTGGTCTCCTGCTCCAACACGTCCGGGTTGTCCCGGCTGAGGGCCAGGGTGCGAACGGCAAAGAGCAGGGGCAACAGGCAGAAGAGGCGCACCCGGTGATGGCGTCTCGGAATCAGCCGGATGTACACGCGTGCCGCGCTCAGATGGCGCTCCGCCTTGTCGACCAGCCGGGTGAGAACCGTCATTGCCGCGGCACGGTTGGTCGCGCTGAAGAGTTCACGGGGATCGATCTCCGGGTCGGGCAGAAACGCGGTCGGCACGTAGATCCAGCCGCGATCGCGATCTTCATGCAGGCCGCGGATCACATTCACGGTCTGCAGCGCCAGCCCGAACTCACGGCCGAGCCGCATCATGCGTTCGCGGACGCCTGCCAGGCCCCGGAGCCGGAGTACGAACAGTTCGGTGAGAAGGTGGCCGACCCGGCCGGCCACTTCGTGCATGTAGTCATCCAGATCCGCTTCCGTTGCAAAGACGGATCCTCGCTCGGTCCAGCGCGCCATGCCCGCGCTCGACTCGCGAACCCGGCGGACCAGGACTTCTCGGGCTCCCCGATCAAGCCGATTCAAGCCCTGGAGCACCGTCGCGGTGTGCCGGGCCACGAAGGCGTCCGGCGTATCCTCCCGCGCTCTCGCCATGCGGTCGACCAGGACCCGTGAATCGTCTCCACCGAGAACTCGCCTCCATTCCTCGAGCAGAGCGACTTTCTCCCCGTCCGCGAGTTCCCGGTTGTCCTCGAGGTAGTCGGACACGCGCAGGAGCAGGTACGCGACCGTGATTTCCTCCCTCAGTGGGCTCGGGAGGATCTCGATTCCCACGGCAAAGGTGCGGCTGGACCCTCTGAGAAGCTCCTGCAACGTGACCATCGCTTGATAGTCGAAGGCTGTGGCGGTCTCGTCAATGCCTGCGCGGGCGTTTCCGAGGGCTTGACCACGTCGTGCATCACCGTGTGGGAACGCCGTGTCGGAACGCCTCTTGCCAGACATGGGAGCGCGCGGTACACCTAAACGCCCATGAGCCTGGCAACCAACCAGGGCGACGACTCGCCCGGAGTTCCGCCGCCGACAAATCCGTCCGCCGATCCCAACGGCACCCGCGGCCCGATTTCATTCATGGCGGGGCATCCCATCGCCGCGAATCTCCTGATGGGATTCCTCCTGTTCGCCGGTATCCTCGCGGCTCTGGAGCTCCCGCAGGAGTTTCTCCCGGAGGCTTCGCTGGACCGGATTCAGGTGGTCGTACCGTACCCTGGAGCGGCGCCCCAGGAGGTGGAGGAATCGATCGTTCGCAAGATCGAGGAACAGATCGAGTCCCTGGAGGGGTTGAAACGGACGGAGTCTTCGGCGGCGGAGAACCTCGGGTCGGTGATCGCCGAGTTCAGACAGGGCACCGATCTCAGCCGCGCCCTTGCCGAGGTGAAAGCGCGGGTCGACCGCATAGCGACCTTTCCGGCCGGGGCGGAACGGCCCGAGGTCCGGGAGATCACGAGCCGCCAGATCGTCTTTCGCCTCATCGTCCATGGTGACGTTCCGGAACGAACGCTCAAGGAGCTGGCATACCGGATCGAGGACGGAATCCTCGCCCTGCCCGAGGTCTCGTATGCGGAAACGGGGGGGATTCGCAACTATGAGATCTCGATCGAGGTGCCGCTCAGCCGGTTGCAGGCTCTCGGCCTGACCGTGGACGAGGTGGCCGCAGCGGTCCGTCAGGGGTCGCTCGATCTGTCCGCCGGGAAGATCTCCACGGGCGAAGAGGAGATACGGGTTCGCACGATCGGCCAGAACTACGAGCAGGGCCACTTCGAGGACATCATCGTTCTTACCCGCTCCGACGGCACCGCCGTGCAGCTGGGCGAAATCGCGAACGTGCGCGACGCCTTTGCCGATACGGACCTGATCACCCGTTTCAACGGACAGCCCGCGGCCCGCATAGACGTCTACCGGAGCGCGGGCGAGAACGTCATCGATATCGCCGGGGCGATCCGGGAGTACATCGACTCCGAGGTCGTGCCGGGGCTGCCGGCAGGGGTCGCCGTCGACGTCTGGCGTGACGATTCGATCGATCTTGAGGGTCGGGTCGACCTCCTCCTTGAGAACGCCGCCATCGGGCTCGCGCTCGTGTTTCTGGCGCTGGCCCTCTTCCTGCAGATCCGCCTCGCCATGTGGGTGGCCGTGGGGCTCGCGGTCTCCTTCGCGGGCACGTTCCTGGTGATGGCGGTCATGGATATCTCGATCAGCATGTTCTCCCTCATGGCACTGATCCTGGCCCTGGGCATCGTCGTGGACGACGCCATCGTCGTCGGAGAGAACATCTATTCCGAACGGGAAAAGGGCACCGATGGCGTGGCCGCCGCCATTCGCGGGACGAGACGGATCGCGGCACCCGTGATCTTCGCCGTACTTACCACCATCACGGCATTCTCCGTGTTGCTGACCGCGCCCGGTCCCATCGGCAAGATCGGGCTCAGCATCCCGATCGTGGTGATTGCCGTACTGTTGCTGTCGCTCGTCGAGTCGCTGCTCGTTCTGCCGCATCACCTGGCGCACCTGCCGCCGATTCGGGAGCCGAAGACGAGGACGGCCCGTGCGGTGAGCCGGGTGCAGGGAGCCGTGGACGAGCTGCTCGACCGCTTTGTCGAGGGCCCGCTGGACCGCGCCCTTCGGTTCGCGGCCGGCCATCCGGGCATCGTGCTGGCTTCGACGGCCGGGCTCCTCCTTGTCTCGGTGACCATCGTGGGCGCCGGGTTCGTCAGGTACGAATTCCTTCCTCAGATCGAGGGCGATGTCGTTTCGGCGAATGTGGAGATGCCCATCGGAACGCCGAGCGAGCGCACGGCGGAGGTGACACAGTTGCTGGAGGCAGCGGGACGCCGCGCGCTGGGACGGCTCTCGGATGGCGAAGAGGAGACCCTGGCCGGAGTGGCGGTCACGGTGGGACAGACCGCCCAGCTCTTCGACCCGTTGGGTGGAGACGCCGTGGAGGTGCCACGCGGCCATCTTGCGGCTGTCGAATTCAAGCTTGCCGACTCACGGCTGCGCGACTTCTCCTCGACCGAGTTTCAGAACGCCTGGCGCGAGGAAATGGGCGCATTGCCCGAGGCCAGGTCCATGAGCTTCTCGGCGGGTGCGCTCGCCCTGGGTCTGCCTGTCCACCTCGACCTTTCCCACCCCGAGCCCGCACGACTTGCCGCCGTCGCCGAAGAAGTGACGGCCGATCTGGAGACCAGGGCCGGCGTCTTCGACGTCAGGACCAGCCATGACGAAGGGTTCAAGGAGATGCAGCTCGAGCTAAAGCCCGAGGCCCGTACCCTCCACCTGACCCTGGACCACTTCGCACGCCAGGTGCGGTCCGCATTCTTCGGGAGCGAAGCCCTCCGGGTTCAGCGGGGCCGCGAGGACATGAGGGTGTATGTGCGGCTTCCGGAGGGAGACCGCAACTCTCCGTCCGACATCGAACGGTATCTGGTGCGCACGCCCACGGGAGCCGAAGTCCCCCTGGGTCAGGTTGCCAACGTCCGGTTCGCCAGGTCACCCACGACCATTCACCGGCTCGACGGCCGGAGAATCATCACGGTAACCGCCGGCGTGGATACCAGGATCGTGACCGGACAGGCGGCGAACAGTGATCTGGAGCGCGCGCTTCTGGCCCGGTTGTCGGAGGAGAATCCGGATTTCGCGTACACGCACGGTGGAGAGCAGCGGCAGCAGCGGGAAGTCAACGCCGTGCTGCCCAGAGCCGTCCTCTTCGCGCTTCTGGTCATGTATGTCCTCATGGCGATCCCGTTCCGCTCCTACTCCCAGCCCCTGATCGTCCTGGCCGCAATCCCGCTGGGTCTCGTGGGTGCCCTGTTCGGGCATGTCATGCTGGGCCTCAGTCTCGGGTTCTCGTCCATCCAGGGGCTGATCGGGGTGAGTGGCGTGGTCGTGAACGACTCACTGATGATGATCAAGTTCATCAACCAGTCGGTGGAGGACGGCATGCAGCCGCGCGATGCGGTGGTCGCGGGGGCCAGGGCACGCTTTCGCGCGATCCTGCTCACCTCCGTAACCACCTTCCTGGGGGTGGCGCCCCTGATCTTCGAGCGGAGCGTTCAGACCCAGCACCTGGTACCGCTCGCCACGTCGGTGGGATTCGGAGTTCTGGTGGCGACATTCCTGTTGATGCTGGTCATCCCGGCGCTGGTTATGGTCCAGTTCAATCTCCGGTCCCGGCGGAGGAGGCGGGTCGCGTAGCTCGCGGAGAATCCGCCTGGGCATCCCTGGTGGTGAGGAGCCGGGGACCGGACGCTCCGCGGGCTACCAGTCCGACGACTCCTCGTCGTAGAGCGTGGTAGGCAGACTGTAGGAGTGCTCGAGTCGGCCCAGGTTTACAAAATCGACAAGGGCCCTGAACCTCTCCAGGTCCCTGGTCCTGCGCCACCGGGGCAGCACGCGCCCGATCAGGCGCTTGGTCCGATTCTGAATCCGGAGTACGGGCACCGCTTTGCCCCGCGTCCTGGGAAAAAGGAACGTGTTCGCAAGTTCGTCGCCGATCAGTCCCCGGGAAATCTGATAGGCGTACTTGGCCAGCTTGCGCCGGGACTCCACCTCCTTGATGCCGACGACCAGCGGCGCACTGTTGATGATGCTGTTCGCCATGATGATCGCGTCGTGGTCCGCGCGGGGTTCGCACATCCTGCCGATCTCGAAGGAACGCACCGCTGAAGCCTCGTCGTGGAAGAGGATTTCCTTCGGTATGCCGATGAGCAGGCCCGTGTACCGCCAGACGTGCACATACGCTTCGCGCTCCTCCCGGCTGAAGTCACCGCCCAGAGCCGCCACGTGCTGCATGAGCCGGCCCGAGAACGCGGAGCCGGCCAGCAGAACCGTGGCGGCGCTGATCGGCAGCCCGTAGCGCTCGTGGCTCCATTCATCCGAGTTCGCGATGAGCATTCTGGACCGCGCGTGGACCAGACGCACGCGCAACGTCAGCTTCCAGCCGTCCCCCAGCGGGCTCATTCCTCCGGGAAGGTACTGCTCGATCAGTTGCAGCCCGTTCTGCTTGAGGCGGCGCACGCCCGAGACCGTCACCCGGCCCCTGATACGGAAGGACTTGCTGATGAGGGTAGCGAATCCCTCGACGATGCTGCCCCCCACCAGGGCCGCAAGTACGGTGTCCGAGTTCCGCAGAAACGCCCGTGAGGCGGTCATGGCGATCTCCTCGTCGAACCATTCGGGTAGATCGAGGACCTCGGCCATGAAGTGCCGGAGCGACTCCGGGGTTTCGGGGGGAAGCTCCCGGGGATTCTGAAGCACTGTGGCTAACAACGTGTGGACCCGTCTGGAGGAGAACGACATGAGGTCCGCGGCCACCGCATCCGCTAGCGGATCACCCATGGTCGTGTGGCGGATGTATGCGGCTGCCAGTTCGGGATCCACCTTCGCAGCCTTCTCGTAGCCCGTCGCGTAGGCGGTGGGAATCACGACCGGCGGCGTGGGATCGGTTGCGGCCACTTTGCTGGTCTCACTGGTCACACGCTGTTCTCCGCTCCTGACTGCGGGCTGCCGGAATCTCGCAAGCAAGTGTATCCAAGCAGGTTAGACGTGCCAAGGCAAGCTCCCCGAGCCCGACCCCCGCTTGGTGCCCGTTGGTCAGCCGGACCGTGAATTCGGGGTTGCCCCGGCCCTCCATGTCGTTATATTTCCGGCCCTTGGGTTGATTGTGGACAACACCGCAACGTCGGTCGCGAGAAGGGAGGAAAAACACCTGATGGCAGAGCGACTTCCGCTGGAGGCGGTCGAAGCGTGGGCCGCGGCCCACGCCAGGTGGAAGTTCCGCGACGATACCATCCGCAAGAAGTACGTCTTCCCCTCCTTCCGCAGCGCCGTCGTGTTTGTCAACCGAGTGGCGACCATCGCGGACGAGTTGAACCACCACCCCGAGATCAGGATCCGCTACGACAAGGTGTTTCTGAGGCTCAGGTCTCACGACGCGGGCGGTGTCACCCAGCGTGATCTGGATCTGGCCGAGCGTATCGATTTCGCGACGTCAGCGCGCTGAGCGGATCGACGCCACCAGGATCGCAAGACCCTTTTCCAGCTCCTCCGATGCGAGTGTCGCCGGAGGAACAACCTCAACCACCTCGCCGTCTTCACCGCCGGGGAGGACAATCAGCCCCTGTTCCAGCGCCTTCCCGGCAACCTGCGCCGCCGGACCCGCACGGCCGGTCTTTCGGAGCTCGACCCCCAGCATCAACCCCCGGCCTCGTACTTCCACCACATCGGCATCGCCGTGCAGACTGGCCTTCAGATAGCCGAGAGCAGACGCGCCCAGGCGCCCCGCCCTACCAACGAGGTCATCGGCGTCCAAGGCCTCCAGAAAGCCCAACCCACCCGCGCAGCCGAGTGGATGGCCCAGGAAGGTGCTCGTATGAATGGCCTCGCCCGTTGACGGCGGCCACGCGTCCATGACCGTATCCGGACCGCAGCACGCCGATAGCGGCATCCCTCCGCCAAGCGCCTTGCCCAGACACATGAGATCCGGGACGGTGTCGTCGTGCTCGGCCGCAAAGAGGACTCCGGTGCGCCCCATGCCCGTGAAGATCTCGTCGGTGATGAGCAGGGCACCGCCGGCCCGGGTCCGCCGGCCGAGTTCGGCCAGGAATCCACGCGGGGGAATTCGGATCCCGGCGCGGCCCTGTATGGGCTCTGCGATCACCGCCCCGAATGGCACGGGCGAACTGCCCGCCAGGAGCTCCGTCACCCCGGCAAGAGCCCTCTTTGCGCCGGCCGGCGAATCCGGAAAGGGTACGAAGCGCACATGATCCGCGAGGCGCCGGTCGAAAGGGCGCCGAAAATGTTCCCGGCCTGTAGCCGCAAGAGCTCCGAGCGTCAGCCCGTGGTAGCTTCCCTCGAAGGCGACGACCCCCGGTTTTCCGGTTGCCAGGTACGCCGTCTTCAGGGCGGCCTCGATCGCATCGGAACCGCTCAGCCCCAGAATCGTCCTGGATGAGGGCCACGGCAGGCGAGCCCCCAGCGCCTCCAGGAATTCCACCTTGGCCACCGGGGGATGGACATCTCCCATTCCGTGGATCAGCCGCTCCGCCTGCCGCCGGATTCGCGCAACGACCCTGGGATGACGGTGACCGGCAAAGGCAACTCCGAACGCACCGGAGAAGTCCAGATAGGCGTTCCCGGCGGCGTCTCGGACCTGGCCGCCCGAAGCGTGCGTCCAGAAGGGGGGAAGACTCTCCAGGAAGGTCACGTTGCGGGACTCCACCCGTGACAGTCGCGCAGCCCACCGTTCGCGCGGATCTTCGCCGGTGGTCGTTTCGCCCTCAGTCGACAAGGGTGATCCAGACCGTGAAGCTGAAGTAGGCGACCAGGAGCAGCAGACCCTCCGAGCGCCTCACCTTGCGGGCGGTTGCCGTAACCGGCCAGACGAGGAACGAAAGGACCAGAACCGCCGGAAGCTGGTGGGTCAGAATCGTTGGATTCACCGGGAATCCGGTTACCAGCGTAGACACCCCCAGCACTGCAGTCAGGTTGAAGATGTTGGATCCCACGATGTTGCCGACGGCGATGTCCACCTGCTGCCGCGCTGCGGCCACGATCGACGTCACCAGTTCCGGCAGCGACGTCCCCACGGCGACGAGGGTCAGCCCGATCACCTCTGGACTCGCTCCGAGCAGCAGGGCCAGCTCGGAGGCACCGTCCACGATCGCCTTGCCCCCGAACCCGAGCCCCAGCGCGCCCGCGGCGACGAGACCCAGGTTTCCCAGCACACCGCCCGCTCCCTCGATCTCCGCAGCCTCCTCGGAGACGGTATCGCCGTCGTGGCGGAGCTCGGGCAGGTCCTCCTCGGCGGTGTGGAAGGTGAAGGCCACGTACACGGTCAGGAGGACCAGAAGGATCACCCCCTCGGCCCGATCGATCCGCAGATCCTGCACCAGTGGGAAGACGAAGATCGAGATGACCACCATGATCGGCACGTCGCGGGTGACCACCCTGTCCGCGACCTTCAATGGCCGGATCACCGCCGTGGCCCCGAGAATCAGCCCGATGTTGGCGAGGTTCGAGCCCATGACATTGCCGACCAGCAGCCCCGTCTTTCCTTCGAGCGCGGCGAAGACACCCACAACCAGTTCAGGGGCGGAGGTTCCCAGGGACACGAGGGTAAGGCCCACGACGATCGGACTGATGCCCATCTGGGATGCGATTCTCGCAGCCCCCCGCACCAACCACTCGGCACCGAAGTAGAGGGCTCCGCACCCGCCTACAACCAGGGCGGAGTTCCCGAGCAGGGTGGTCAACCGCGCCCCCGGTCCCGAGCCGGCAGGTTCTCGGGGCGACCGTCCCCTTCCCGCCGGCCCAGGCGTTCCCGCAACTGCGCTTCGTCCAGCACCTCCACCCCCAACCGACGGGCCTTCTCCAGCTTCGAACCTGGGTCGGCACCGGCAACCAGGAAGTCGGTGCGGGAACTCACCGAGCCCGTAACCCGAGCCCCCAGGTCCCGGAGCATGTCCCTGAGCCTGCTTCTTGAGAACGACTCCAGCGTTCCCGTAAGCACGACCGTCTTCCCCGCCCACCCCCCCTCCTCCCCGGCCGGCGGCCCGTCCGGCACGACAAACCGGAACCCCCGGTTCAGCAGCCGGTCCAGGGCGTCGCGCACATCCGGCGCGCCGAAGAACCCCCGTATCGCCGCCGACATCTTCTCCCCCACCCCGTGGATACTCTCGAGCGCCTCCGCGGGGGCGCTCCGCACGGCCTCGATCCCCCGGAAATGCATGGCCAGGTCACGCGCCACCGCCACCCCCACCTCGGGGATCCCCAATCCCACCAGGAACCTGGCCAGCTCCACCTGCCTGCGCTCCCGGATCGCACCCACCAGATTGCGCGCCGACACTGCCGCGAACCCCTCGAGCGGCAGGAGGTCATCCTCCGTCAGCTCGAAGAGATCGGCCAACTCCCCCACCAGCCCCTCCTCGACGAGCAGCGCGGCCGTCTCCGCGCCCAGCCCCTCGATGTCCAGTGCGGCCCGGGATCCGAAGTGGGTGATGCGCCCCTTCAGCTGCGCGGGGCACGCTAGATGGTTCGGACAGATCGTGAAGGGTCCCCTCTCCACGGGCTCCGTCCCACACGAGGGGCACGCACCCGGCATGGTGAACAGCTCGCCACGCTCGTGTCCATCCTCATCAATGCGCTCGACGACCTGCGGGATCACGTCGCCGGCCCGCTGCACGCGCACCAGGTCGCCCTCCCGGACATCCTTCCGCTCCAGCTCCTCGCGGTTGTGCAGGGAAGCCCTCGATACGGTCACTCCTCCCACCTCGACCGGGCGGAGCAGCGCCACGGGCGTGAGGACTCCCGTGCGGCCCACCGAGACCAGGATCCGGTCGATGCGCGTGATCTCCTTGCGCGGCTCGAACTTGAACGCGATCGCCCATCTGGGGTGGTGTGCGGTGCTGCCGAGCAGGGTCCGCGGTGCCAGCGCATCAAGCTTGACAACCACACCGTCGATCTCATAGTCGAGGGACTCCCGGTCGCGGTCGAAGGCGCGGTGGTACCTGGCGATCTCTTCCACCGACTCGGCCACGGTCACCCGCTCGGGCGTCTTGAGCCCCCACGCCCTCAGCGCCTCGATCCCCTCCGAGTCGGAGTCGAACGCGGCCCCCTCGACCGCCATGATGTCGTAGGCGAGCACGGTCAGGGGCCGTCGCGCCGTGATCCGGGAATCAAGCTGGCGCAGCGCGCCGGAAGTTGCGTTGCGGGGGTTCTGGTACGGGGGTTTGGCCGCTTCGATGCGCCGTTGGTTGAGCGACTCGAAATCGCTCAGGCACATGATCACCTCGCCCCTCACGGAAAGAAACGCCGGGACCGGCGGCTCCCGCCCGCGCAGCCGCAATGGGACGGTCGGAATCGTCCGCACGTTCTCGGTCACCCCCTCGCCCACACGTCCGTTCCCTCTTGTCACCGCGCGCTCCAGCACACCGTCCACGTACACGAGCTCCAAGGATGCACCGTCAAGCTTCGGTTCGAGGACGTACCTGATCTTCTCGTCTCCGAGGGTTTTGCGCAGCCGCTCGTCGAAACGGCGGACTTCCTCGACTTCGCGCGCCGAGTCGAGCGACAGCATGGGAGCGGCGTGTTCGATGTTGGGGAGACTCTCCAGCGGGTCCGCACCTACACGCTGAGTGGGTGAATCGGGAGTCACCAGGCCGGGATGCGCCGCCTCGATAACCTGCAGCCGGCGAAAGAGTTCATCGTACGCCGAGTCGGAGATCTCGGGGGCGGCCTCGGCGTGGTAGAGATGGTTGTGGCGGTGAAGTTCCCTGTGGAGCCGGGCGGCCTCGCCGGCCACTTCACCGAAGCTCATCTCCCGGGGATCGGCGGCGACTGCTGCGGGACCGCCCTCTTCGGCATCGTGTCGGGTCATGGAAAACGCTAATCCGGGCCGCGGCTTCTGTCCACGCGCCGGGCCACCCGCGTACATTGGGAACCCTGCCCGTCGATTCACCCACCAGGAGGTGCCGAATGGAGTTCCCGCGCCGCCCGAGCCGAATGTTCGCATCCGCCGTCATTCTCGCAACGGCGATTCCGTCCACTCTCCGCGCGCAGATGGAGCCCACCACGCTCCGCCGCGCCGACGAAGGCGACGGCCCCCACGAACGGCTCATTCTCAGGGGCGCCACGATCATCGACGGAACCGGAGCACCCCCCATCGGCCCGATGGATATCGTGATCGAAGGTGATAGGATATCCCTAATCCAACCGGTTGGATATCCGGGCGTCCTCATCAACGAGAACCGCCGACCCGCCGGCGCCACCAGGGAGATGGACATGTCCGGCATGTACATCATGCCCGGCTTCGTGGACATGCACGCGCACACCGGCGGCTCCGGCAAGGCACCGCAGCCCGAGTACGTCTACAAGCTGTGGATGGGACACGGCATCACCACCTCCCGCGGCGTCGGCCACGGCCCGATGATGTGGGCACTGAGGGAGAAGGCCGCGGCGGCGCGCAACGAGATCGTGGCGCCGCGCATGTTCACCTACGCCCGTCCCGGCGAGGCCTGGGACAACGGACGCGTCGATTCGCCGGAAAAAGCCCGCGAGTGGGTCCGCTGGGCAGCCGCCGTCGAGGTCGAGGGCGCGAAGATCGACGGCCTCAAGCTGGGCGCCATGGACCCCGATATCATGGCCGCGGTGATAGACGAGGGGCACCGGCACGGGCTCGGCACGGTCGCCCACCTCGGCCAGATGGGTGTGGTGCGCATGACCGCGCTCGACGCCGCCGAGATCGGCCTGGACATGATGACACACTACTACGGCCTAATGGAGTCGATGCTGACCGACTACAGCATCCAGGACTGGCCGCTCGACTACAACTACCGGAACGAGCAGCACCGCTTCGGCAACGTCGGGCGTCTCTGGTACCAGGCCGCCGAGCCGGGATCGGAGCAGTGGAACGATCTGATCGACCGCTTCCTGGAACTCGGCTTCGGCATAGACCCGACCATGACCATCTACGAGGCCAGCCGCGACGTGATGCGTTCCCGCGAGGCCGATTTCCACGACGAGTACACGCTGCCGAGCCTCTGGGAGTTCTACCAGCCGTCGCGCCGGGCGCACGGCTCCTACTGGTTCTACTGGACCACCGAGGACGAATTCCACTGGAAGAGGTTCTTCCGGAAGTGGATGCACTTTCTGAACGACTACAAGAACGCGGGCGGGCGCGTCACGACGGGCTCCGACTCCGGGTTCATCTACAAGCTCTACGGCTTCGACTACATCCGTGAACTCGAGCTGCTGCGCGAGGCCGGCTTCCACCCCGTCGAGGTCATCCGCTCGGCCACCCTCTTCGGAGCCGAGGAACTCCACGACCCCAAGGGGGCGAAGATCGATTTCGGGATACTCCGCGCGGGACTCAAGGCCGACATGGTCGTCGTGGACGAGAACCCGCTCCGGAATCTCAAGGTCCTGTACGGCAATGGCGCCGTGAAGCTCAACGACGAGACCGGGGAGGTGGAACGGGTGGGGGGCGTCAAGTACACGATCAAGGACGGGATCGTCTACGATGCGCAGAAGCTCCTGGCCGATGTGCGCGAGATGGTGAGAAGGGCGAAGGAGGCCGCGACGGCTTCGGAGGGGGGGGACTGGTGATCAAGGCCGACCCGGCGACCCGTGTCCGCCGCCCTCGTCGCCCGGGCTGCACATTTCCTTCCCCCCTCACGTGGAACGCCGGGCCGGGACCGCCTGCCAGCCACGGCCGACGGAGAGAGTGCCGACAGAGAGAAAGTTGCCAAGAACAGTTCGGCACGCCAACTTGACAAAAGCTCGGCAAGTGCAACGTAGGCGGTCCTGGAGGCCGGGAAACACCGGGGGGTAGAAATGACGGAATGCAAGAACCTCGAACACCGGGAGCAGGGTGCCCCGGCGATCAGAACGTCGAGAACGGGCACGGTCCTCCCGTTCATGGCTGTGTTGATGCTGGCAGGCGGGGTTGCCGCCGCCGGCCTTCAGGCCCAGGAGCGGGTGGCCACGGATGACGCCACCTACGACCAGGATGGCGGTTTCGAGGCCTTCGCGGGCGCCAGAATGGTATTGAAGGACGTGGCGTCCCCCGGCGGGAGCGTTCAGGTAACCTGGCATATTCCTCAGCCGGTACCCCCGCTGTCGCTGCCCATGCCATGGATTTCCGCCCAATTCGTCGTCCAGATGATTGAGAAGTACGTCCCGCGCGCCACTGAACGGGATCTGCTCTATTTCGGCCGTTTCATGTCGGGTTATGGAAGGGGTCCGGGACTGAGTGGCTTCGCGTTCATCGAGGCCGGTCGCGGAGTGATCAAGCGCGATGCCCAGCCATTCGTGATCGACCAGACCTATGGGTTGTGGGGGATCGGGCTGGGGCTGGGGTATACCCTGTGGAGGTTCAGCACCACTCTTGAGGCGAGCGTCGGGGGATCGGGTCGACTGGGTTCGCAGAACCGCAACTCCTACGGAGTGTCCCTCCAGTACCGCGTCTTCTGACCAGCCCGGCCGAGGGCGGCGACCGCACCGGCTTCCAGGGCGCCCGCTACCGAACCGAGGTGGTGGGCCGCGGCGGCTACGACGACCGCCACGACGACCACCCCGCCTTCCTCGCTCCCCGCCTTCCGCGAAGCGCACCGCGTCCTCACTCCGACAGGCTCCTTCTTCCTCCACATCGACTACCGCGAGGCCCACTACTGCAAGGTCCGCCTCGACGAGATCTTCGGCCGTGCCTCCTTCATGAACGAGATCGTCTGGGCGTACGACTACGGCGCCCGCTCGAAGCGGAAGTGGCCCGCCAAGCACGACACCATCTTCTGGTACGCGAAGGACCCTCGCGCCTACACCTTCAACTTCGACGAGATGGACCGGATCCCCTACATGGCCCCGGGGCTGGTGGGGAAGAAGAAGGCAGCCCGCGGCAAGACCCCCACCGACGTGTGGTGGCACACCATCGTCAGCCCCACCGGCGGGGAGAAGACGGGCTATCCCACCAGAAGCCTCTGGGGGTGCTGGAACGTACCATCACGGTACACTCCAGTCCCGGAGACACCGTGCTGGATTTCTTCGCCGGGAGCGGTACGACCGGCGAGGCGGCGGCGCACAACGGTCGGAGCTACATTCTCTTGGATTCGAATCCGGAGGCGGCGGGCGTGATGGCCGAAAGGCTGGCGCCGTTCGCCCCGTCGCTCGAAGGATTCGCCGCTTCAGACGGAACTTGACAGGCAGAAAAAGGACGCCGAGCCGATGAACGACACCGAAAGACACGGTTTTCGCGACCCCACCCGGTTGACGAACCGGACCAGGACCTTCCTCTGCGCGTCCATCGTCGTAATGCTGTTTTCGGCGGGCACGAGGACGGCCGTACTGCTGGGCTACGGCCTGGAATCCCCATCGCCATTGCTCCTGCTCTTCGTGATCCCGTGGGCTATCGTGATGGCCGGGGCCGCGGTGGCCTCCGCGGTCCTCGTGCTCGTCTGGATCCACCGCGCCAACCACAACGCCCGCGCGTTGGGGGCGACCGGTCTGAAGATGACGCCCGGCTGGGCGGTCGGCTGGTATTTCGTGCCGATCGCATGGTTCTGGAAGCCCTACCAGGCCATGAAGGAGATCTGGCAGGCCAGCATCGACCCGAAGCACTGGTGGCGGCAGGGTGGGTCACCGCTCCTGGTCTGGTGGTGGGGCCTTTGGCTCGCGGGCTGGTGGGTCCCGGTGCTGTTCGCCGGCGGACCGGTCCGGATTCAGTTCGCTCGCGGGGCAGGCGTTGCCGTGCAGGCGGAAACCATGGAAGCCGTGGGCGACATCGCCGTCGATATCCTCCATGTCCCGCTCACCCTGATCCTGCTGATGATCATCGACAGGATTCACAACCGGCAGATGGAGCACTTCAGCAGTCGGACGGCCGCCTGAGCCGGGGAAGCGGTCGCCCCCTCAACCCTCCTCGCGCAGCACCACCGCCGTTCCGTAGCACATCATCTCGGCGGCGGCGCGGCTCACCTCCGCCGACTGGAAGCGGATCGCCAGGATTCCGTTCGCCCCCAGTGCCCTCGCTTCCGCGACCATCCGGTCCACGGCCTGCTCCCGCACCTCCGCCAGGAGTTTGGTGTACTCGTACACCTCGCCGCCGGCCAGATTGCGCAGGCTGGCCATGATGTCCATCCCCACGTGGCGAACACGGACGGAGCTTCCGCGTACCAGCCCGAGCGTGCGCTCCACACGGTGTCCGGCCACGCCTTCGGCCGTCGCGAGGATCATCGGTGGACGTTCCGGTAGGGGTCGGAGCCGAACTCCCGGTACCGGTCCCAGATCACCTGGGCGAGCAGGACCAGGACTCCGATCACAACGGCCCCCGTTGTCAGCTTCACGAGTAGCGCGGAGGGGGAGTTCACGAACGACCAGGTCCCGTAGGCCGCCCAGCCCAGGAACCCGGTGACCGTCAGTCCCCAGCCCACCGGCGACGTGATCCGGGATCGGATGCGTCCCCACACGGAGTCATCGCCCTCGACCGCGAACGACAGGTCCTGAAGTTCCTCCTTCATCGAGCGGAAGATGGCGAACTCGCGGCGGAGTTCGCTGGATGCCTCGAGCTGCCCCTCGATCGCCACCCTCTCCTGCGGCGTGACCTCGCCGTCGAGGAAGCGCATGAGGTCCTCGCGGCTGACCGTCTGCTGTGCCTTGGTGTTCATGGCCAGTCCGTCCGGGGCACGACCAGATCCCGATTCCTCCGTGGCTGTGTCACGGGTCCGTGACTCCGGCGTTCTGCAACTCTTCCGCCAGCGCCCGCCTCGCGTGGAAGAGCCGGCTCGCGACCGTCCCCTCCGGAATGTTCAATATCCGGGCGATCTCGCCGTAGCGAAACCCCTCGATCTCCTTCAGTACGAGCACCTCGCGATGATCTTCACTCAGACGCTCCAGTCCCTTCCACAGAAGTTCCTTCGCCGCCTTGCGCTCCGCGCGCCGCTCCGGCCCGTCCTCGGGGTTGCCGGGCTTCATCTCCAGCCGCTCGTCGAGGGCCTCGAGGCGAAACCTCACCTTGCGGCTTCGCAGCGCATCGCGGCACTGGTTTCTCAGTATCTGGAAGAACCAGGGCGCGAATCGCCGCTTGAGGTCGAAACGGGAGAGATTCTGCCAAGTCTTCACGAACGCGTCCTGCAGGGCGTCGCGAGCGTCGTCGGGGTTACCCATCATCCCCAGGGCGATCCGCATGCCGGGTCGCTCGTACGCCCGCACGATCGGCTCGAAGAACCGGGAATTGCCCGCCTGACACTTTCGCAGGAGTTCCCGTTCAAGGTCGGGGAGCAAGTATCCTCCATGTCGAGTCCGGCGTCACACGACCACCTCCGTTTGCGTACGATTGACAACAGGATACCATTCTAGCGCGAAACCGGCGAGCCGCCGTCCGCGGGCTCCCCGAAGTCCGTGGACAGACCCGACCGGGCCGGGCCGACGAGACGCACGCCCCTCTGGCGAGGAACCCCTTGGGCACCCAATTTGCCCCGCCCGAATACCACCTGAGCCCCCATCGGACAGACCGAACGAATGGAATCCAAATCCAACCGGCACCCGAGCGTCTTCGCGGCGGCCACCTTCACCTTCGCCCTTTCGGCGCTCGCGGCCCGAACCGCCGCCACCCAGGAGGTCGAGTACCCCGCCGGCTTCGACGAGGAAGTCACCCACCGACCCGAAGCGCTCGGCCCGCTCACACGCCCGATCACCACCAGCTCCCCCCGGGCCCAGATGTTCTTCGACCAGGGCCTGCAGATGATGTACGCCTTCACTCCGCTGCGCGCGGCCCGGTCCTTCCGGCAGGCACAGCGGGAGGACCCGGAATGCGCGATGTGTTTCTGGGGCGAGGCGTGGGCCTGGGGCCCGTACTACAACGGGCCGATGGGACCCGACGACGCGCCGAGGGCCTACGAGCGGATCCGGATTGCGAAGCGCCTCGCCGATGACCACGCCGACGACGTGGAAAGGGCGTTGATCGAGGCCATGGCCTCCCGCTACGAACCGGACCACGACGACGACACCCGCAAGATGCTCGACTCGGCCTACGCCCGGGCGATGGCCGAGGTCTACGAACGGTTCCCCGGCGATCCCGACGTCGCGACGGTGTACGGCGAGGCGCTCATGCTGCTTGAGCCCCGGCTCGGCCGCTGGGACATCGAGAAGCCCGCCGTGCAGAGGATCCACGACGTGCTCGAAGGGGTGCTGGCCACGGACGTCACCCACCCCGGAGCGTGCCACCTGTACGTGCACGCCACCGAGCCCACCATCGAGCCCGGGAAGGCGGAAGCCTGCGCCGACCACCTGGGCGACGCGATCCCGGGGGCGAGCCATATCCAGCACATGCCGTCTCATACCTACAACCGGATCGGGCGCTGGGGCGACGCGGTGCGCGCCAACATCGCCGCGTGGCACACCGACCTGCGCGCCGAGGAGGGTCTCGCGTGGGCGATCTACCCGTCACACAACCTCCACATGCTCCTCTTCGCGGCTTCCATGGACGGGCAGGGGGCGGTCGCCGTCCAGGCCGCGAAGGACTACGGCAAGATCGTGTCCGGCGGCACCTTCTACCACGCCCTGGCCCTGCTCCGCTTCGGGCGCTTCGACGAGATCCTGGAGCTGGACGATCCGCCCGACGGGCTGATTCAGCGCGGCTTCTGGGATTTCGCCCGGGGTTACGCCTATCTGCGCGGCGAAGAGCCGGGCCGCGCCTCAGTCTACCTCGAGAAGGTGCGGCTCGCGGCCGACAACGCCGACGAAGACGAGAACTTCCGCCTTCACAAGGCGACCGATCTGCTCGGTGTGGTGGCCGGCATCCTCGAGGGTGAGATCCTGCGCCACAACGGAGACGGCGAAGGGGCGGTGGCGGTCCTGGAAGAGGCGATCGCACTGGAGGACGGCCTGCGCTACGACGAACCCGAGCCGCTGAACTTCTCGGCGCGGCACTGGCTGGGGGACGTGCTCCTGGAAGTGGAGCGCTACGCGGAGGCGGAAGCGGTTTTTCGGGCGGCGCTCGCGGACCATCCGCTCAACGGGTGGTCGCTGTACGGTCTGGAAGCGGCGCTGCGGGGCCAGGGCAGGGTAGTGGAGGCCGACACGGTGAGCGACCAACTCCGGGAATCGTGGGCCCGGTCCGACACATGGATCCGGGGGCCGGTATTCTAGCAGCAGTGGACACAATCCCCACGGCATTCGGGCGGCGACGCATCCGCACTGGCCGCCTGGCCTCACCATACTGTCTAAGTTGTTATTGCATAGGCAGTTAAGTGCATATGCGCTCGCCTCCCGCACCGTGCTGCAGACCTTGACGACCACTGCCTTCCTTTCATAGCTTTCGGTCCCCAATCAATAATCATTATTCATAGCAGACAGTCAGGAGCCGACGGGATGAACGACTCCCCCGTCCTCGTCGTGACCGGCCTCGCGGCCGGTGTCGCGGACGAGGATCTCGATATTCTGAAGGGCGTGGACCTCGCGATCAGGCCGGGCGAAATCCACGCCATCATGGGTCCGAACGGATCCGGCAAGAGCACGCTGGCCAAGGTGATCGCGGGCCATCCGGGGTACGAGGCCACCGACGGCTCCGCGGAGCTCAACGGTGAGGACCTGCTGGAGATGGAGCCCGACGAGCGGGCCCGGGCCGGCGTCTTCATGGCCTTCCAGTACCCCGTCGAGATCCCCGGCGTCTCGATCGCCAACTTCATGCGCACCGCGCTCCAGTCCCGGCTCGAGGACGGCGAGGAGCTGGACCTCTTCGACTTCCAGGAACTGCTCATGGAGCGGATGGAGCTTCTGGACATGGACGCCTCTTTCGCACAGCGGCCTGTAAACGACGGTTTCAGCGGCGGCGAGAAGAAGCGCAACGAGATCCTCCAGATGGCGGTGCTCAATCCCGCGCTGGCGGTGATGGACGAGACCGACTCGGGGCTGGACATCGACGCGCTCAAGGTGGTGGCGCACGGGGTGAACACGCTCAGGAAAGAGAACCCGGAGATGGCCGTGCTTCTGATCACCCACTACCAGCGCATCCTGAACCACATCGTCCCGGACAGGGTCCACGTGATGGTGGGCGGAAGGATCGTGGAGTCGGGCGGCCCGCAGATAGCGCTGGAGCTCGAGGCGCAGGGCTACGAGGAATACCGGAAGGCCCACGCGGCCTGACCGCACACACGAATTCGCCGGGCCCGGCCCCCGGGTTCGGCACACGCGGCCCACGGGCTGCAAGGAGGAAACGGATGCCCAGCAACGAAGTCATTCAGGGACTGGGGCTCGACGACTACAAGTTCGGGTTCGTCACCGACTCGGAGCCGGTCTTCAAGACGCGGCCCGGGCTCGACGCCGAGGTCGTGCGCCAGATATCCGCGCGCAAGGACGAGCCGGAGTGGATGCTCAAGCGCCGGCTCAAGGCGTTGCGGATCTATGAGGCCAAGCCGATGCCGCAGTGGGGCGGCGACCTCTCCGAACTCGAGGAGACGCTGAGCCGGACGTACTTCTACGCGAAGCCGCAGGAGCAGATGGAGCGCTCCTGGGACGACGTGCCCGAGAGCATCAAGCAGACCTTCGAGCGGCTGGGGATTCCCGAGGCGGAGCGGAAGATCCTGGCGGGGGTCGGGGCGCAGTACGATTCCGAGATGGTCTACCACTCGCTCAAGGAGGAGTGGGAGTCGAAGGGGGTGATCTTCGATTCGATCGAGGACGGGCTGAAGAACCACCCCGAGCTGTTCCGGAAGCACTTCGGCACGGTGATCCCGGCCGCCGACAACAAGTTCGCGGCGCTCAACTCGGCGGTCTGGTCGGGCGGATCGTTCGTCTACATTCCCCCGGGCGTTCAGCTGGAGACCCCGCTGCAGGCGTACTTCCGAGTCAACCAGGAGCGGCTCGGGCAGTTCGAGCGGACGCTGATCATCGCCGGCGAGGGATCGCGGGCGCACTACATCGAGGGGTGTACCGCGCCGGTCTACTCGACGGACTCGTTCCACTCCGGCGTGATCGAGATCGTCGTGAACCGGGACGCCTACTTCCGCTACACCACGATCCAGAACTGGTCGAACAACATGTACAACCTGGTCACGCAGCGGGCGCTGGTGCAGCAGGGTGCGCACATGGAATGGCTGGACGGGAACCTGGGCTCCAAGCTGACCATGAAGTACCCGTCCTGCTTTCTGATGGGAGCAGGGGCGCACGGTGAGATCCTGTCGATCGCGTACGCGGGCGACGGCCAGCACCAGGATACCGGCGGGAAGGTCATCCACGTGGCGCCGAACACCACATCGAGTATCGTGTCGAAGTCGATCTCGAAGGGGACCGGGCGCGCCTCCTACCGGGGGCTGTGCAAGGTCTACGACGGTGCCCGGAACGCCCGGTCGAACGTCGAGTGCGACGCGCTGCTGATCAACGAGACTTCGCGGACGGACACCTTCCCGTACATCGAGATCGACGAGAAGACCGCCACGGTGGGCCACGAGGCCACGGTTTCGAAGGTGGGGGACGAGCAGCTCTTCTACCTGATGAGCCGCGGCATGGACGAGGCCGAGGCGATGGCGCTGATCGTGCGCGGATTCATCGAGCCGATCGCGAAGGAGCTGCCGCTCGAGTACGCGGTCGAGCTGAACCGGCTGATCGAGCTCGAGATGGAAGGGAGCGTCGGGTGAGCCAGGTCGCTGCCGTGCGCGGAGACGTCCGCCGGGCGATCGGCCGCGAGGCCGTGCGGGAGGCGGGGGCCGGCGATCCGGGCTGGCTCAGGGCCCGCCGTGAAGAGGCGTGGGAGGTCTACGCCGCCACGCCGCTGCCCTCCACCCGCTCCGAAGAGTGGCGCTACACGGATGTGGCGAAGCTGTTGCCGCTGGACGGACTCGAGCCGGCCGGCGGTGGGGCGGTGCGCGGCGCGGCGTTGCCGGACCCGCTTCGCCGCGCGATGGCCCAGGACCGGGAAAGCGCCGGCCGCGTGGTCGAAGTGGACGGGCGCGTCGTGTCGGTGGAGCTGGACGATTCGCTGGCCGCGCAGGGGGTGGTTCTCTCCTCCCTGCGCCAAGCGGCGCGGCGGGGAGTCGGCGACATCGAGGCGCTGCTGGCCACCAGGGCCGTGCCCGCCTCCGACGGCAAGTTCTCCGCCCTGAACGCCGCGCTGTGGAGCGACGGGGTGTTCCTGTACATCCCCCGCGGGGTGCGGGTCGAGCAGACCATCCGGCTGAGCCGCTGGGTGTCGCGTCCCGGCACGGCCACCTTCACCCGCATCCTGATCGTGGCGGAGGAGCACAGCCGGCTCTCCTTCGTGGACGAGATCCTGTCCCCCGACTTCGATTCGGCCACCCTGGCCTGCACCGTCGCCGAGCTCTTCTCGCGGGGGGGCGCGCAGGTGCAGTACGTGTCGCTCCAACGCATGGGGCGGGGCGGGGTCCACCTGGCCAACCAGCGCACCCTCGCCGAACGCGACTCCACCCTAGACACCCTCAACGTGGCCCTGGGGGGCACGGTCGGCCGGGTCGACCTCAACGCGCGGCTTCTGGGTCCGGGTGCCAACAGCGACATGCTGGGTCTCTACTTCGGAGACGCGAACCAGCACTTCGACTTCAATACCAGCCAGGATCACGTCGCGCCCAACGCGCACAGCGACCTGCTGTACAAGGGGGCGCTGGACGGTCGCGCGCGGGGCGTCTTCCGCGGCATCATACGGGTGCACGAAGGCGCGCAGGGCACCGACGCGTATCAGACCAACCGCAATCTGATCCTCTCGGACGAGGCCATCGCGACCTCGCTCCCGAACCTGGAGATCGAGGCGGACGACGTGCGCTGTTCGCACGGTGCCACGGTGGGCCAGCTCGACGCCGAGGCGCTGTTCTACCTGATGAGCCGCGGCCTCGGAAGGGAGCAGGCCGAGCGGCTGGTGGTGTTGGGCTTCCTCGGCGAGGTTCTTTCACGGTTGCCGCTGGGCGGAGTCGTGGAGAAGGTCACCCGGGCCATCGAGGCCAAGCTGGGACATGTTTAGGAAGAACGCCGCGCGGCCGGAGCCGGTGTGGGTCCGCGTCGCGACTGCGGATGAAGTGCCGGTGGGCGGGCTGCGGGCGGTGTCCACCGACAAGGGGCCGCTGGTCCTCGCCAACGTGGACGGCGACATCTACGCCCTGGAGGACCGCTGTTCCCACCAGGACTACCCGCTCTCGGCCGGAGAACTCGAGCACGACGAGCTGGAATGTCCGTTCCACGGCGCCCGCTTCGACGTGTGTACCGGCCGGGCCGTACAGTTGCCGGCCGTCACACCGGTTCGGAGCTTCCGGGTCGAAGTCCGCGATGGCGACGTCTACGTCCGGCTGGACTGAACGCGGCGCGGGCACCCGCGCCATCGCCGAAGCGGAGAAACCGGCCCCGCTGGACGCGGCCGCCGTGCGCCGCGACTTTCCCATCCTGGACCAGGCGGTGGACGGGAGGCCGCTGGTCTACCTCGACAACGCCGCCTCCTCCCAGAAACCCCGCCAGGTTGTCGACGCGATCGGGATGTACTACCTGCGGGACCACGCCAATGTCCACCGGGGAGTGCACGAACTTGCCCGGCGCGCCACGGAAGCCTACGAGTCCGCCCGGGAGCGGGTCGCGATCTGGCTGAACGCCGCCGGCCCGCACGAGTTGATCTGGACGCGGGGAGCAAGCGAGGCATTGAACCTGGTGGCGTTCTCGCTCGGTATGGCCCGGGTCGGCCAAGGCGACGAGATCGTGATCTCCGAGATGGAACACCATTCGAACCTGGTCCCCTGGCAACTGCTGGCCGAGCGGAACGGCGCGACTCTCCGATACGTCGGCCTGACCGACAACGGCCACCTGGACCTGGACCACATGGCGACCCTGCTCGGCCGGCGTACCCGGATCGTCTCCCTGCCCCACGTGTCCAACGCACTGGGAACCATCAACCCGGTGCGCGACATTGCGGCACTGGTGCGGGAACACAGCGGCGCGGTCTACATCCTGGACGGTGCCCAGGCAGCGCCTCATCTACCCGTCGACGTGCAGGCCCTCGGTTGCGATTTCTACGCCTTTTCCGGGCACAAGATGTGTGGCCCCACCGGGATTGGGGGACTCTGGGGAAGGAGGCCGCTCCTGGAGGAGATGCCACCGTACCAGGGAGGTGGCGAGATGATCGAGCATGTCTATCCGGACCGCAGCACCTGGGCAGAGGTGCCACACAAGTTCGAGGCCGGTACGCCCAACATCGCGGGAGCCGTGGGGCTTGGGGCCGCCGTCGACTACCTGGACAACGTGGGACTGGCTGCGATTCACGAGCATGAGTCGGCCCTGACGCGCAGGGCGATCACGCTGCTTGCCGGAGTGGAGGGACTCCGGATCCTGGGTCCCGCCGAAACGGAGGAACGCGCCGGCGTGGTCCCGTTCGTGATGGAGGGAGTATCGGCTCAGGATGTGGCAACCATTCTTGACACGCAGGGGATCGCGGTGAGGGCAGGGCACCACTGCGCGCAACTGGTGGTCGACCGCTATGGCGTGGCCGCCACCACCCGGGCATCCTTCTACCTGTACAACACGCTCGAAGAGGTGGACCGGCTCGCCGAGGGTGTGAAAACGGCCCGGCGCATTCTGTACGGATAGCAGCCCGTGGACAAGCCTTGCCGGCCCGGCGCCTCGCCGCTCTCGGTGCTCGCGGGGCTTTGTCCACGGGCTGATAGGGGAAACCGAACCTCACAGGAGAGAAAGGACGACCCAGTGTTCAATAGCCCCGACCGCAGTCGTTGGACCCACTTCGGCAGGGTTTCGCAACTTGCCGCCGCCCTCCTGATCCAGCTGGCGGCCGCCTGTGGTGGCGACACCGGATCGCGCGATCAGGATGCCTCGTCGGATGATCCCCGCAAGATGTTGACAGAGTCGGACTTCGGAGGTCTGGATTCCACCGGGATCGGCCTGATTCTGCCGTGGTCGGGAAACAAGGTGTCCAAGGACCCCGACCCGGACGCCGAGCCGGTGCCCCTGACGGCCGTCGCTACGGAGACGCATGCGGAATACGACCGTATGGTCTTCACCTTCGAGAACCGTATTCCCACCGGCTATCGCCTCGCGTTCGTGGCCGAAGGCGGCGGCGGATGCGATGGCACCGAGCCGGTCGAAGGTGGCTCGGCCCATCTGGCGGTGGAGTTCGATCGCGCGTTCTCCAACGAGGCCGGCGAGCCTCTCGTGGAGGATCGCGACCGCAGGACCCGCTTTCCCGCTCTGCTCGGCGCGACCCAGGTCTGCGACGACGGGAACAAGGTTCGCTGGTTGCTGGCCACCCGCACCGAGACCGAGTTCCGGATCTTCGAGATGGTGACCAAACCCCGTCTGGTCTTGGATTTGCGGCATCCGTAGTGAGCTGACGCGGAGGTCCTTCGGAGGCACCTTCGGAGGCACCACTGTTGCGCGGGCGGAACCCGGTATACAGAATTGGGTACACGGCGGTGTGACGGAAACTTGAAATCCCCTGACAATGTGGGCCCGGGTAGGCATGACGACAGCGGCGGCAAGACTCTTCGGTGGAGGATCGCTCCTTGTGGCTGTTCTGCCTTCGGCTTGCCTGGTGACTGATGACCCGGACCTCCTCGAGCTCGTCGACTCGACCGCGTCGGATACGACCGGCATGAAGCCATGCGACGACGGCAAGGCCGGCGACTACCCGTGCAAGGGACTGGACCTCGTCGCCAGATTCGCGCGGGGAGAGATTGGCGACTCGGGGGGCATCGTCAACGACCTTTGGGGATGGACCGACACCAGGACCAAGACCGAATGGGCTCTGGTCGGGCATTCCTCGGGAACTGCCTTCATCAGCCTCAAGAAGCCGACGGAGCCCGAACACGTCGGAAGCCTGCCCAAGACCGCGGCGGCGCATAGCAGTATCTGGCGCGACATCAAGGTATACAGGGACCACGCCTACATCGTGGCCGACGGGGCCGGCCGGCACGGCATGCAGGTTTTCGATCTCACCCAGCTGCGCGACGTGGACGACACGCCGGAGACCTTTTCCCCCACCGCTACCTACGAGAAGATCCACAGCGCCCATAACATCGTGATCAACGAAGAGACCGGATTCGCATACGCGGTGGGTGTGCGCGGGGGCGGCAGCTCCTGCGGGGGCGGCCTCCACATGATCGACATCAGTACGCCCTCCGACCCGAAGTTTGCGGGGTGTTTCTCCGACGAGCGCACCGGACAGGGGCGCACGGGGTATACCCACGACGCGATCTGCGTCGTCTATCAGGGCCCCGACGGCAGGTACCGGGGCAAGGAGGTCTGCTTCGGCTCCAACGAGACGCACCTGAGCGTCGCCGACGTGTCCGACAAGGAAGACCCGGTGGCCCTGGCGGCAGCCGACTATCCCGATGTGGGGTACTCCCATCAGGGATGGCTCGACGAAGAACACGAGTACCTCTACATGAACGACGAGTTCGACGAGTACCAGAGCCAGCCCAACACACGAACCCTGGTATGGGACGTCAAGGATCTGGAGGACCCCGTCGTCGTCGCGGAGTTTCTCCACGAGACCGAGGCCTCGGACCACAACCTCTACGTTGCCGGCGACTTCATGTACCAGTCGAACTACCGGGTCGGAATGCGGATCCTGGACATTTCCGACCGCGAGGATCCGAGTGAGGTCGCGTACTTCGACACCGAGCCCACCGGGTCCAACGGTCCGAGCATGACCGGCTCCTGGAGCAACTACCCGTTCTTCGCCAGCGGCGTGATCGCCGTGACTTCCATGAGCAACGGCGTCTTCTTCGTCCAGCGGTCCAAGGATTAGCCGCCCGCGGACAAGGCCGCCCGAGCACCGGGAGGGGCGCGGCGCGGCTGTAACGCGACCTTGACGGCTCCGCTGCGGCGGTGGTCGAACGCGGCACGGAGCGCGTCACGGTACTGCGCCAGGGGAAACACATGGGTGACCAGTTCGCCCAGGGCGCGGGGGTCGGCGGCCATCTTCTCCAGCGTGAGACCGAAGGTGTGGAGCGAACGGTTCTCCCAGGTTTCCGTACCGTACCCCACATAGCCTTGAACCCGGAGTTCCCTGGCCCAGAGAAAGGTCAGGTCGAGCTTCCGAATCTCGCCCGCGCAGCCGAGCATTACGACCCGGCCCCGGGCGGCGGCGTGCCGGAGAGCCTGATCCACGCTTCCCCGCGTGCCCACGCAGTCGAAGATCGTGTCGAAACCTCCCCCGGCGTACACTTCGTCGCCGACGACCGGCATGTACGCGCGGGCTCCGGTTCGGACCAGCGCTTCGCGAGCCTCCTCTCCCGGTGTCATCGTCTCGTCGGCGCCCAGCGCCACGGCGAGCGACACCTCGTGGGCGCGTTTCGCCTGCGCGACCAGCCGGCCGCCATACCCCAATGCGCGCAGCGCCCAGATCGTGGCGAAGGCGATCGCGCCGCTGCCGATGACGAGAACGGGGCCGCGCGACCGTAACGCCCCGCTGCGAAGCACCCCGTGCATTCCGATCGCCAGCGGTTCCGCCAGCACGGCGACCCGGTCGGGGATCGAGGCCGGAACCGGGAAGACCTGGCGCCGGTGAGCGATCATCTGTTCGCCCCATCCTCCCGGAAGATCACGGTGGTACCCGATGGTCAGCCCTCTGGCCAAGGCTCCTCCGCCCATCTCCAACGGTCCTTCCTCTCCGGACAGCTCGCAGGTGGCATGATTGCCGGTGACGCACGATGTGCACCACGATCCCGCACCCCACCCCCGGGCTTCGCAATGGAGCATCGGGTCGACCACTACCCGCTGGCCCGGTTCCACATGCGATACGCCGGCACCCACCTCCACCACGCGGCCGAGGATCTCGTGTCCCGGTACGGCGGGAAACGAACCGAAGGGCTCCATCGCGGGGCTGGAGCGGTAGGAGATGTTCCCCAGATCGCTGCCGCAGATCCCGCATAGCAGGACCTCGATGCGCACCCAGTCGTCGCCGGGAATCGCTGGCGGCGGCCTGTCCACCAGCGAGACACCGGACGGACGACCGTAGACGAAGGCACTGCTGAAACGGCCCGGGCCACGGGCGAGTATGAATCCCGGTATGGTCACGTTGAATTCGACGGCTTTCACGGTGCGTCCCCGTAGAGGTGATGGCGGCGTTCGCCCGGGTGCGGATGCGTCAGCCGCGGGAACGTGGTAAAGTGGCGTGGACCAGGCAGCCGGGGAAGGCAAGCACGCTCGAACTCCCGCCCTGCTTCCCATTCATGATTCGCCCCATGGCCGGGATCACCACATGAAGACCGCTGTCATCGCCGGTTGCCGTACCCCCTTCGTCAAGGCGGGTACGCAGTTCGCCCGTCTCACCGCCATTGAACTCGGCCGCCACGCGGTAACCGAGTTGCTCGCCCGTACCCAACTGCCTCCGGACATCGTCGACCACCTGGTCTACGGCACCGTCGTCCACGACCCCCAGGCCCCCAACATGGCCCGGGAGGTCGGGCTGGCAACCCTGCCCGGGAACGTACCCGCCGTGACCGTGTCGCGGGCCTGTGCCTCGGCCAACCAGGCCATCGCGGACGGCGTGAACCTCATCGAGGGCGGGTACGCCCACACGGTGGTCGCCGGGGGAGCCGAGTGCCTGTCGCGGATCCCGATCCTTGCCTCCGACCGGCTCTCGCGCACTCTCGTGGCCGCGTCCCGGGCCAGGACGCTCGGCGCCCGTTTGCGCACCTTCACCCGCATTCGCCCCCGCGATCTGATCCCGGTGGCCCCGGCCATCGCCGAGTATTCGACGGGCGAGACAATGGGGCAGGCGGCCGAGCGCATGGCCAAGGAGAACGGCATCGGGCGGGGGGACCAGGACCGGTGGGCCCTGGGTTCGCACATGAAGGCGCACGCGGGGACGGAGGACGGGCGGCTCACGGCCGAAATCGCTCCGTTCCATCTTCCGCCGCGCTACCGCACCACCGTGGAGCGCGACAACGGAATCCGGCCCGACACCTCCCAGGAGGCCCTTTCCGGCCTTCGCCCCGTATTCGACCGGCGGTTCGGCTCCGTCACGGCCGGCAACGCCTCGCCCCTCACCGACGGCGCATCGGCGCTGATGCTCATGTCCCCCGAACGCGTGCGCGGTCTCGGCCTGGAACCACTCGGCTACGTTCGCAGCTACGCCTTCACCGCGCTGGATCCAGCCGGCCAGTTGCTGCAGGGACCTGCCTACGCCGCGCCAATCGCGCTGGACCGGGCGGGCATCACCATGGCCGACGTCGACCTCCTCGAAATGCACGAGGCCTTCGCCGCGCAGGTGCTGTCGAATCTGCAGGCGTGGGACTCGGAGAAGTTCGGTCGCGAGGAACTGGGCCGGGCGGGGAAGGTCGGGCATCCCGACCCCGCGGCGATCAACGTGATGGGGGGCTCGATCGCCATCGGCCACCCCTTCGGAGCGACCGGGGGACGGCTTACGGTCACCCTTCTCAACGAACTGCGGCGGCGTGACGGCCAGTTCGGGCTGGTGACGGCGTGCGCGGCGGGCGGGTTGGGGTTCGCGATGGTGCTGGAGCGGCGTTAGGAGCCCGTGGACTCCCGGCAACCCGCGGAAGGACCGCCTCTACCTCACCCGCATCGCCACCTCGATCCGTCCCGCCAACCTCTGCGGAAAACGAGACCCCACGTACACGACCTTCCCGTTTCGCAGGTCGACGCTAACCGCCTGATTGCCGCGTATCGACCAGGCCGACTTCCCGGGCCTCCAGCGGATCCCCCACCCTCCGAATTCCCGAAACGGGCGGTAGGTCACCGCGCTGACCCCGCGAACGTCACCGTACCGGATGCGCTTTCGAATCAGGCGCAGAGGTCCGAACCAGATGAAGAGGTGGTCGGAGCGCACCTCCACGTTCAGGCAGCTGAAGGTGGAAAACGCCAAGCCGTAGACGATCGCCAAACCGCCCGCAAGCATCCCGAAACCGCGAGTCGACATGTCATCCGCCGGTTGTCCCGGCACCGCCTGACCGTATGCGAAATACAGAGACGGTCCGAGGCTCGCCAGACAGGCGAGACCCAGCAGGACCAGAACCCATGCGGGGGCCCAGGTGCGTTCCCGGTACACCGCGTGGCCGGTGCTCATCGGCTCGGTTTCCCATGGCTCGGGCCGGCGTCCGGACCGGAGGCATCGCCGCTTGAATGCCGGGGGGATTCCGTCCACGGGCTGCCGGGCCCCCCTCCCCCCGCGACCTCCTCCAGCGCCCGCCGCACATAGACCGGCACCATCGCCCGGCGCCATTCCGGGTCCACTATGATGTTGTCGAGCGGCCGGCACTGCGACCACGCGCGCCCGGCCAGCGCCTCGATCAACTCGCGCGACATCCGTTCACCCGTCGCCATATCCCTCCACCCCGCCAGCACCCGGGGCCTCGCGCCCAGCGCCGACACCGCCCCGGTCAATCCGGTCAACGTTTCGTCCTCCGCGAAGTCCGCAACCACGGCCACCGACAGCAGCGGAAAGTCGATCGAGTGACGCTGGCGCAGTTTGCGATACGCGCTCCGGCGGCCTTCCACGATGGGGATCCGGATCTCGGTGAGGATCTCGTCCCGCTTCCGGCGCGTGTTCCGGATGCCATCGGTCACGAAGAATTCGGCAGCGGATATCTCGCGGGTTCCGTCGGGGCCGGCAAGCGTCAGCGACGCGTCGAGAGCGATGAGATTCGGGGGGGTGTCGGCGGAGTGCGCCGCTACGCATTTCCTGCCGACCTTCGTCACGTGACAGACCGTGCCGTCCTTCTTGAGACAGTAGCCGAGCGCTTCCCGCCAGAACTCGGTCTGGTTGTAGTACGTGCAGCGCGTGTCGAGGCAGACGTTACCCCCGATCGTGCCCATGTTGCGCAGTTGCGGTCCCGCAACCAGCCCGGCGGCCTCGGCGAGCCCGGCGCAGTGGCGGCGAACGAGCGGGTCCCCGGAGACATCGGCGAGGGTCTCCAGGGCTCCGATCCGGAGAAGGAAGCCGTTCCCGCGTGGGGCACTGCCGTTGTCCGAGGCGGAGCCCGTGGCCGTCCCGGCCACCGTGCCGATCCCGCGCATGGCCGCGATCCCGTTGAGCGAGACCACGTGCGCCGGGGTGAAGAGCCGGTGCTTCATGTTGGGCATGAGGTCGGTGCCGCCGGCGATGGGCAGGGCATCCTCGCCGAACCGGGCAAGCAGCAACACCGCCTCGTCAACGGTGTCCGGGCGGTGGTAGCGGAAAGGAGGAAGCCGCAGCATGTCAGGCACCGGGGGGAAGCGGCCGCGCCACCATGACACCGTCCTGCCCCCCGAGCCGCGCGATCCGCTCGGCGAGCGACTCCTCGCTGATCTCGACGTGCGAACCCACGAGGGGAGCGTGCAGCAGCCTCAGGGTGCCGTCCTTCCACAGGGCGATCCCGGTGTGCGCGATGTCCAACCCCTCCACCGTGCTGGTCGCAGCGATAATGTCGCCGTCCCGTATCCCGTCGGACGCCGCGTCGATCGCCTCCGCGGGAATGTGATAGCGTTCCACCTGCCCGAGGCGCGCCTCCGTTCGGGCGATCTCGGCCAGGACGCCGGAGTCCGCAAGTTGGCGGTACGCATCGGGGTGGGTGGACATGAAGTCGATGGGCGATGGGTCGGCGACACCGCCCAGGTCTCGCGAAATCGCGTCCACCAGACCCGAGGCCTCGTTGTCCGCAATCCACTCCGAGAAGTAGTGGAGACGACTCGCATAGCCGTCCAGCAACCCGTCCCGGTAGCGGAGGCGCGTGAGTCCGTCCCGGTAGGCGGCCCGGAAGCGGTCCGGGTCGTCCAGGAGGGCGGTGCGGCGGGAGGCGGCGTTGCCGGCGCCGGGAGGGTCGGTCGCCCCGGGGGACGGGGACCAGGCCAAAAGCGCAAGAACCAGCACGTTTTCCACGAGGGTCACGCAGTCGAGGGCTTCCAGGTTGATGACCAGACGCTCGGGGCCGGGGAGCTCCAGCGTGTGGGGCTCGTACGGCGTGCCGACGAAGCGCTCGCCGATGCGCGCCACGAGGTCGCCGAAACGGGGGAAGGTGCCGGGGGGTTGGGCGGCGGCCCAGGTGAAGTGTTCCTGGGCGATCTCCCAGTCGCGGGCGGTGCCGGAGGCCGGCCGTGCAACGGTGTCGCCCGCGGGCGCATCTGCCGGGGACTCCGGCCCGCCGCCCCCCGGAGCACCCTCCGAGACCGACGCGAACCACCACTCGACGACAACAAGCAGAATCAGCAGCGCGGCGCAAACGCACGCCGCGAGCCGCAACCCCCCGAATCTTCGCAGCCGGCTCACTGCGCCACCCCGACCGCGGCCACCCGCCCCGCGCGAGCACCCGCCGGTGCCTTCCCCTCCACCGCCCGCAGCGCCCGCCACACGCGCGGCGGCGAGAACGGCAGCGAGTCCATGCGCACCCCCACCGCGTCATGGATGGCATTCGCGATCGCCGGAATCGACGGGTGCAAGGGCCCTTCCCCCGCCTCCTTCGCCCCGTACGGCCCCTCCGGATCGATCGACTCCACGATCAGCGACTCGAGCGCGGGGGTGTCCAGGCTGGTCGGGATCCGGTAGTCGAGCAGCGACGGCGCATTGTGCAGCCCCTCACGTCCCTGGTCCGCCGACTTGAAGATCTGCTCCTCCATGAGCGCCTCGGCGAAGCCCATGTACGCGGAACCCTCCATCTGACCCGCCACCAGCACCGGGTTGAGCGCCCGCCCACAGTCGTGCGCGATCCAGATCTTCTCGACCGTCACGAATCCCGTCTCGGGGTCCACCTCGACCTCCGCCACATGCGCGGTGAAGGAGTAAGCCGGCGACGCGCCGATCGTCGCGCCCCGGTAGCTGCCGTGCACGTCCTTGGGCGTGTTGTACGATCCCGTCGCGCCCAGCGTTCCGAACTTCGCCTCGGCCAGGTTGAAGGCCTCGCGCAGCGGCATGCTCGTCCCCGTGTCTCCCGCCCGCACCGCCCACCCCCCCGCCAGCAGCACGTCGCGCGGCTTCGCCTCCCACGCCTCTGCAACCGCACCCTGCACCTTCGCCTTCAGCTTGCGGGACGCCTCGATGCACGCGTTGCCCAGCATGAACGTCACCCGGGACGAGTACGCGCCCAGGTCGACCGGCGTGAAGTCCGTGTCCCCCGCCAGCACACGGATGTGCTCCAGCGGCACCCCCAGCTCCTCGGCCACCACGTACGCCACCATCGAGTCCACCCCCTGCCCGATCTCGGACGCACCCGAGAAGACCGCCACCCGCCCCGACCGGTCCACCTGCAGCTGCACCCCCGACTGCGGCATCTCGTTCGGGTAGATCGGGTAGTTGGTCCCGGTTATGTACGTCGAACCGGCCACCCCGACTCCGCGCCCATACGGGAGCCGCCGGTGCTTCCGCTTCCAGTCGCTCGCCCGCTCGACCTCTTCCAGGCACTCCAGGAAACCGTTCGACGTCACCCGCAGGTCGTTCACCGTGCGCGTGTTGGCTCCGATGAAGTTTCGCCGCCTGAGCTCGATCGGGTCGATCTCCAGCCGCTCGGCGATCCGGTCCAGCTGCACCTCGATGGCGAAGCGCGGCTGCACCGAGCCGTGGCCGCGCTTGGGCCCGCAGGCGGGCTTGTTGGTGTAGGCGCGCGTCGAGTGGAAACGGTAGGCCGGCATCCGGTAGGGCGCGGTGAGAAGCTGTCCCGAGTAGTAGGTCGTCACCAGCCCGAAGGACGCATAGGCGCCGCCATCCAGGACGATCTCGGCGTCGACCGAGGTGAGCATGCCCTCGCGGGTGGCGCCGGTGCGGTACTTCATGTGGAAGGGATGGCGGCCGCGGTGGGCGTAGAAGACTTCCTCGCGCGTATAGAGGATCTTGACCGGGCGGCCGGTCATCATGGACAGCTTCGCCACGCAGAACTCGAGGTCGAAGGGCTCCGACTTGCCGCCGAAGGCGCCGCCGACGGGGGGCTGGATGACCCGCACCTTGGCCGGGTCCACCTCCAGGACGCGCGCGAGTTCGCGGTGGAGGTAGTGGGGGACCTGCGTCGCCGACCACACGGTGAGCCTGCCGTCGCCCTCGGCCAGCCCGATCGCGCAGTGGGGCTCGATGGGCGTGTGGGTCGTGCCCTCGAAGAAGTAGTCGCTCTCGACCACGATGTCCGCGTCGTCCAGGCCCTCGTCCACATCGCCGAACTCGAGTTTGACCACTTTGGTCACATTCCCGTTCCATCCCGGCTTGCGCGGCTCGTGGATGTACGGGCCGCCCTCGGCGGCGATGGCCTCGTGGGGGTCCAGGTACGCGGGGAGCTCCTCGTAGGCGACGTCGATCAGGTCCAGCGCGGAGATGGCCGTGTCCTCGTCGATCGCCGCCACCGCCGCCACCCCGTCGCCGATGTAGCGCACCCTGTCCAGGCAGAGCGGATACTCGTCGGGAGTCCACGGGATGATGCCGTAGGAGGTGGGCATGTCGCGGCCGGTGACGACGGCGTGGACGCCCTCCAGCGCCTCGGCGCGCGACGTATCGATCGACACGATGCGGGCGTGGGGGTACGGGCTGCGCAGGATCTTGCCGTGCAGCATGCCCGGGAGCCGGATGTCGTCGGTGTAGCGGGCGCGACCGGTCGCCTTCGCCAGACCGTCGACCTTGCGCATGGGCCGGCCGATGGTGTTCAGGGAAGACCCCTCGCCGCCTTGCTCCGCCCGCCCTGCCGCCGCCCGGGCCGATCCGTCCGCTGCGGCGGCACCGCTTCCGTTGCGCTCCATCACCCGTCCAGCCTCGCGGCCGCCGCCTCGACGGCGTCGTAGATCTTCTCGTAGCCGGTGCAGCGGCAGAGGTTGCCCGCCAGCGCCGTCCGGATCTCCTCGCGTGTCGCCGACGGGTTCCGATCCAGCAGCGCCACCGAGCTGCACAGGATACCGGGGGTGCAGAATCCGCACTGCGCGGCCCCGTTCAGGTCGAACTCGTCCTGCACCGGGTGCGTCTCGGTGCCGTTCGCGAGTCCCTCCACGGTGCGCACCTCGCGCCCCTCCGCCTCCCACACCGGGGTGATGCACGACAGGATGGCACGCCCGTCCACGATGACCGTGCAGGCACCGCAGTCGCCCTTGTCGCACCCCTGCTTGGACCCGGTCAGACCGAGTCCGTAGCGGAGCGCTTCCAGCAGCGTGTAGTGGGCGGGCACCCCGCAGACGCGCTCGTCGCCGTTGACCCGCAGGCGGACTACTTCCATCCGCGACCTCCTCTCGCTTCAAATATCGGTCCGGACGGGGTGTGGGGCTACCCCGCGTCCGTCCGACGAACGGGCCTCTTCAGGCTGGAGGAGGCGACAACCCACTGGGCACCCCCTGGTGCGCATGATCACTCCCCCCTCACCACCTCCGACTGGCAACCCGCGGCCTTCACCGGTAGACTTCGAATCCGCCCCGGCACGAGACACCGACAAACAGGATACGGGATTCCGAAAGATGCCTTACCCCGAGATGATGGTGGCCCCGATGCGGCAGGAACTGGTCCGCATCGGTTTTCAGGAACTTCGCGACGAGGAACAGGTCGGCCAGGCGATGGAGGCCATGGAAGGAACGGTCCTCGTGGCGGTCAACTCCGTCTGCGGCTGTGCCGCCGGGATCTTCCGCCCGGCCGTGATGATGGCGCTGCAGGGCGACAGGCAGCCCGACCACAAGGTGACGGTCTTCGCGGGGCAGGACCTGGGCGCCACCGCCGCGGCGCGCACGCACCTCGTCGGCTACCCGCCCTCGTCACCATCCATCGCGCTGCTCAAGGACGGCGATGTGGTGTTCATGCTCGAGCGCTTCCAGATCGAGGGACGTTCGGCGCCGGCGATCGCGAGCGACCTGCAGGCCGCCTTCGAGGAGCACTGCTGAGCCGCGGTCCAACGACCGCGAACTCCGGGGCGGCCCCGGTTTACCCCTCCGACGCCGCCCTCCGGCAGGCCAGCCACCCGTCGATCGAGTACTTGCCCGCTCCGTTTGCGAAGAAGAAGAGAAAGGTGAAGGCGTAGAAGGCGGCGAGTTCTCCCCCGTTCATGATCGGCCAGAAGCCGCGGCCGGCGTGAGCGATGAAATAGGCCACCGCCATCTGGCCTGAGACCAGGAAGGCCACTGGCCGCGTGAACAGCCCCGCCATGATTAGCAGCCCGCCGAAGAACTCCAGGATCCCTGCGATCCCCATCCGGCTCATCAGGTCTCCGACCTGGTTGCCACCCAGGACCCCGAAGAGCTTCTGGGCGCCGTGCAGCGTGAAGAGGAATCCCGCCACAATCCTGAGCGCGTTGTGGGTGAACTCCTTGAGTCCGGGGTGGTCCGTGTTGAACATCGCGTGGTAGCCTCCTGAAGAGGGGAGTCGGTCTGGTACGACGAGGAGCCCGGACACCGTAACCCGCTTGGCGCGGGCCGCGCAAAGGAGGAGCTGCGGATGGCCGCGTGGTCGCGGGCTACCGCCGAAGTCTCCGCCGCCGCTTCTTCTCCATCTTTCGTCTGCGCCGAGCCTGCCGCTTCGATTCTCCCAGGTGCCGGGTCTCGATCTCGACCGAGCCGAGGACCGAAAACCCGTCTACGCGGATCAGGGGGGCGCCCGGAGCGACAGGTGCCGGACCGGAGTCACGACACTCGAAGTTTCCGAACACCGCCGAGCCACCGCACTGGACGTTCACCCCGGGCGGCACCAGGATCTCGATCGAACCCAGGAAGGTGACCGCCGAGAATGTCGTGTCGCCCGGCCCGAACCTGGCTTCCCTCAGGTCGATCACGGCCGATCCCATGGCCGCCACCACCGTGTTGCGCCTGGCCGGTACCCACCTCCCCGCCCGCCTGGTTTCCCCGAACACGGCCACGGCCCGGTCCGCAGGGGCGACCTCCGCGTGGGTCGCGGCCAACGTGGTCCGGGCGATGTTCCCCGCAGGATCGTCCGTCCGCGCCGCTTCGCCACGGTCGCGGGTGCCCAGTCCCTCGATCGCGCGACCCAGCTCCGCCATCGACTCCGCGGAATGCGCCAGGCTCACCCGCCGCTCGAAGTCCTCGACCTCGAGCATGTCCCGGGCGAAGCACTCGCTCAGCAGATCGATCGCCTTCTCCCGGGCGTCATCCAGTTTTATCGGTGCCGCCGGATTCGCGCCGCCGGCCCTGGGTGTCGTACCCCTTGACATCGCTCACTCGCCTCCCACATCAACGACGGTGCCGCCGCAGGTCTTGCAGAATCGCGCGTCCTCGTCGTGACCGCCACTGCGGCATCCCGAACATACCCGGTCCCTAACCCCCGCCGGACCGCGCGCCGCGTGGGCGGCGTGGGCCAATTCGACGCTCACGATTCCGGTCGGTACGGCGATCAGGCCGTACCCCAGGAGCATGATAATCGCGGCCAGGAACTGCCCCACCGCCGTGATCGGCGTGATGTCGCCGAAGCCGACCGTGGTGAGGGTCACGACCGCCCAGTATACGGCTACCGGAATCGACGTGAAGCCCGCGGCCGGTCCCTCGATCAGGTACATGAAGGAACCCAGGATCACGACCATCGTCACCACCGTGATCAGGAAGACGATGATCCGGAAGCGGCTGGCCGCCAGCGCCCGGCCCAGGACCCGTGCTTCGCCCAGGAAGCGCACCAGCTTGAGGACCCTGAAGACGCGCAGCACCCTCAGCACCCTGATGATCACCAGGAAGCGGGTATCGTAGAGGATCAGGCTCAGGTACGTCGGGATGATCGAAAGCAGGTCGATGATGCCGAAGAAGCTGAGCGCGTAGCGCCGCTTGGACTGGACCGAAGCCATTCGCGCCGCATACTCGATGGTGAACAGGACTGTGAATACCCATTCCAGGATGTGCAGAGCGAAACCGTGCCTCGCCTCGATCGACTCCACGGAATCGAGCATGACAACCAGGACGCTGGCGAGGATGATCAGGATCAGCAGGATGTCGAAGACCCTGGCCCCGACATGGACGTCCGTCTCGAACAGGATGTCGTAGAGCTGCCCTCGCCAGGGCGGGCCGTTGCGCGGGCGGTTGCTCGGGGCCATCCGGTGCTAGCAGTCCGTGGATAAGGCGAAGCAGCCGGCCCGGATACATCGCCGCTCGAATGCCGGGGGGATTTTATCCACGGCCTAGTCGGTCGCGGGCATGACGCCGCTCGGGCAGGACACGCCCGTCCCCCCCAACCCGCAGTAGCCGCCCGGGTTCCTGGCCAGGTACTGCTGGTGGTACTCCTCGGCGTAGTAGAACTCGGCCGCGGGTGCGATCCCCGTGGTGATGGCACCGAACCCCGCCTCGTCGAGTTCGGCCTGGTACCGGTCGCGGGACTCCTCGGCCAGGCGCCGTTGCCGGTCCCCCACCGTGTAGACGGCGGACCGGTACTGCGTGCCCACATCGGCACCCTGCCGCATTCCCTGGGTCGGGTCGTGCCCCTCCCAGAAGGCGGCCAGCAGCGTCCGGTAGTCCACCAGGTCGGGATCGTGGACGACCAGGACGGCCTCGGCGTGGCCGGTGCGGCCCGTGCAGACTTCCCGGTAGGTCGGGTTCGGCGTCCGGCCGCCCTGGTAGCCGACCGCGGTCGAGTACACGCCGGAAAGCTCCCAGAACAGGCGCTCCGCACCCCAGAAGCAGCCCATGGCGAAGTAGGCCCGCTGGACGCCCTCCGGGAAGGGAGGCCGGATACGGTTCCCGCTGACATGGTGCGGCCCGGGCACGCGCAACGGCTCACCTCTTCCCGGCAACGCCTCGTGCGGGCCCGGTACTTCGGATTTCCACCGACTCATAAACATCTGTCGTAGGTCCATGGCCGAATGAAGGTAATAGGGTTCGCGGATTTATCCACGGGAGCGCCGGAAGCCGGGACACCGGGGGCACGCCGGATTCCGACCCGCGACGCCGGTACGGCCGGAGGCGCCGGTACGGGCGGATCGCGGGGCGGGGTGATAGCTTCGGAGGACCACTCCTTCGAATTCCACGGCACCCTCCATCGAGACGAGACCCTCATGAGCCAACCCTTCTACACCGCCCGCGCCAGCGTCGCCAAGGTCGACGGCATCCACCGCCGCGCCACCCTGGAGGACGGCACCGAGATCGACTTCGGCGTCCACGGTCCCATCAAGTCCCATTTCCGTCTCGACGCGGAACCCGACCGGCCGCTCCCCGTCGACTACCTGGTCGCGGCGGCCGCCGGCTGACTGCTCGGGACCCTCAACGGCGCACTGGAGGTGCGCGGGATCCCGATGGCGAACGACGCGATCAGCGTGGAGGCGGAGGGGACGAACGAAGTCGTGGACCGGGTTGTGGTGCTCACGAAGATTCACGCCCACTACACGATCCGGCTCCCCGAAGGCGCCCCGCGCGACAAGGTCGACCGGGCGCTGTCCACCCATGTGGCGAAGTGTCCGACGGCACGCAGTCTCGAGGGGGCGGTCGAGGTGACCTGGTCGGCGGACGTGACCGGGGGGTAGGGTCGGGGGACCGGGGGCGCTACCGGGTCCGGAAGCGCACGCGGGCCACCCGCTGGACGTCCAGCGAATCGGTGGTCACCCCGTAGAGGGTGGACTCGGTGGCCCATGGCGTGGGCAACTCCCGGATGCGGCGGGGCCACCGATAGCGCGCCACCAGCGTGGTTCCGTTCCAGACATCGGCTTCGCGCATCGTCGCTCCTTCCGCCATCGTCCTGACGATCCACAGGCGGCCCGCGCGGTCGAAGAACATCTGCGACAGCGGCGGCTTGTGGTCGGGTATGTCGAAGGGATGCCTGTCGACGCCGGCACGCTCGATCTGGCGGTCCATCCAACCCTGCGCCCGGACTCTGTCATCCTCGGTCAGCGGCGGTCCCTGGAGCGCCGGACCCTCGATCGCCGAGACTGTGCCGTCGGGGTGATGGTAGTTGATCGAATACACCCCGGTGAGCGCCTCCGCCCACGCGCCCCCGTTCGCGTGGGCGTGATGCCACTGCGAGCCGAAGGGCCGATGCATGTACATGAATCCGCTGATGCCCGCTCTGTTGAACGGCACGGTCGTCTGGCTGGCGAACTGGCGCTCCGCATCCGCCATGATCACGGTATCCGCCACTCCGTCGGGAAGCACGCGGAATCGCGCGTCAAGGCTAGGGCCATCGTCGACATGCACGGGTCCGACGGCGACCAGGTGGCCATCCTGGTCGAAGGTGAAGGGCTCCCTGACACCGATCACGCCCATGTTCGGACTTCTGAGCCCCCTCCGGTACTCGGCCCCCGCCGCTCCCAGCCGGAAGACGCTGTACCGCTGACTCTCGCGCACCCACAGCTCGCCGTCCGGGCCGAATTCCATGCAGCAGATGTCCGTGAACTCGCCGGGACCCTCCCCGGGGCCACCGAAGAGGAACGCGAAACCGCCGTCGGGCTCGAAGACGCGGATCTCGGTGGCATCCCTGTCGGCGACGATCACCCGTCCCTGCTCGTCGGCCGCCACGTCCAGGATGTAGGAGAAGAGGAAGGGATCGTCACCGTCGAGCCTGCCGATCTCGAGGTCGATGGTGCCTTCGAGGGTGGGGACTTCCCGCGGAACGCCGGGATCCTCTCTCCCGTCTCCGTCGGCGCAGGCCGCGGCCGTCAGGAACAGCGCCGCCGCAACCGCGGGCCGGGCCGGAATAAACCACATGTCGCACGTCTCCACGTCTGAAGTCCGCATGCCCGCCCGTGTCGCCGCCCTCGGCTCACCGGACCGGAGGCTTGTGAATATAGAGCGTTTGCTCACTTGCGCGAACCCGGCCGCCCGGCCTTCGGTATGGTGTCCCGTTGCGGCCCGCGCAGCAGTTCGAGAAGGAATTCGACCGCTTCCGGGGATCCGGTGCGGCCCAGCCAGGCGACCGCGCGTTCACGCACTTCGGGATCCGGTTCCAGGCGGGCGAGTTCGACCATCTTCCGCACGACCTCGGACTTGGCCTCCCCCTTCGACCGACCCGCCTTGCGGTAGAGGGCGTAGAAGATCCGTTCGCGACGGTCGGGCTCCCCGAACCGATTGTAGGCCTGGACCAGGCTCGAGAGTTCCAGCGCCGGGCTTCTTGCCCAGGCGTCGAGTGCCCTCGAGCGGATGCGGTCGGTCTCGTTCGCGTCGAAGGCCACGCCGAACAGCCAGGTTTCCGCCTCCCTGCTCCGGATCTCGCGCAGCCGATCTATCACGGCGGTCTTGAGCTTCGGGGTCTCCAACGCGGCGTAGATCCCGATCAGTACCCCGGCTTCCACGTCGTCGCGCCGGCCCAGCGCCACTATGGCGTCCTCGCGCAGGCCCTCCGGTTTCGCAGCGTCCGCGGCGAAGGCCGCGAGCGCGTCGCGGGCCCCCGCGCTTTCGCTGCGCCGGAGTCCATGAATCGCGACTTCCTGCATTTCCGCGTCGTTCGAGCGCGCGAGCACGTTGACCAGCGCGGCGAGAGCGGTCGGCGTGTCGAACCGCCTGAGGCCCGACACCGCGGCGCGGCGGGCCTCCGGGTCCGGATGGGTGGCGGCGACGCTGATCAGCTCCCGCTCCGCTTCCGGGGTGCCTTCGCGGGCGAGTCGCCCGACGGCGAATACGCGCAGGTTGACGGAGCACTCGTCGTCGCGGTCGATCACACCGCGCAGGATCGGGATCCGGTCCGTCTCGACGAGACGCAGAACCGACGTCAGCGCCTCCTGCTGCACGGACTCGTCCTCGCAGTGCTCCGGGAGCCGGCTATCGCGCAACTTCAACAACCGAAAACCCCCGAGATCCGCTTCCAGCCGCGTCAATGCCCTTCTGAACCGCGACATGTCCGCTGCATCGATCGTCGCCGTTACACTGTCAACCAGCGCGGGAAGCTCCCGGGACATCGCATCCGCAAGCGAGTCGAGGGCGGGAACCATCGTTGCGGCGAGCGTGTCTAAGGCCGGAACCATCACTTCCGCAAGGCTGTCCCACGCAGTCGACATGGCCACCGCCAGGCTGTCCCACGCCACTGACACGGCCTTCGCGGCACTGTCCCACGCCGCTCCGAGAGCCGCGTCCGACTCTCGCAGCACTTCCTGGGCCGCACGCGGATCGCCCTTCTCCGCCATCTCTCCGAGGATCCGGAGGCGCAGCTGGCGCGCATCGTTGACGCGGCGGGCATTCAACTGGTTGCCCGGCACGCTGTCCCGGACATTCTCCAGCATGTTTTCCAGAAGCAGCACGGCCTGCTCCAACTGGCCCTGCCGGTGGCGGGCGAACGCTTCCCAGTAGAAGGAATCGCTGACGTATTTTCCCGCCGGCCATCTCGCGCGGTAGTTTCGGAACAGCCGGGCCGCGTCCACCCAGTTCGTCCGGTTGATCTGCGACCTCGCCGCGAGGAAATCCCTTTCGTCCGAACTTACGACTTGGGCGGAGAGGTGCCCGTTCCCGATCGCTCGCACGGGCCCCACGGTAATCATCGTTGCGTCCGCAGCCAGGAGGAGTGCGAAGGCCGGTCCGGCGCCCACCACCCCTATCCTTCGCTTCATCATAGTCCTCGGGCTCGTCATCTTTCTGTTTCCCCTATTTGTGAATCTCTTTCACATGCGTGATTCGATTCGTGTCTTCAAGTCTCCCCCTGGGCGCTCGCGGCCCGCAGCCGCACCAGGGTGCCCCGCCGCTCGATGCTCTCGCGGGCAAGCTCCCACTCGAAGTCCGGCGCCCCGGGACCCAGCCCCGCGATCTGGATCAGGACGAGCTCGAGGTCTTCGAGCAGCGTCTGCTCCACCGGTGATCCGGAATCGGAGGACAGGCCCAGGTGCATGCGCGTCTCCACGAGCAGTTCCCGCGCCCACCGCGCCAGATCGGCCTGGGACGCGGGTGTGCGCCGGTCGGTTCCGAAGGCGGTGAGCAGAGTCGCGGCCTGTCCGAGGTGCCGGGCGGTCGCATGGTCGAACTCGGGCTCCAGGCGGAGCCCGGCATGGAGAGCGCGTCCGGGGGGCGGGCCGGGAAGGCCCTGCCCGGGAGGCAGGGCGGGGGCGTCCTCCGACTCGTGCGCGACGGTGGCGTGCAGGGTCGAAGGTGGCTCGGGCTGCGGATCGGACGCCAACAATTCCGGCGTCTCCACTTCGTCGCCCGCGGTAACGAGACCGACGAGCCCCGTCCCCCTGACCGGCCCGGCGGCATTGTCGGCTTCCTCGCTCTCGCGCCCGGCAACCGTCATCGGCACCTCAACCGGGCCCGTCGACCGCCCGGATGCGGAAGCTGCCGACGGGGGCGGCGTCTCGCCGGGCGGACCGGGTCGCGCGCCCCGGCCAAGCGCGATGCCCACCACCAGGGACGCGGCCGCCGCCAGGGCCGCGACCCAGCCGGCCGCGCCGCGTCGTCTCAGCCACCCGGGGCGGATGCGTGTGCGGCCTGCGCCTCCGACTGCCGCAACCGCAGACCGCCTGAGTGTCCACGCCGCCTCGATTCGTGTCCACATCTCCTCGCGCGGCACCGGGGGCGACGCGTTGTAGGCAAGCGCCTCCTTCATGGGACCGCCATCGCCGGCAACCCCACCTCCGACATCCGCCTCAGGCCCGGTACCGATGGCCCCCAGCCGCCCTTCCACTCCCCGCCACATCGCTTCGGCGGGGGTCGCGGGCGGCCGGTTGTAGCTCACGCCCTCCCGCCGCAACCACGCGGTGAACCGGTCCATGTCCGTCATGAGGCCCACTCCCCGGCGTGTTTCGCCAGCTTTTCACGCAGCCGGTTCCGGGCGCGGAACAACTGGGACTTCGAGGTCCCGGCCTTGATGCCGAGAATGTGACCGATCTCCTCGTGGGTGTAGCTCTCGAGGTCGTGGAGCAGGAAGACCGTGCGATAGCCTTCCGGAAGCCCCTCGATCGCGCGGTGGAGATCGTCGCGCAGGTCGGGCTCGATGCCGCGGGGGGTGCTCCCGCCGCGCAGCTGATCGTCGAGCGGCGCCTCGCGGGACCGGAAACGCTTGATGCGCCTCAGTTCGTTCAGCGACACGGTGGTCGCGATGGCGCAGACCCAGGTCCCGAACGCGGACTCGCCGCGGAAGGTGCCGATCTTGCCGAATGCGCGCACGAATGTCTCCTGCGTGAAGTCCTGGGCAAGGTCGTACTCGCCCGCGAACCGGTAGCAGAGCCGGAAGACCCGGTCGACGTGCATGTCGTACAGCGACCGCGCGACGTCGTGGTCTCCCGCCTTGAGGCGTTGAATGAGTTCCGATTCCGTCACCGGGCCGAATCTCCGGGTCCGCGGCGGGTGTTGATCTCTCCGACCGGTGGACACCGTGACGTGTGGAAGGGTTGCGCGGGGCCGCGAACTCCTCGAATCCGTTCGCCATCCTCTCGGCTACCACCTCGGGGGCGAGCACCACCTTGTGCTCGGGGGCGGCACTGCGCTCGCCGCGCGCTGGGCGCACCGGCACAGCACCGACGTGGACCTCTCCGTGGACCACGACATCCACCACCGGCTCCCCGCCAGCGGCTTCCGCGACGACCTTGCCCGCCACATCGACGGACGCGCCTACCTGACCTTCCACCAGGGGCTAACCCGAATCGACCTCCCGGCCGGTGAAGTCACCATCGACAGCTCCCACCCCGCCACCACCCGCCCCCACTCGGCCGACACCGTGCGCGGCACCCGTATCGGCGTGCACACCAGTGCCGAAATCCTCGCCAGGAAACTCGTCTACCGCGTGCTCGGCGAATCCGTCTTCCTCTCTCGCGACCTCTACGACCTTGCCGTTGCCCGTCACCAGGACCCTGCCGCTCTCAAGACCGCCTTCGACACCGTGCACGCCTCCAACCTCCTTGTCATCCAACGCGGGCTCAACGAGCTTGACCAAGTCTCCATCGTCCACGATTCCCGGCCGCTTCGGCACCCGGCACATTCGGATGAAGCCGCCGACTTCCTCGCCATCGTCCAGCGCCTTGTCGAGCGTGAGATCGACCATCGCATTCCTCGTCGCACCCGCTGATCAGCCATGCTCGATTTCGACAAGGTCCGCGCTCTCTACTTCGATCCGCCCCCGTACGATCCCGAGCGCATCCCCTCGCGCGAAGAACTCACCGCCCGTTACGAGCGAGAGCGCTTCGATGCCTGCGTCCTTCGCGGTGGCGATCCCGAGGCCGAGGCGCTCGGTCCCCACGGCTTTCTGATCGGCGGCGATGGCAAGCCGCCCACCGTTCACCATGTCCTTCCCGAAGTTCACGCCAGGCTGCGTCCCCTCCCTCTCACCTGGTTCGACCATCCCCGCCGCCACACCCGCACCCTACCTCCGGGCGGCATCGACGAGGCCCACCTCTTTTTCCGTTCCCTCTCGCACGGCCATTTGGCGGGACATCACGACCGCCCTTCAGGGGCTCGTCTCCGCCGTCACTTCCAGGCGCCCGAGCTCTCCGGTCTTCCCTTGTCGCTTGTCCGGCACGTCATTGCCTGCATCCGCGGCCTCGACCTCAACCGGCTTCTCGCGTACGGCGGCCTCTCCCTCTACGAGATCGCCCGCGCCATCCACCTCACCGACATTCGCCGCGTCTCCGTCACACGGTGGATCAACCAGTATGCCATTCGTCCCATCCAATGAGCCAGGCCTTCCGGTGGCGTTGCCGAGAAGCCCGTGGACGAAATCCCCCCGGCATTTTCTGTGAAACTCGGGTGCGGGTCCACAGGACGGATGGTCGTGTCACACGCCTTTGGGAAGACACGGGTGATCTTTCTTGGGCACCGATCGTGCGAACGGGGTGGGGAGCGACTGTCAACTTTCGCCTCCGCCCGAAAACAGCTCTGCAAGGGGCCATTCGCGCTCTTGTGGCTGCGTGGAAGCGATGCCCAATCCGATCAGGGCCGCCGGTGCACAGCCAGTTATTTGGTGCCACCGCGTCATTTCCGCACCTCCAGCCACCCCTCGAGACGGGCCGCCGCCTTCGCGTCAGCGGGCGGGGGATAAGGCCTGTAGTAGCCATGCCTGTCCTCCCATGTCTTCCCCAGGCTGTCCAGCCGCTCCTGTTCCCATTCCAACTCCCTAAGAATGCTCTCCCGCAACCGCCCCGGGCTGATGACATCCACCCAATCGCCACGCGCCACCAACAGCGCCATTTGCAGCCACTCGCGCTCGCATGCCGCCTCCTCCGCCCCCGCGCCGTACACCGCCTCCTTTGCCAGCATCCGTCCGCGCCACCAATCCTGCTCCTCGGCTGATCGGAATGCGCCTTCCTCCAGGTAATTCGCGCCGCCGCCCAAATCGGTCAGAACACGCACACAGTTCCGCGCGCCTTTCCGGAAATCCTCCCGCGTTCGCGCCTCGGGATACATGTCCCGTGTGTGGGGTTCGTGCCCGTACAGGCGAAGCTGCCTGTCCGACCTCGGATCGGGCCTGAAGCCCAACAGCGACTGGGGGACCGGTTCGTCTGGATCATAGCCGACAGCAACGACGGCTGCGGTTGTCTCTTCGGATTCGGGACCAGCGGGGGAAACCACTTCCTCCGGGACGGTATCCAAGTCGCAGGCTAGCGGCAAGGCCGCCAGTAGCAGGGTGATTCGGGGGGTTCTCATCGGGAAAGCTCCTTTCCGTCCAAATTGTGACTTACCCGTGATAAGGCCGATAGGCGGAAACTGGCAAGCTACGGGCCGCCGAATCGTCCATGATCGACGATCCCTCCACGCCTGTAACGCACGAACTCCATCCCCGGCGGAGTAGGAGTACCCCCGGTTTCGGGGCTTCCGGCGCGACTTGAGAGCCTCTCGCTGAAGCGTCTCCCGGCAGCGCACCAGGTCGCGCACCCGCTCCTCCCGGTCCGAGGGAACCCTGATCGTCACGAGTTCTCCCGCCCGGTACAGCCGCGCCAGCTCCTCGGCGTCCTTGCGGTCGTGCTTGCGCCGCTGTCCCGGACGCTGGGGAATCAGCGACGGGGCCACGATCTCGCACTCGTGCCCCCAGCTCCGGATCATCCGCTCCGGCACGTAGCCTGCTCCGCTCGCCTCGTAGCAGGCGTGCACCTCATGCTCCCGGACCAGGCGGTCCAGCAGCCGCCTGAGTCCCCGCGGATCGTGCGACAGCCGCTTCACAACGGCCGGCTCCCGCTCCCCACGGGAAGTATCGCGACCATCACGTGTCCTTGTGGACATCCATCCCGACGTACACCTTGGTCTTCTGATTCTTCATAGGGCCGGTCTCCTGTTCGTTTGCGACCGATGTCGCATGTGGCTCTGGTGCACCTCCGCGAATCGGGGCGCTAACCCACGATAGGCGGCAGGTGGCCGGCCCTTCCATATTCTCAAGGGAACGACGGACCCATCCCCCCACCCCATGACCTTCCAGCCCCTCGACATCGCCGCCTTCATCGGTTTCCTGGCGCTCGTGGTCGGCATCTCCCTCTACGCCTCGCGCGGCAAGCACGACGCCGCCGACTACTTCCTGGCGGGCCGGAACCTCCCCTGGTGGCTGATCGGCTTCTCGCTGATCGCGTCCAACATCTCGACCGAGCACTTCGTGGGGATGGCGGGGCGGGGCTACGACCTGGGACTGGCGATCGCGAGCTACGAGTGGATGGCGGCGGTGACGCTCGTGCTGGTGGGACTCTTCTTCCTGCCACGGTTCCTGGCGGCGGGCATCTACACGATCCCCGAGTACCTCGAGTTCCGCTACGACGTGCGCACGCGCACCCTGATGGCGGGCTTCATCATGGCGGCATACGTGTTCGTGGCGCTCGCGACAGTGCTCTACTCGGGGGCGCTGGCGCTGGAGTCCATCTTCGGGATCGACCTGAACCTGGGCATCTGGCTGATCGGCGTGCTCGCCGGGGGGTACACGATCTACGGGGGGCTGAAGGCGGTGGTGTGGTCCGACCTGATCCAGGGGGTGGCGCTGCTGCTGGGCGGGGTGGTGGTGACGGTGCTGGGATTCAAGGCGATCGGCGGGGTTGAGCCGTTCCTCGAGGCGGCTGACGGCAAGCTGAACACCGTTCTACCCTGGAACCACCCGGAGATGCCGTGGCTCGCGGTCTTCGTGGGCGGGCTCTGGATCCCGAACCTCTTCTACTGGGGACTGAACCAGTTCATCACGCAGCGCACGCTCGCGGCGCGCAGTCTGGCGGACGGGCAGCGCGGCATCTTCCTGGCAGGGTTCATCAAGCTGGCGATCCCCTTCATAATCGTGTTCCCGGGGATCATGGCCGCCGAGCTCTTCGCCGACCGGGTGGCGCACCCCGATCAGGCCTACCCGGTCATGATGCGCGAGCTGCTCCCCGCCGGGCTGACCGGCGCGATGTTCGCGGCGCTCTTCGGGGCCGTGATGAGTTCGCTCGACTCGATGCTCAACTCGGCCGCGACGATCTTCAGCGTGGACCTCTACAAGAGGCACCTGCGGCCGGAGGCGTCGTCGCGCAGGCTGATGGTGGTGGGGCGCTGGACGACCGCGGCCCTGGTGCTGGTCGGGTGTCTGTGGGCGCCGCTGGTGGCGAAGGCGGGCAGCGTCTTCGACTACATCCAGATGTTCTGGGGCTTCATCTCGCCGGGGATCGTGGCCGCGTTTCTGTTCGGGCTGTTCGTGCCGCGGACGCCTCCGGTTGCCGCCTTCGGAGGGATGATCCTGGGGATTCCGGTGTACGGGCTGCTGCTGTGGCTGCTGCCGGAAGTCGCGTTTCTGCACCACATGGCGATCACGTTCATCGTGATCTCGGGGTTCATGGCAACCCTAACGTTACGGCGGAGTCTACGGGACGTGAATCCCGGCAGGAAATCACGTAAGTCTAATCAGGGCTGCACGATCTGCGTTCC
>JAPPGI010000123.1 GCA_028874985.1 Gemmatimonadota bacterium | reverse complement strand
ATGTGGGACATTTTACATGCCGACTTCAGGGAAACTTTACATGCCGGGTAACAGCTGGCACGGAATCGTCGCATCGTCCCTCCGGACCCGACAGGGATACGTTGCCCGGGGGAGATTCTGCCGGAGATGCCTGAAGCGAGGCGACCGCTGATCAAACTGGAGGCGCTCGGCAAGGTCTTCGTGACCGAGGAGGTGGAGACCCATGCCCTTTCCCGGGTCACACTGGAGATCGAACGCGGCGAGTTCGTGTCGATCGCGGGTCCTTCAGGGTGCGGCAAGACCACATTGCTTTCGATCCTGGGCCTCCTGGACGCACCCACCGCCGGCAGGTACCTGCTGGAGGGCCGGCCCGTGGATCGACTCTCGGCGTCCGAGCGAGCGCGGATCCGGAATCGAGCGATCGGCTTCGTCTTCCAGGCCTTCAACCTCATCGGCGATCTCACCGTATTCGAGAACGTCGAACTCCCTCTGACCTACAGGGACTTGCCGAAGAGCGAACGCGAAGGCATGGTGCTGCAATCGCTGGAACGCGTGAGCATGGCGCACCGGGGCAACCACTACCCGTCTCAGCTCTCGGGAGGCCAGCAACAGCGGGCGGCCGTTGCCCGGGCGATCGTCGGCAACCCTCTGATTCTGCTGGCCGACGAACCCATGGGCAATCTCGACTCCGAAAACGGGCAGGCCGTGATGGACCTGCTCCACGAACTCCATGCGGCAGGGGCCACGATCTGCATGGTTACCCACGATGAGCGGTACCGGCGGGCGGCCGAGCGGGCCATCCACCTCTTCGACGGACGAATCGTGGAGGGAGGGGGGTTCCCCGGAGGGCGTCACCTCTGACGGCGATCGAACGGCCGACCCCGTTGAGCGGAGCGGTCCAGCCCGGATGCATCGCCCTTCGAATGCCGGGGGGATTTTGTCCACGGGTTAGGTGTTAGGGGTGCAAGGGACCGGGGCCGGCGTCGCCAGCGCCCGGGACGCGGTTACCTTATCTGGGTGTTGTCCGCCGCCTGAGGAGACTAAATGTCGTTTTCCGACAGGAGAATACGGATTCTGGTCGCGAAACCCGGCCTTGACGGCCACGACCGGGGCGCCAAGGTGATCGCCGCGGCCTTCCGGGACGCCGGCTTCGAGGTCATCTACACGGGCCTGCACCAGACGCCCGAGATGGTGGTGGCGGCGGCGGTCCAGGAAGACGTGGACGTGGTGGCGATGTCGGTTCTCTCGGGGGCCCACATGACCCTCTTTCCGAGGGTGCGGAAACTCCTTGACCGGGGCGGGCTGGAACATGTTCTGTTGACGGGCGGGGGCATCATCCCCGGCGAAGACGCGATCGCTCTCCGTGAACTGGGCGTCGGCCGGATCTTCGGACCCGGAACGGCCACCACGGATGCGATCGACTACGTCCGGGAGTGGTTCGCCGAGCGGGAGGATCCCTATTAGCCGGACAGCCTCGGCGGACAGCGCCCGCCCCGCGGGCCGGATGACGGCGCTGGCCAGGGATCTGGTTGCGCTCCGGGATCGTCTGCGGCTGGGCGGGGGAACGGAGAAGATCCGGCGGCAGCGCGAACGGGGAAAGCTCACGGCGCGCGACCGCCTTCGCCTGCTGCTGGACGAGGGTGCCACATGGGCCGAGGTGGGACTCCTGGTGGCCCACGACCGCTACGACGGCAAGGCTCCCGGCGCAGGCGTGGTCACGGGCGTGGGCGTGGTCGCGGGAAGGGAGGTCGTGGTGGTGGCCAACGACGCGACCGTCAAGGCGGGGTCGTGGTGGCCCGAGACCATCGGGAAGATGCTCAGGGCCCAGGAGATCGCCATGCGCTGCCGGATCCCCATCATCTACCTGGTGGACTCGGCCGGGGTCAATCTGCCCTACCAGGGCGGTGTCTTCCCGGGGCAGTACGGCGCGGCGCGCATCTTCTACTACAACTCCATCATGCGCCGCTACCTCAGGATTCCCCAGTTCGCGGCGGTGATGGGCCCCTGCATCGCCGGCGGTGCCTACCTGCCCGCGCTCTCCGACGTCATTCTCATGGTGGAGGGGACAAGCTTCATGGGCCTCGGCGGACCGAATCTGGTCAAGGGGGCGACCGGGCAGGCCGTGGGCCCGGAAGAGCTGGGCGGAGCCACCGTTCACACCGGGGTCAGCGGCGTGGCACACTACCGCTGCACCGACGACGAGGAGTGCATCGCCAGGATACGGGAACTGGTGGTGGGGCTGCCCGCGGACGGCGGCGGCCGCGCCGACACCGGAGGGTCCTTCACGCCGCCGACCCGTCCGGCCGCCGACCTCCACCGGATCCTGCCGGACGACCACCGCCATCCCTACGACATGAGCGCGGTTCTCGAGGTCCTGCTGGACGGCGCATCCTTCACCGAGTTCCAGCCCGACCACGCGGCCGAGCTGATCTGCGGTACCGGCACCCTGTCGGGCCTGCCGGTCGCGGTGATCGCGAACCGCCGCGGAATGATCAGGGACACGCGCCGTGGACCGCCGCGCTTCGGCGGCATCATCTACACCGAGTCGGCCGAGAAGGCGGCCTACTTCATCGACACCGTGAACCGGCAGGGCGTTCCGATCCTCTTCGTCCAGGACGTCTCGGGGTTCATGGTGGGGCCGGAGGCCGAACACAGCGGGATCATCCGCGCCGGCGCGCGCTTCGTGGAGGCCATGGCCACCGCGGTGGTCCCGAAGCTGGTGCTGACCCTGAACCACGCATCGGGGGCCGGATACTACGCCATGGCGGGACAGGGATTCGACCCGGACTTCATCCTTACGCTTCCGACGGGGCGGATGGGGGTCATGGAAGGGGCCAGCGCGGTGATGGCGCTCTTCGGGAGCGAGCTGGACCGGCTCGGGAAGCAGGGCAGGGAGCCGGACGCGGCGATGACCGCCCGCATGGAGGAGGTCCGGGCGGAATACGACCGCCAGCTCGACGCCACCTTCGCGGCCGCCCGGGGATTCGTGGACGCGGTGGTGCTCCCGGAGGAGCTGCGCGACCGGCTCACCCTGCTGCTGCGCGCGGCCGGCCGGAATCCGGGGCCCCACCTCGGACCCTTCGTGCTGCCGCCGGGACTGGACGGCAGGGGACCGTGACGGGGACACGGGGCAGCCTCGCCGGGACGGCACCCGCGGCGGCGCCCGGCAACGCCTCCGCACGCGGAACGGTGCGGATCGCGAGCGGCCAGGGCTTCTGGGGAGACGACCTGGAGGCGCCGGTGCGGCAGGTGGAGGGGGGCGACATCGACTACCTCATGCTCGACTACCTGGCCGAAGTGACGATGTCGATCATGCGGAAGCAGCGGGCGCGCGACCCCCGCGCCGGGTACGCACGCGATTTCGTTTCCCTCATGGAGAGGATCTTCCCGGCGTGCGTCGAGCGCGGCATCGGGGTCGTGACCAACGCCGGGGGCGTGAACCCCGCGGGGTGCGCGCAGGCGGTGGCCCAGGCGGGGCGGCGGGCGGGGACGGCGGGGCGCGCCCGGGTCGGCGTGGTGACCGGAGACGACCTCATGGACCGGCTCGACGAGCTGCTCGCGGCCGGGCACCCGCTCGCCAACATGGAGACCGGGGAGCCCCTCCGCGCGATCCGGGACCGGGTGCTCAGCGCGAACGTGTACCTGGGTGCCGTTCCGATCGTCACGGCTCTCGAGTCCGGGGCCACCGTGGTGGTCACGGGCCGGTCCACCGACACCGCGCTCACCTACGCCCCCATGGTGCGGGAGTTCGGCTGGCCCCGCGACGCGTGGGACCTCCTGGCGAGCGGGGTGGTCGCCGGCCACATCAACGAGTGCGGCGCTCAGGCGAGCGGCGGAAACTGCTCGGCCGAGTGGTGGACGATCCCCGGCCTGGCCCGGGTGGGCTTCCCGATCGTCGAGGCGGGCGCCGACGGCACCTTCGTCGTCACCAAGCATCCGGGCTCGGGGGGCGTGGTGAACCTGCGCACGGTCAAGGAACAGATCCTCTACGAGATGGGTGACCCGGCCACCTACGTCACCCCGGATGTGACCGCGGACTTCACCACGATCCGTCTCGAGGAGGAGGGTGGGGACAGGGTTCGCGTCCACGGGATCCGCGGCCGCCCGCCCACCTCTTTCCTGAAGGTCTCGGTCGCACATGCGGCGGGCTACAAGGCGGTCGGCACCCTGGTCTACGCCTGGCCCGACGCCGCCGCCAAGGCCCGGGCGGCCGCGAGGATCCTCAGGGAGCGGCTGGACCGCCTGGGCCTCGCCTTCGAGCGGGTCCTGGTGGAGCTGGTGGGCTGGGACTCCACCCATGGCCACCTGGCCGGCGACCCTCCCCCGGATCTGCCGGAGGTCCAGCTGCGGGTGGGTGTCAGGGGGGACGACCGGCGGGGGGTGGAGCGTTTCACCCGCGAGGTGGCTCCGCTCGTTCTGACCGGGCCTCCGTCGGTCACGGGCTTCGCGGGCGGGCGTCCGAGGGTGCAGGAGATCGTGGCGTACTGGCCGGCCCTGATCGACCGCACGGTGGTCGAGCCACATATTGGGGTCGACCTTGTCGAAGTGTGAAGGAGAATGCGGTGACCCTCGTTGATTGTCTGCGGGGAGCCCCTCACGGGGTCCCCGGCGTGCGAGCCGACGATGGCTGAGGTGCGCCTGCTGGAGCTGGCCCATGCCCGCTCGGGCGACAAGGGAAACACGGCCAACGTCGGCCTGATCGTCTGGGACGAAGAAGACTATCCCCTGCTATTGAAAGAAGTTACGCCTGAGCGTGTGAAACAACACTTTAAGGACTTGGTGCAGGGGCCGGTGGAACGCTTCGCACTCGACAACCTGCACGCCGTGAACTTCCTGCTGCACGGCGCCCTCGACGGCGGCGGGACCGTCTCGCTGATGACCGACGCGCAGGGAAAGGTCTTCAGCACGGCGCTGCTGCGGATGAAGATCGAGGTGCCGGACGAGGTGGCGAAGCGGGTGCGGGGGCGGGGGCGCTGTCCGGTGGACGGCGGGGGAGGCCGGGGATGAACGGGGCCGCCGGGGACTCACTCGTCCGAATGGAGACGGCTGCCGGCGTGGCCACGCTGACCCTCGACCGGCCGCACAAGCGCAACGCCCTGTCGGCGGCAATGGTGGCCGCGCTCTCCCGGCGCCTGGTGGAGGCGGGCGACGACCGGGCGGTGCGGGTAGTCGCTCTACGCGGTGCCGGAGGGGACTTCTGCGCCGGGGCCGATCTTGCCGAGATCGCCGCCTCACAGGGTGAGGGCGTGGAAGCCGGACTCGCGGACGCGCGTGGATTGGGAGACGTGTTCATCGGGATTCGCCGAATCGAGAAGCCGGTGGTGGCGGTTGTGCGGGGCAGGGCGCTGGGCGGCGGGTGCGGCCTGGCCACGGCCTGCGACATCGTGCTGGCCCACCCGGGCGCCGTCTTCGCCTACCCGGAGGTCCATCTCGGGTTCGTTCCCGCGCTGGTGATGGCCGTGCTGAGACGAAAGGTGGGAGAGGCCGCCGCCTTCGAGCTCGTTGCGCGGGGACACCGGGTCGTCGCGAGCGAAGCCGTCACTCTGGGTCTCGCTACGCGCGTGGTCGCGGACGAGGACTTCGACGCCACCGTGGACACGTACCTGCGCGACCTCGCCAGCCGCCCTTCCACCGCCGTCGCCCTGGCGAAACGTCTGCTTCACAGCCTCGGCGGCTCCGGCTTCGAAGACGATATCGCCAGGGGTGCCGAGGTCAACGCCATCGCCCGTCTCACCCGGGAGTGCCGGGACGGAGTTCGCGACTTCCTGCGCGGAAAGGGAGGGTAGGGGGCACCATGTTCCGCCCGTCAAGAGAGCGCAGAGGGGAGGACCGATTCCTGGCGTGGAAGGTCCGGATCTTCGTGGCCGGCGCCGCCCTGGCGTTAGCCGGCATCGGGATGTCACTGTCCTGGCTGGTGTGGGTGGGGATCGGCGTGCTGGTGGTGGGGTTGCTGCTCAGGTTTCTGCCGGACGGTGGCTGAAACTCGCCGGGACCCTGCAGCCCCCCCGGAGCCCGACTCCGCTCTTGTCCCGGCACGCGAGGACCATGCGGAATGGCACTGAGTAACGCGCTCGCGGCATCGGTCAGGTCCGTCTACATCCACGCGCGATTGGCCGAGGAACGGCTGCGAAGCGGCGTGGCGTGGTGGCCGCTTGCACCCGCCATGGTTGCCGATCCCTACCCGGCCTACCGGAAGCTCCGCGACCGGGACCCGGTCCACTACAGCATTCTCGCCCGGCAGTTCGTGGTGTCACGATACGCCGATGTGGATCGCATCCTGCGGGACCACCGAGATTTCTCGAACGACTTGACGAGAGCGCGCTACTCGCGCGGCATCGTGGCAACGCGAAGGAAACTCAAGCCGAGCATGCTCGCGCTGGATCCGCCGGACCACACTCGTCTGCGTCGGCTCGTCAACCGGGCTTTCACGCCGCGTTCGGTCGCGGAGCTGGAGGATTTCATACGAGCCACCGCACACGGTCTTGTCGACAGGATGGAAGGGACCGATGAGTTCGACCTGATGAAGGCCTTTGCGGTGCCGCTTCCCACGATCGTGATCGCAAGGATGATCGGCGTCCCCGAGAGGGACCTCACCCGCTTCAAGGTGTGGTCGAGCCGATTGGCGCGCGCGCTGGAACCCATTCTCACGCCGGCCGAACAGGAACTCGTCTACCGGGCCCACCGGCAACTCGCGGAATACCTCACGTCGATCGTCGAGCAACGCCGCCTGGAGCCCCGCGAGGACCTGGTGTCGCGCCTTGTTGAGGCCGAGGAGCAGGGCGACAGGCTCACGCGCGACGAGACGATCGTGATGCTTCGCCTTCTCCTGCTGGCCGGCAACGAGACCACCACGAACCTGATCGGAAACGGGGTCCGGGCCCTTCTGCGACACCCCGGCCAACTGGCGCTGTTGCGCGAGCGTCCGGACCTGATTCCTTCGGCCGTCGAGGAGCTGTTACGCTACGATTCGCCGGTACAGCTCGATATGCGCATCGCGATCCGCGATCTGGATGTCGGGGACTCGGCCGTGCCGTCGGGCGCGATGATCGGCCTGCTCATCGGATCCGCCAACCACGACCCGGAGCGTTTTCGGCGACCCGCCGAACTCGACATCACACGGTCCGACCGGGGCAACATCTCATTCGGGCGTGGCATCCATCACTGCCTGGGCGCCCCCCTCGCCCGGTTGGAGGGACGGATCGCGCTCGAGGTCCTGCTGGAGCGGTTCAGCGAGATCGGCTTCGGCGCGCGGCCGCCGAAGTACCGGCCCAGCGTGGTGCTCAGGGGGCTCGAGCATTTCCATGTGAGGGTCGTCCGGAGTGGCTGATTTGCGGTCGGGCGAGGGCAGGCCGGGGAACACAACGATCTTCCCGACTCTTGGCGTCCGCGGAAAACCGGGTGGTAGCCAGGTGGTGGCCCGCGGGCAGACAGGTGTCGGTGGGGAGATATTCTCCCCTACTCGGGGTCCCCCAAAGAGGGGACGCGCGGTTCGCGTATCCATCGGACATTCCGGGGCATGACCTGCTCGAGACCGATCCCGATTGCTGCCACATCCATGGCCATGGCGCTGTCGACGATCCTGTCGGGGTCCGGCCTGGAGGCTCAGGCTGTCGGCGACCGGGTCCGCGCGTCTCTCGCCGACCGGACCGTGATCGGAGAGGTTACCGCGGTGAGTGAGCAGGGTTTCCACCTCGACCACAAGGATGGCGAAGTCTCGCTTCCGTTCGCCGACCTGGTGAAGCTCGAGCGAAGCGTGGGCCGGAAGAGTGCCTGGTTGGAGGGCTACGTTGTCGGCGCGACGATTCTCGTCTATCCGGGGATCCAGCTGATCAACACATGCCTTGGTGACCCGACGATGGGCGACGACGCCTTTCTCACGATATTCTGCATGATCTTCCTAATCGCACCCGGGATCGCGCTGGTCGCCGCCGGCGTTGTCATCACCGGGCCCATCGGTGCGATAGTCGGCGCCTTCCTTCGCACCGACGCGTGGGAGCAGATAACCGTTCCTGGACATCCCGTCCCCCCGGCGCTCCGGAGCCCGCCGGTCCAGTCGTTCGAACGCCAGCGGCTCGAGATGGGCTTTCGGATTCCGATACGGTGAAGTGGGTGGGTGAAGGCGGTTCGACACCTTCACGAACCCGGACTCGTTCAGTGGGGCATGTGGCCCGGCCATCGTCACGGTTCGTCTTGAAGGACGCGTGGGCGTTGACGCGATCACATCACGGCATCACCGCATCACGATGTCCGGGATCACCGTCCGTTCGGAATCCCCCGGGTGAACACCGCTTCCAGCCCCACCTCCCCAACCGCCTCCATCGCCGCCTCCGGCTCCAGTCGCAGAATCGCCCGGACCTGCCCCGTGGCCGGATCCCGCAGGATGGTCATCGGCCGGTTGGTTTCCCTGCGAAGGGCGTGCCCCCCGCCACCACCCGTAAGCGTGATTCTCTCCAGCTCCCCGTCCCAGGTCACCGGAATGGCATACACGAAGGCGGACCGTTCGTCCTCGACATCGGGGATCTCCGGCATGTCGAAGGCCAGCGAAAAGGCTTCGCCGCCGTCCTCGGTTGTGGCGCGCAGCACGAACTCGCGTCCGGCGGCGGGGAGCAAGGGCATCGCGTCGGCGACGAAGGCCGGGTCCAGGAAGGGGTCGCCATCGGCGTCCAGGCCACCCCATACGATCAGCGACCGGGTTCTCGCCACGACGCGAGGCTCCTCCACGGCGAGACGGTGCCGCAGGGAATTCGAGAAGTGGTAGTCGGAAATCCAGCTGTTGCCCCTGCAGTAGGACATGAGGTCGGGTGCATGCGGAGAGACGAGTCTCTCGTCCTCACGGTCGTACCCCCACGCCCCGATCCGCCCGTTGCGGTCGGGAAACAGGGGGTCCGGCCCACCCGGACCGCCGCACGGGGCGTGAAAGAGCGCGAGGTTGTGTCCCAGCTCGTGGGCCACGGTCCAGGAATGCGGAACCGAAAAGCTCGACCAGGACCCGATGCCGTTGGCCACTCCCAGCAGGCCGTAACGCGGGACGGGAGCCAGCATGCCCAGCCAGTAGCCGGAGCGACCTTCCATGAGGCGTATGGCCTCAGTCTCGAGCAGAAGGGCGAAGCTGTTGTTCGTCGAGGTCACCACCGGATCGTGCAGTTCGACGTCGAAGGTGTCGATCGGCAGCAGTTCCCGGGTCTCGGCCATCATGTCGGATTCCCAGGGGTCGTCCGCCATGGCTTCGGTGATCTCCAGGATCGAGGAATCCGGATCGGACTCGTACAGGAACGGGATCAGCGTGAGCTGGAACGGCGGCATGTCCTTCACGTCGATGGCCATCCGGCCCTCTTCGGGAATCCGCCTCACGATGTCCACGCTGTCGTCGAGCGTTTCGTCCGGGTCGATCTCGATCACCATTTCCAATCCGGGCCTGATGTGGCGGCCGGGAATCTCGGCGTTAGCCGATTTGCCCAGCTTGCTCTCGTCGACCTCTCTTGGAATCGGATGGTCCCCACCCTCGATCTCGACGACATGGACCTCCATTCCGTCTTCGTAGAAGGTGGCGTGCACCTCCGGAAAATCCGCGTCGCCGGCGTTCGGAGAGGTGACGAACACCCTCAGAAGCGCCGACCGGCCTGCTACAAGCGGCACGGGGTGTTCACGCGACTGGACGGCCTGCGTCAGGTACGCCGCCCCGTCCTTCTCGCAGCGGGCCACGCGCTGGAAGCGAACGCCGTCCAGCCATTCCAGCAGATCCGCATCGGCAGGCACGCAAACACCGGTCCCGCCCGCCTTGAGGATCCGGAGCCGGGTGAGTTCGGTGAACGTCGCGGGCAACTTCCCCGACAGGCTGTCGTTGGCGCCGAGCCAAAGCTCCCGCAGATTAGACAACTCTCCCAGTTCTTCCGGAATCGGGCCGCTCAGGGCATTGCCATGCAGTTGAAGGGAGTAGAGACGGCCCAGATCGCCCAGTTCCGGCGGTATGGCGCCGGTCAGTTCGTTGTCGCCTAGCAACAACCATTCGAGGTTCTCGAGATTACCGAATTCTGCCGGAATGGGGCCGGATACGCCGGCGTCCGGCATATCAAACACCTCGAGGTTCGTGAGGCCACCGAGTTCGGGGGGGATTTCCCCGCTCAGATCGTTGCGCCAGAGGAAGACCTGCCGCAAGGCCGAGAGATTGCCCAGCTCCGGCGGTATCGGTCCGGTCAGGTCGTTTCCTCCCAGGCCCAGGACCTCAAGGCTGTCCAGCGTACCCAGTTCCGGCGGGATCGGGCCGCCCACCGTCGTGCTTGTGAGGTTCAGGATGCGCAGGTCTCGAAGATTGCCGATTTCGGGGGGGATGGAAGTGCCCAACGCGACACCTCTAAGGTTCAGCCACTTCAGATTGACAAGATTGAAGACTCCCAGCGGAACGGGGCCGACGAACCTCCAGCCGTTGGCGTTCAGGTAAAGCCCTTCCAAGTGCCGGAACCCCCCGACCTCCGGGGGGATTCGCCCGACGAGGTTGTTGTAGCTGAGGTTCAGCCCGGTCACATTCCCGGAGTCGTCGGTTTCCACCCCGTCCCACTCCCCCAACGGCCGCTGGCTCAGCCAGTTGCTGTTGCGGTTCCAGTCCGGGCCACCGGTCGCCTCGTAGATGGCCGCCAGGAGGTCGCGCTCGGCCAGCGGCGGGCACGTCTCGTCCGTCCCTTCGTGCTCCGGGATGGAGTCGAGCCATTCCCGGAAGGCATCGTCGTCGGGCACGCAGAGATCCGTGTCGGCGTACCGGAGTTCCCGGAGCGTGAGAGCCGTGAGGGTCAGCGGCAGTGAACCGAACAGGTTGTTGCGGCTCAGCTTGAGCCTCGTCAGCTTCGCCAGGTAACCAAGCTCGCGCGGGAGGGTTCCCGAGAGACCGTTGCGAGCCAGGTCCAGCTCCGACACGCGGCCGATCGAGTCCGTATCCACGCCGTGCCACCTGCTCAGCACCCGGCCGTCGAGCCAGCCATCCGAGTTGGCCCACCGGCTGCCGGTCGTCGTCTCATGGAGGACCCGGAGCACCTCGGCGTCCGCGTCGCTGCACCATGGACCCTCGACGTGGCCGACGTCTTCCGACCACTCCTCGAACGCCTCCGTGCCCGGGAGGCAGAGGCCGCCTTCGCCGCCGAACTCGAAGAAGAGGAGCTCGAGGTCCAGAAAGCTCGCGGGCACCGAGCCGAACAGGCGGTTGCCGCCGACCCAGAGTCCGGAGAGGTCGGCGAGATCGCCCAGTTCGCCGGGCAGCGGTCCCGATAGCCCGTTCCCGTCCAGCCACAGGCCGCCGAGGTTGTCCAGGTTCCCGAGTTCGGGCGGGATGGAATCGGTGAGGCTATTGTCACTCAGCTCCAGGTACCTGAGTTCCGAAAGGTCACCGAGCTCCGCCGGGAGCGGGCCGTTCAGCGCATTGTCCCCCAGCCGCAGGCGGATCACCCGGCCCGCCGTGTCCGTCACGACACCGAACCACTCGCCGATGGGCTTGTCGCTCAGCCAGTTGTCGTTCCGCTTCCAGTTCCCGCCGTCCGTCGAATCATAGAGGGCGACGAGGGCGTCGCGGTCTCCGGCCGCGTCTCCCAGGTGTGCCGCCGGCGGTGGAAGCGGGGGCTCCGCCAGGTCGCTGTCGCAGGCGGTGTGCGAGAGCATCAGGAGCGCGACCACAATGAGGGCCGCCGTTCCGATCGTTCGTGAAATCACCGTGCCATCTCCGCTGCATCGGATTGCCGGGGTGGATTGCGCAATGCGAGGCAACGTATCGTCGATAGTGCGCCGTGAGCAATGGGTGCAAATCGCGGAAACGAGGATGTTCCCGACAAGGCAGTCAGCGGTAACCGATGTGAAGCCGGGCTCCCACGACCAGCGTCCCGGAACGTGGCCCGGGCACGAGAAGAGGCCTGAACGCGAAACCGGTTCGGCGAACCGGAATGTCGGCCCACAGTTCGCGCCTGATCAACGCCCCGATACCCATACCCAATAGACCTCCGCCCGCACCCCACGTCATCGCGGCCCAAATGGCCGCCTGCAGGCCGATTTCGTCACACTCGCCGGAAGCCCCGGTAAGGGTTTCGCATGCGCTGCCCCACAGCCTCCCATACACGACGCCGGCCACGACACCGCAACCGCCGCCGTAGAGGAGCCCGTCCTTCCAGCGGCTCTCCCTGCCGGCGCTCCGCTGGAGGCGTGTGATTTCACGGTAGGAGAAGGTCTGGCGGCTTCCGCCGTGGAGAACCTGCAACCCCTCGTCGCCCAACCCCGCAACCTCGCCGACGACTGTCATCCCGATGGTGGTGACACGAACGCGGTCACCGACGCTCTGACCGGACAGCGGCGGTTGACACACCCAGGCGCCCGAGAGTACGAGGAGCGTCAATGCCACACCGAGGCGAGAAGATTCAACCAGGCATCCACCGGGCGCCACGGCGTCCGCTGGTCTTGGACGACAAACCGCCGGAACACCGAACTCACCGGTACCCTTTCCACGTCCGATCTCCGACATCCGACTAACCTCCGACCGGGATGATGGCACCGGCCTGAATGGCAAGGGACCGGTTCTTGACGGTCGTTTCGGCGTCATCCGCGGCATTCGCGAGTCCGAGGGTGTAGGTGACGTCGAGCCGGATCCTGCCCAGCTGGACGCCGATCCCCCCCAGGAACCCGACATCCAACGAGGACGGCTCTACCCCATCCTCCGAACACTCCACAGATTCTCCATTCAGTTCCGCCGAGCAACCCGCCTTGATTCCCAACGCGGGTCCGGCAAGCAGGTGAAATGAAGCCTCCCGGCTCATGGTTTCCTGCAGCGAAAAGCTCGGCTTGGCAAGAACCGTGATTTCGAGGTAGTTGATCTTCGAGGTGGAAGTGAAGGTCTCCCCAAAGAACTCGTGGTCGATCGAGAATCCCTTTTGCACGTACGCGCCGCCGATCTGGAGACCGACACTCCCCGCCAGCGGCATGGTCACGGATGCACCGGCCGTGATGCCGATGCGGGACTCGGGGGTGACGGTGAGCCCGCCTTCGGAGAAACTCGCCTTCGATATGCTGGCCCCGCCTCCAACCGAGACCAGAGTCTGACCTGCGAGCGGTGAGGTAGAGTGCACGCTCGGAAACAAGAGCAGCGCAGAGGTCAGCAGGGTGCGAATCCATCGGGTCGTCATGGGTCCGGAGTACTCCTTCCGTGAGGAATGGGGTGTGAGGCAGAAGCCGTCAGCTGGGAGCCAGCGGGCAGGTCACGGAGAGTGAGCCCTTGCGGTGATCCGGCCTTACGCGGCGGGGGGACCCACTGTCCCGAACGGCGTACTGGACCACCCAGCTCACGGTGATTTCGATGTCGCTCGCAGGCTTGCGGTGGGCGGGAAAGCCGTCGAAGTCGGCATCGCAGACCAGGTCGAAGACCTCGCGCCGGTCGGTAGGCGGGAACGAATCGGGCAACGCAAACGTCCATCCACCGTCCCGGTGTGCTCGGGTCGTGCGCTCCACGCCGTTCACGTCCGTGTACGTCCCCACAACATCCTTGAGCACGGTGATGCCCTCCAGGAACGCGTCCACCTGCTGCTCTCGCACGGTAATGCGCCAGGGATTGCCGTTCTCGTCTTTGTAGGGCCACAGATAAACCCACGTCTCATGGCTCCAAACGGTGTCACCGTCGTCGGTTTCCCAGAACCTGTTGGTGTAACTCCAGGACCGGATGGATGGCGGCGGCGGAGCAGAATCGGCCCATGCCGTGGCGCTCCCACCACCAGGCCCGTCCACCGGCAGGATGACATCTACGGCTTCATTCGCCGTTGCAGTTTCGGTGTCCTGGCTGGCAATCGGCGCGGCGACCCCCGGTTCCATCCAGGGCGCAGCCGGGTGGTCGGCGCATCCGATCAGCGGCAGTCCAACTACCAGGGCAAGCGATCTCGTCTTCATGATGGTTCCTTATCTTCAGGGGTTGCGGAGTGCGGGAGGCGGTGCCTTCCTCGTTGACATGGATGGTCACCGCATGGCTCCCGCACGTGGTCTCGGTGCTCGTGCGGGTTAATCCGCCGACTGCTACGACGGCATCGAGTCGATGCGCCAGGTCAGCGTGTCGTCAATGTTGCTGGCCGAGAAACCACCCTTGGTGACCTCCGACGTGCTGCACCTCCGGCTTATGCCATCGGACTCGACGAGACACGCGAGGCCGTCAGACCCGACTTCGAACGTCTCTCCTCCCCCCACCGCGCATTCCTCTTCGGGGCTGAGCACCTGTCCGACGCTGCAGGTCGCGCCGGGCTCCGTCATGTCGTCGCCGCCACAAGCGGCAAGGCACGCCAGGGCAACCAGTACCAGGATGCCACGAACCGGGTTTGTGTCAGACGGTGCCTGCGCCATGGATGGACCTATGGACATTGATTGATTCCTCCGACATGTCGCTGGTTGCAGGTGCCGCTCCGGAGCGCACTGCCAGTCTGACAACCCTTACCGTTTCCCGGTATCCGCGGGGCTTGTCCACTGGCCGCGATCCGCGCCACGGCCTTCGGTGATGGAAGCGAGTTTAGGGCCGGGGTTGCCGAACCGCGTCCCCAATTTTGGGGACACCCCGGAGGCTCGCCTGTTCGGGATCGGCCTAGCGGAAGCGCTTTCGCAGGCCTTCCAGCGACAGGAGCCTCCGCACGAGTTCGGTCTGCTTGCGGATTCCCTGCTTGCGGTAGACTCGCTTCAGGTGCGTGCGCACGGTGCTCTCCGCGCAGCCCTCGGTGTCCGCTATGCCGGCGACCGTCTGACCGGCAGCCAGCGCCACCGCCACACGGCTCTCCGCAGGGGTCAGGCTCAGGGCCGCTGCTGCCAGGTCCGAATCCACCCGCGGCCGGGCCGCCGGGTCGACCACCAACACCAGTGCCCCGACCCGCCGCGCTCGATAGTCTGTGTCCATTCGGCGGACGGGATGGATTTCGAGAACCAACGGCGTTTGAGCCTCCCTGCGGGTGATCTTCATCGAGCCCCCGGTGCCCTGCACGCCGAATGGAGGCAGCGCCCGCGCCAGCAGGCGTCGTAGCTCTTCGTTCTCGCCCGGGTGCCCGGCGGCCAACACACCCCCCCGGTCGCATAGTCCATCGCGTTTGAGCAGGATGTCACGGGCGCGGTCGTTCGCCTCCAGGATGCGTCCCCGGCGGTCCAGCTGGACAATCCCCGCCCGCCGGTTCTCGAGCAGTTCGGCCAGCGTCGCGCCCAGGGCCTCGGCATCGGCTATCGCACAGCGAACGCGAGCAAACTGCCGCAGGTGGGGGGCGAGGCGCTTGATGGCCTGGATCTGATCGCTCCCCCAGCCCCCGCGTTCGGTGGAGTTGCCGAAGGACAGGACGATACCATGCCCGTCCAGTCCGTCGAGCCCCATGAAGAGGCCGTTCTGCGTGTTGTTGGCACACCGGAAATCGTAGGCGGCGGACGTTCTCATCTCCTCGTCGGTGTAGAGATCCGACTTGTAGACCAATTCACCCTCGCGAAGTCCGGAGAGCCGCGGAATTGCCTCATCCCGCGGATAGTAGTCGCGAAAGTACAACTGCTCCATGTCCTGACGACGGCGCGGACCGACGAAGAACCGGGCCATGCGGATTTCGGGCTCGCCCCGAAGGCCCACGCCCACGTACGTCAGGCTGTGGCCGTTCGCGCGGATCATGTCGTCGATCCGGGCAGCCACCGAAACCCAGGGGATCTCCCCCAGCACCGCCCGATAGAGATCCCTCAATACGCGCTGGAATTTGTCGTCCGAGAGCACATTGCCTCTCTTTTCGGGGACCACCCACGTTTCCCATCTCTTTCGGCGCACCTCTACACCTCCAAGAGTATGTCGCCGTCAGCGAATTGGCGAATAGCCTGCTACTGCCCTCCGGTCGAGCCTTGCTGGCGCCCCGTCGCTCTCGGTGCTCGGGCGGCTTCGTCCACGGGCCGCCAGGGAGGCCGGTAGCAGCCCTGCGCGCACACCAGTCCCGAAACGCCATTCTTCCGCCCCGCCTCCCCCCTCTGCTTCCGGGTGTGACACCGGAACCCGAAACCCGCCCCAACCCCGCCGCCCGCGCCGTCCTGCGCGACAGGTTCGGCTTCCCCGGCTTCCGCCCCGGCCAGGAGGAGCTGGTCGGCAGCGTGCTCTCGGGCCGCGACACTCTCGGCGTCCTCCCGACCGGAGGCGGCAAGACGCTCTGCTACCAGCTCCCCGCCTTCATGATGCCCGGCCTGGTGCTGGTCGTCAGCCCGCTGATCTCGCTCATGCAGGACCAGGTCGACCGCGCCCGCCGCCTGGGCCTGCGCGCCGCCTCGCTCACCTCCCAGGACCCGAAGGACACCCAGCGCCGCGCCGAAGAGGACCTCGCGCAGGGACGCCTTGACCTCCTCTTCTGCTCTCCGGAGCGTCTCGAGGCCCGGAAGCTCCGCAACCTGCTGGCGTCGTCGCCCGTCTCCCTCATCACCATCGACGAAGCCCACTGCATCTCGGAGTGGGGCCACGAGTTCCGCCCCGCCTTCCGGCGCATCCACCGCCTCCGCGAGATCGTCTCCGCTCCCGTCCTGGCCGTGACCGCCACCGCCACCCCCGCCGTCCGGGACGACATCACGCAGGTGCTCCGCATGACGGACCCGTTCAGGGTCGTCACATCCTTCGACCGGCCCAACATCCGCTGGCTGGTGGCCCGGCGGCGCTCCGGTGCCGACCGCATCCGCGCCATGGTGCGCCTCATCCGCAGGGCTCCGCCGGAGTGTGCGGAGAGGGCGCTCATCGTCTACGCGCCCACGCGGCGGCTGGTCGTCAACGTGCGGCGCGCTCTCGCCAGCCTGGGCGTCGTCGGCGACGCGTACCACGCCGCGCTCCCGAGCGAGGAGCGGCAGGCCGTGCAGCGACGCTTCATGTCCGGCGAGTCCAACGTGGTGGTCGCGACCTGCGCCTTCGGGATGGGCATCGACAGGGGCGACGTGTGGGCCGTCTTCCACTACGCCTTCCCGGGATCGCTGGAGAGCTACTACCAGGAGGCCGGCCGCGCGGGCCGCGACGGGGAGCAATCGATGGCGCTCGGCTTCGTCCACAAGGATGACTGGAAGGTCCCCGCTTCGTTCATGGAACGAGCCTATCCGAAGCCGCGCGAGGTTCTGAGGGTGCTTGCGAAGATCCGGTCTCGCGAGTCGGCGGCCCATCCCCGGTCCCCGGACACGCTCCTCGGACCGGGCGGCGCCAACGTGCCCCATCTCAAGTGGCTCATGCGCTCCGGCGCGATCCGGTTGGATCCGGTACTGGCGGAGTGGATCGACGACTGGCCGGACCGGGCGGCCGGTGGTCCGCCCGCCGTAGCGGGACCGCCGCTTGCCTTCACGGGCGACACGGCCGACCTGGGCCCGCTGGCCACCGCCCGCCGGCAGGCCGTCGACCGGCTGCGCGCCATGCAGAGGTACTGCGGTCGCCGGGGATGCCGGAGAATGGCCCTGTTGCGTTACCTTGGAGAGGTGCCCGGCCGTCGCTCCTGCGGCTCCTGCGACCGATGCGAGCGCCGCCGGGACCCCGCAACCTGACCCGGCCAACCCCAACCCACGACCCAACTCGCCCCGCGCGATGGATCCATATCTGGACCGAAGTCACCTCAGTCTGCAAGCCGCCGTCCGCCGCTTCGCGATCGACAGGATCGTCCCCGTTGCCCGCGAACTGGACGAGACCACCTGTTTCCCCTGGGACAATGTGAGGGCCATGGGTGAACGGGGATGGCTCGGTGTCCCGGTACCCCGGGAGCTCTCCGGCATGGGCCGGGACTACCTCAGCTACGTCCTCGTTGTGGAGGAATTGGCGAAGTACGATGCCAGCCACGCCATCACCGTCTCCGCCCACACGACCCTGGGCACTTCGCCGATCCTCGCCTCCGGGACCGACGAACAGAAGGCCCGCTTCATCCCGCTGCTGGCTTCGGGCCAGGTGCTCGGGGGCTTCGGTCTCACCGAGCCGGGCGCAGGGTCCGACTCCTCCGGTACGAGAACCAGAGCGGTCGCGGCCGATGGAGGCTACAGCATCACGGGAAGCAAGATCTTCATCACCCACGCGGGCGTGGGCGAGATCTTCGTGGTCACCGCCAGGACGAGCCGGGGTGAAGGACACCGCGGCATCACCAGCTTCGTGGTGTGCAAGCCGACCGTCGACCTCGAAGAGGCCGCACGGACCGGCATCGGCCACCGCCCCGGACTGCCGTACTCCGACGGCGTCACCCCCGGCGCCAAGGAGGACAAGCTCGGGTGGCGCGCATCGGACACCCGCGAACTCCACTTTCAGGATGCGTGGGTGCACCGGGACCAGCGGTTGGGCGAGGAGGGGCGCGGCTTCACCAACTTCATGAAGACCCTCGACGCGGGCAGAATCGGCATCGCCGCCCTGTCCCTCGGAATCGCACAGGGTGCCCTCGACGTGGCGCTCCGCTACACGACGCGCAGGCGCCAGTTCAAACGGCCGGTCTGGGAATTCCAGGATGTCCGTTTCGGTTTGGCCGACCTTGCGGCGGAGGTGCAGGGGGCGCGGCATCTCACCTACCATGCGGCCTGGCTCAAGGACTCCGGCCGATCCTTCGGCAAGGAGGCGGCGATGGCCAAGCTCGTTGCCGCCCGGCTGGCGGCCAGGGCCGCCCGCACGGCGGTCCAGTTCCTGGGAGGGGTGGGGTACACCTCGGACCACCCGGTCGAACGCATGATGCGTGACGCCAAAGCCTGCGAGATCGGCGAGGGGACCACGGAAATTCAGAAAATCGTTATTTCCCGTCACCTGCTCAGGGAGCTGGAAGCGTGAGAGACCCAGCGGACACGGCTGTCCCTGGAATCCGTGGGGGTCCCACGCGCGTGTTCAGCGGGCACCGGGCAGGCGGGGAGTCGTCTTACGGTTCGGCCCTGGGGAGCATGGTCCCCCCGCCCGATCGCCGGCTCGCGTACCAGGTCCATCCGGGACGGGAACGCGGCCGGGACGGGTTCGGGATCGGCTTTTCGGCCCGGACGCGAGCATGGGAGGAACCCATTGAAGAGAGAAATCCTCATCAGCGCCTCGGACGAGGAGTCCTGGGTGGCGCTGAAAGAGAACAACCGGCTTGCCGAGCTCATGTTCGACCGGCCGGACCAGGACCGTCTGGTCGGCGACATATTCCTGGGCCGCGTCGAAACGGTCCTGCCGGGGATCCAGGCGGCGTTCGTGGACATCGGAGAAGAGAAGGCCGCGTTCCTCCACGTTTCCGACGTCGGGGGAATCCACGACAACGGCAACGGTGAGGGCCGGCGGGGGCGCGAGCGCCAGGACCGCACGTCCCCCGCCATTCAGGAAGTTCTGACCAGGGGCCAGAAACTCCTGGTCAAGGTGACCAAGGAGGCCATCTCCACGAAGGGACCGCGGGTCACCACACAGATTTCCCTGCCGGGGCGCTTCCTGGTCTACATCCCCGACTCCAACCAGGTGGGCGTGAGCCGCAAGATCGACGATCGCCGGGAACGATCGCGGTTGCGGGCCATGGCGAGGGGGGTGGTGGATGGAGGATCGGGTGGTGTGATCGTCCGCACGGCGGGAGAGGAGCTCACCCGGAAGAAGCTGGAGAAGGAGTACGGGCAGCTCCAACGCCGGTGGATCACGATAGAACGGAAGGCGGGGAAGGCCGCAGCCCCCTCGCTGATCCACGCGGAGGCGAAGTTGATCTCGGGCGTCATCCGGGACCTCTTCACCAACCGGTTCGACGCCGTGAGGATCGACAACCGCACCGTTTACGAGCAGATCGTGGAGTACGTGCGCGCCTTCGACCCGGAACTTCGGGAGCGGATCCACTTCTACAACGAGCGCGAACACCTCTTCGACCACGCGGGAATCGAGAAGGAGATTCAGCAGTCCTTCCGGCGCAGGGTCGATCTGCCGTCCGGTGGGTACGTGATCATCGAACCGACCGAGGCCCTGGTCTCGATCGATGTGAACACCGGCCGGTTCACGGGCGGGAAGAAGGACCCCGAGCGCACCATCTTCAAGACCAACCTGGACGCCGCGCGCGAGATCGCGACGCAGCTCCGGCTGCGGGATGTCGGTGGGATCATCGTGATCGACTTCATAGACATGGAGTCCCAGGAGGATCGCAACCGGGTGCTGCACGAGCTGCGTACCCACCTGGGCCGCGACCGGGCCCGGACCCGGACCTGGGAGGTGTCGGAACTGGGACTCATCGAGATGACCCGGCAACGCGTGCGTCCCTCCATCCTGCAATCGCTCTCCGAATCGTGCGCAACCTGCGGAGGCAGCGGCCATGTCTGGACACCGACGACGCTCGTCCGCGAGGTGGAACGCTCCGTCCATCGCGCCGGGGTGTCCGGGGAAGAGAGGCGGATTCTCATTCGGGTGCATCCGAAGGTGGCGCTCAACATCATGGAGTTAGAGCCCCGTTTCGTCCGCAAGCTCGCGCGGCGCGCACGCCTGCGGCTGGACATCCGGGACGATCCGCTGATGCGGCCTGACGAGTTCCGGTTGCTCTCCGGGCGCGCCGAGCAGGACGTCACCGACAAATACCGTTCGGGGTAGTGCTTCGGGAGCGGCTTCAGGACGGTCACGGCTTCGCATTGCCAGGTTGTTGGCGCCCGCCCTCGGATGTGCGCGCTACCGGCCGTAGTCCTGGCAGTCCGTGGACAAAACCGGTCTCGGTGCTCGCGCGGGTTATCCACGGACTGCTAGTTTGGGTTGCGCGAGATCGATTGCTTCCCTCAGCTCCCCCCGGTGCACCGAGTGAACCCAAGCTCCCTCCTGCGAACCTCCCTGCCGGGGTTTTCCGCGGGGGTCTCTCTCTGCGCCGGGTTCCCCGTGGCCGCCCAGCTCCCGGCGGGTAGCGTCGGAGCCGGACTCGCGGACGCACCTGGCGAAGCCATCTACGCGGCTTCGTGCGCCAACTGCCACGGCCTCGACGGCCGCGGCCTGGCCCCTTCACTGGTCGCCTTCGAGGAGGAACTCCCCGACTTCACCGACTGCGACTTCGCCGCCCGCGAACCCGACGCCGACTGGATCGCGGTAGCCCACGAGGGCGGGCCGGTGCGCGGCTTCAGCGAAATGATGCCGGCATTCCGGGGCGCGCTTACCGAAGAGCAGCTCGGGCGCGTCATGGAGTACATCCGAACGCTCTGCACCGATCCGAACTGGCCGCGGGGCGAACTGAACCTGCCGCGTGCCCTGCTCACCGAGAAGGCATACCCCGAGGACGAATGGGTGGTGGAGATCGGTGTGGACCTCGAAGCCCGGGGGGCCGCAGTGGCGGAGTATGTCTACGAGCAGCGCTTCGGGCCCCGCAGCCAGATCGAAGTGGTGATCCCCTACAGGTGGTGGAGGAGCGGCGACGATGGGCAAGAGGGCGGTGAGGAACCGTCGGCCGAGGGGGTCGGCCACGGGCCGGGCGACCTGGTGCTTGCTCTCAAACATGCGCTGTACCACGACCTTGCCGCCGGTACGATCGTGTCGGTGATGGGGGAGGTGATCCTTCCGACGGGCGATCACGACGGCGATCCGGGGCCCCGGGGAAGCGAGGTGGAGGCCTTCCTGGCGCTGGGCCGGCTTCTGCCGGGCGACGCCTTTCTGCAGGCCCAGGCCGGGGCCGCGGTGCCACTGAACGCCGATGCCGCGAGCGAAGGGTTCGGGCGGATCCTTCTGGGCCGGACCTGGACCGAGGGGAAGTGGGGGCGCGCCTGGTATCCCATGCTGGAGGCGCAGGTGAAACGGGATTTCGAGTCCGGGGCCGGGATGCGACTCGACCTGGTCCCCCAGATCCAGGTGTCGCTCAACACGCGCCAGCATGTGCTCGGCAACGTAGGGGTCCTCATTCCGGTCGGGCGGGAGGACGGCGAGCGTCCCCCGTTGCGCCTGCTCGCGTACCTGTTGCTCGACTGGTTCGACGGCGGCTTCTTCGAGGGCTGGTGACTATGCGGCCACATCGCCTGCCTGTCGGCGCCCTCACGGCCGCCACCGCGCTGCTCGGCTGCGTGCTCGTCACGGCCGGAGCCCGTCCGTCCCCGACGCCCGCACAACACGGTCCGAAACCCGGCCAACTGACGGAAGTGTCCGGACCGCCCGGCCCCGCCGCCGAGAACTTTCGCACCTCCGACCGCTGCATCGCCTGCCACAAGGGGGTCTCCGCGACGGACGGCACCGATGTTTCGATCGGCTTCGACTGGCGCGCCTCTATGATGGCCAACAGTGCCCGCGACCCCTACTTCCAGGCGGCGGTGCGGCGCGAGGTCATCGACCACCCCGAAGCCGCCGCCGAAATCGAGGGCGAGTGCGCCCGCTGCCACATGCCGATGGCGACGGTCGCGGCTCTCCAGGCGGGCGGATACGGGGAGGTCTTCGCAAACCTGCCGATCGGGGACGCCGAAGGCCCGTTCGCCGACCTCGCCGCCGACGGCGTCTCCTGCTCCCTCTGCCACCAGATCCGACCCGACGGCCTGGGCACCGAAACCACCTTCACGGCCCGCTTCGAGATCGCCGCGGAGACTCCTCCGGAGGGCCGCCCGGTCTTCGGCCCCTTCGAGCCCGACGAAGGCGGCGTCGGCATCATGCGATCGGCGACCGGCTTCCGTCCCACCCTGGGCGAGCACGTCACTTCGTCCGGGCTGTGCGCTTCCTGTCACACCGTGATCACCCACGCGGTGCGGCCGGGTGGGAGCGGGCCTCCGTTTCCCGAGCAGTCCCCCTTCCTGGAGTGGCGGGCCAGCGCCTACAGGGACGGCGGCCCGAACGAGCGCAGCTGCCAGGACTGCCACATGCCCGTGGTCGCCGAGGATGTTCCCGTCACCCGCGTCCTGGGCCGCCCTCGTCCCGAGGTATCCCGCCATGTCTTCCGCGGCGGCAACTTCTTCATGCTACGGATGCTCAACCGATACCGGCAGGAACTGGGGGTGATCGCGCTGCCCCAGGAGCTGGAACTCGCCGCCGACCGCACCGCCCACCACCTCCGCACCGCCACCGCCACCGTCGAGTTCGGCGAGACGGCCGTGCGGACGGGGCGGCTCGAGGTCGCGGTAACGGTGCGCAACCTCGCCGGCCACAAGTTCCCGACCGCCTATCCGTCCCGGCGCGCCTGGCTGCGCGTCACCGTCACCGATGCGGGAGGCCGCCCGGTCTTCCAGTCCGGTGCCCTCACCCCCGAGGGCCGCGTCATCGGTGACGATCACGACGACAGCGGCTCCCGCTACGAACCGCACCACACGACCATCGACTCCCCCGGCCAGGTCCAGGTCTACCAGGGAGTCATGGTCGACGGCGACGGGATGGTCACCACCGGCCTGATGTCGGCGGAGCGATGGGTCAAGGACAACCGCATCCTGCCCCGCGGCTTCGACTCCGGCCGCGCGGACCCCCGGGTGCTGCCCGTCGGCGCGGCCGCCTCCGACCCCGACTTCGAACCCGGCTCGGACGTGGTCCGGTACTCGGTCGCCGTCGACCCGGCGACGGGACCGTTCACGGTGGAGGCCGAACTCTGGTTCCAGCCCATCGCCTACCGATGGGCGGAGAACCTGGCTCCGTACGGCGCTCCCGAGACGCGCAGGTTCGTGCGCTACTACCGTGAGATGGCCTCCGGGTCGGCGCTGATGCTGGCGCGGGACTCGCGGGTGGTGCGGTAGAATCGCCTTGGCTACCTTTAACGGCTGTTCGGTCGCACCGGTGCTCCGGGCCGGGAAACCACGGGCGACGCCCGGCCCAGTCCGTACCCCCCACACCGTGCTGATCGTCCGTGACGTTGGAACCACCACCTGACGGGATACACATGTTCGCTGTAATCAGGACGGGCGGAAAACAGTTCCGGGCCGAACCGGGAAAGACGCTCCTGATCCCCTCGCTGGACGTCGAACCGGGCACCACGGTGACCTTCGACGATGTCCTGCTGGCGGAGAAGGGGGAGGAGGTCTCGGTGGGGGAGCCCAACGTGGAGGGGGCGAGGGTGACGGCGGAGGTGCTGGCCCACGACCGCACGAAGAAGATCACGGTCTTCAAGCGGAAGCGCCGCAAGGGGTACCGCCGCAAGCAGGGACACCGCCAGGGCTTCACCGTGGTGCGTGTCGCCGACATCACCGTCTGAGGAGACTTCGATGGCTCACAAGAAAGGCGTCGGCTCGTCCAGAAACGGACGCGACAGCAACCCAAATCGTTTGGGCGTAAAGCGTTACGCCGGTGAGAAGGTGTTGGCCGGCAACATCCTGGTGCGCCAGCGGGGCACCCGCTTCCACCCCGGCAACAACGTCGGAAGGGGCCGGGACGACACCCTCTTCGCCAAGTCGGACGGGGTTGTGAAGTTCGAGAATCTGCGCCGCAGGCGGGTGGTTTCGGTCTACGCGGAATAGGTCCCACCCCCGGTCCCGGGCATCCTGCGACCGGAAAAAGCTTGCGGTTTCGGGATTCAGGTGTTAACGTGGTTTCCCCGAAGCGGAGGAGGCGGGCCGAAAGGACCGCAGCCGAAGCGACGGGAGCCGGGTTTCGGAGAGGCCCTCGCAGGGGGAAACCCCGGAGGGGGAACCGGTCGAGAGTCGGCGCGCCGAGGGCGCTGGAAACGGAGTCCGAGGCGGGCGCGGTTCCTGGTTCGGCGGGAGCCGCGACGGCTGCGGGGTCGCTGGAAGCAGCCGAAGTCCCCGGGAACGGGGGACGGCCCGGGACGGCGGAGACGCCGGCCCGGGTGAAGAGACGGAAGACCGGCCGCCGCACATGGCGGCGCCGAAACGGAGCTTTCCGGCTCGCCAGCGAGACGAAGCCCCCGAGCGGGTGGTGTGCTGCCCGCCGGGGGCTTTCTCTATTAAGCCGCGACCTCTCCGGCACCCTGGGGGGCCACATCGTCAGACGCGGAGGTACCCGTCCACGTGGTCGTCGTCCTGGGGCGTGCCGCGCAGGCTGACCGCGAGCAGCACCGGAATGTGCACGATCAGCCCCAGGATGCCCTCGTGCATCCCGAGCGGCTTGAGTTCCGGACTCAGGAAGAAGAAGACCGACACGGCCGATCCGGCCAGCAGTCCGGAGATCACGCCCGCGGTCGTGGCGCGTCTCCAGTACAGCGCCGCAAGCATCGCCGGCATGTACTGGCAGATGATCCCGTACGACGCCAGCAGCAGGTCCACGAGCGAGAACCCCTCGACCAGCGCAAAGAGGTAGGCCAGCCCGCCCACCGCCACGACCAGGATCCGCATGAGCAGCCGCTGCCCGCGGTCAGAGAGCTTCCGGAACGGTTGAACCCCGTCCTCCACCACCACCGACGCCGCACCATGGAGCAGGGCGTCCCCGGTGGACATCGACGCCGACAGCGCCCCGGCGCAGAAGAGTCCCACCACGAGAGCGGGGAGGTCGGAGCGGAGGATCAGGAAGGGGAGGATGAAGTCGGCCTGATCCGGAGACTCCGGAAAGAGCACACCCGCGAAGCCGATCAGGAACACGGGGATCAGGAAGAGCTGGAAGGTGGGGAAGAGGATGACGGTGCGGCGTATTATCGTGTCGCTCCGGGCCGTGTAGGCCTTCATGAAGAGGTGCGGCCACATGGTCACCCCGATGGCGCTCGCGAGGATCGCGGTCGAGTACGCTCCCCAGCCCCACGGTTCACCGCTCCCGGTAAGGCCGGGAAGGGAGAGCAGCTCGGGGCGTTCGGCCAGGATCTGTTCGAACATCGGCCCCACGCCCCCGTAGAGCCGCGTGGGCAGGTAGATCCCCAGCGCCCACGCGATGACCAGCATGAAGACGCCCTGGAAGGTGTTGGTCCACCCGACCGCCGACACGCCGCTGGCCAGCACGTACACGAGCACGACCGCGTAGGCGATCGCCGCGCCCGCGGCCAGGGGAACGCGTCCGCCGGTCACCGCCTCGATCACGATGCCCGCGCCGCGCATCTGGATGGTCACATAGGGGACGAAGGCGGCCAGCGTGAGCAGCGCCATGAGCGCGGACAGGCCCGGGGACGGGAACCGGCCGACCAGCAGCTGCGCCTGCGTCACGAAGCCGAAGCGGCGTCCCAGCGCGGCCACCCTGGGCCCCATCACGTACCAGGGAGCCATGCCCAGGACGCCGTAGGTGAGGATGTAGAAGGCCGCCGCCCCGCGTGAGTACGCCCATCCCGGCCCGCCCAGAAAGGCGAAGGCCGAGAAGACCGTGGCCCCGGTGATGAAGTACATGACCAGCAGCCCGAAGTCGCGGTCGCCGGCGACGTACCCCTGCACGCTGCGCGACGCGCGTCGGCCCGCCGCCAGCCCCACCCCGAGCGTAACCGCCAGGTAGGCGAAGACGATGACGGTGATGAGGGTGACCTTGTCCATCAGCCGTCACCGCCGGGCGGGAGCGGCCCGCTGCGCTCGTGCCGGGTCCGGGCCGCGTCGAGGCGCCAGAGCACCACCAGGCTTCCGACGACCCATCCCGCGGCCCACGCCATCTGGCGGGGCAGGCCGAGCACCAGGGGGTCCGGAGTGTTGACCAGGGTCTGGAACGGCCAGGTGACCGCGGCGGCGAAGATCAGGTGGTACGCCCAGGTGATGCGGCGCCAGGTACGCAGGGGCATCGGGTGTGGTCGCGGTGGGGCGGAGCGGGGTGACGGCTCAGGATAGTAGGGTCGCGGAGATGTGCGGGCGAGGGACGCCCCGTCTCACCGCCCCCGGAACCGCGGCCGCCGCTTCTCGACGAAGGCCCTGACCCCCTCGCGGCCGTCCTCCGAGGCGAAGGCCTCCAGGAAGAGTTCCTTTTCGGCGGCCAGGCCGTCCGACAGGGGACGCTCATACGCCTCCCGCACGGCCTTCTTGACGAGCTGCAGCGTGACAGGGCTCCAGCGCGTCATGCGCGCGGCGAGTTCGCGGGCCGCGGCGAGGTGTTCGCCCTTGTCGGCCAGCAGCTCCACCAGGCCGATCCGGTGGGCCTCCCCGGCGTCGATCAGGTCGCCGGAGAGGCCGATCCGCAGCGCCTGGCCCGGCCCTACGAGCCGGGCGAGCCGTTGCGTGCCGCCGGCCCCGGGGATCAGCCCCAGCCGGATCTCGAACTGGCCGAAGCGGGCCGTGGTGTCCGCGACGCGAACGTCGCAGGCGAGCGCCAGCTCGTTGCCGCCGCCGATGCAGAAGCCGTGTATGGCGCAGATGACGGGTTTGGGAAACTCGGCCAGGGCGTCGTACACCCGCCGGTGGCGGTAGACCTCGCGCTGCTCCTGCGCGGTCCGGCCCGCGAATTCGCCCACGTCCGCCCCCGCCACGAAGGCCTTGTCGCCGGCGCCGTTGAGGATCGCGACCTTGACGTCGTCGCGGCCGGCCAGCTCGTCGAAGACTTCGGTGAGCTCGCCGCGCACCGCCTCGTTCAGGGCGTTGAGCTTGCCTGGACGGTCGATGGTGACTTCGGCGACTCCGTCCCGGACCGAGAGCCGGACCGTCCCGCGATTCACCGTTCGCCGCCCCATTCGTAGAACCCCCGGCCGGACTTCTTCCCGAGACGCCCCTCGGCGACCATGCGCTCCAGCAGCGCCGGGGGCCGGAAGGCCTCCGATCCGAGCGCCTCGTGCAGGTAGCGCGCGATGCCGAGCCGCACGTCGAGCCCCACCAGGTCTGTCAGGCGCAGGGGACCCATGGGGTGACGGTATCCGAGCACCATGGCCTTGTCGATGTCTTCCGGCGACGCGACCCCTGCCTCGACCATGCGAATGGCCTCGAGTCCGAGCACGATCCCCAGGCGCGACGAGGCGAAACCGGGGGAATCGTTCACCAGGATCGGCTCCTTGCCGAGATCCAGGACGAACTTGAAGCTGCTGTTGAGGGTGCGGATGTCGGTGTGTCGCCCCCTCACGATCTCGACCAGCGCCATGATGTGGACCGGGTTGAAGAAGTGAAGGCCGACGAAGCGCCCCGGCCGCTCCAGCCCGGCCCCCATCCCGGTCACCGACAGCGACGAAGTGTTCGTGGCCAGGATCGTCCGCTTCCCCACCACGGCCTCCACCTCGGCGAAGACCCGCTTCTTGAGCGCCATCACCTCGGGCACGGCCTCGATCACCAGGTCGGCCCCCTCCGCCGCCTCGCCCAACCTCCCCGTCCCCTGGAGGCGCGCCAGCGCCCCGTCACGGCTCTCCTCCGCCACCTTGCCGAGGCGCACGCCCTTGTCCAGGGTGGCCTGGATCCCGGCGAGGCCGCGCTCGAGCTGCCCGGCGTCCACGTCGCAGAGCACCGTCTCGTGCCCCGCCATGGCCGCCACCTGCGCGATCCCGTGTCCCATCGTGCCGGCGCCGATCACGGCCACCCCGCCGATTCCGGACGTCGGCATTCTCAGGTGCGCTCCACGACGGCCGCGATCCCCTGGCCGACCCCGATGCACATCGTCGCGAGCCCCAGCGTCGCGTCCCGGCGCGCCATCTCGTGCACGAGCGTCGCAAGGATGCGCGCGCCCGAACACCCCACCGGGTGGCCGAGCGCGATCGCGCCGCCGTTGACGTTCACCCGGTCCGGATCCAGATCCAGCTCGCGCATGCAGGGGATGGCCTGGGCGGCGAAGGCCTCGTTGAGCTCGGCCAGGTCCAGGTCGCGCGCGGCCATTCCCAGCCGCTCCAGGCACCGCCGCGTGGCCGGCACGGGACCGATGCCCATGCGGTGCGGCTCCACCCCCGCCACCGCCGCCCCGCGAACCACCGCCATCGGTTCCAGGCCGCGGGCGCGCGCCGTCTCCCCCTCGACCACGAGCAGGGCGGCGGCGCCGTCGTTGATCCCGGACGAGTTCCCCGCCGTGACCGTCCCGTCCCGGTCGAAGACGGGGCGAAGCCGGGCCAGGGTCTCGGTCGTCGTGCCCGGCCTGGGGTGCTCGTCGCGCGCGACGACGACGGGGTCCCCGCGCCGCCGCGGCACCGTCACCGGCACGATCTCCGCATCGAAGCGCCCCGCCCCGATCGCCGCCGCCGCCCTGCTCTGGCTCTCCGCCGCGAAGGCGTCCTGCTCCCCGCGCGTCACGCCGAACTCGCGCGCGACCACCTCGGCCGTATTGCCGAGGCCGATCGTCCACTCGTCGGGCAGGCCGGGGTTGACGAAGCGCCACCCCAGCACCGTGTCGGCCACCTCGGGCACGGCGCGCGCGTAGCCGCGCTCGGGCTTGAGCATCACGAAGGGGGCGCGGCTCATCGACTCGACCCCGCCGGCGATGAAGGCGTCGCCCTCGCCCGCGCGGATCGCCTGGCAGGCGGCGGCCACCGCCTGGAGCCCCGAGCCGCAGAGCCGGTTCACCGTCTGGCCGGGCACCCCGACGGGGAGTCCGGCCGCGAGCAGCCCCATGCGGGCCACGTTGCGGTTGTCTTCGCCGGCCTGATTGGTGCACCCGAGGATGACGTCGTCGATTCGGCCGGGGGGGAAGGGGTTGCGGTCGAGAAGGGCCCGAATCGTCACCGCGGCCAGGTCGTCGGGCCGGACGGGTGCGAGCGCCCCGCCATGCCGGCCGATCGGGGTGCGGACCGCGTCGACGATCCACGCTTCACGCACGCGGCCGTCCCCTTCCCGCGGCGCCCGCGGCGCCCTCCCCGCATTCGAGACGGTCCGGCACGTGCGCGCCCTGCTACCGGTCCAGCGCCACCCAGACGCTCTTCAGGTGCGTGTACTTCTCCAGCGCCGACTGGAACCCCAGGTCCCGGCCGAAGCCGCTCTCCTTGTAGCCGCCGAAGGGCGACCCGGGCGCGTACTGGTTGTAGGTGTTCACCCACACCGTCCCGGCGTCGATCTCGGCGGCGAGGCGGTGGGCCTTGCCGATGTCCCGGGTCCACACCCCGGCCGCCAGCCCGTACAGCGAGTCGTTGGCCTTGGCGACCGCATCGTCGACATCGTCGAAGGGAATGACCGCCGCCACCGGGCCGAAGATCTCCTCGCGGGCGATCGTCATCGCGGGGTCCACCTCGCTGAAGACGGTGGCGGTCACGAAGTTGCCGCGGCCGTTCACCTTCACGCGTTCCCCGCCGGCCACCAGGTTCGCGCCGTCCCGCCTGCCGGCCTCGATGTACCCCATCACCCGGTCGAGCTGCTCCCCGCTCACGATCGCCCCCAGGCGCGTCGTCGAAGCCATCGGGTCGCCCACCGTCGCCTTCGCGGCGAGCCCCTTCAGCCCGTCCACGAACTCGTCGTGCACCGCGCTCTCGACCAGGATGCGGCTCCCGGCCGCGCAGACCTCGCCCTTGCCGTAGAACACGCCCATCGAGGCGCCCTTCGCGGCCACCCGCAGATCCGCGTCGGCGAAGACGATGTTGGGCGACTTGCCGCCCAGCTCCAGCGAGACCTTCTTGAGCGTCCCCGCCGCCTCGCGCATGACGGTCCGTCCCACCCCGGTCGAGCCGGTGAACGAGATCGCGTCGACCCCCGGGTGCCGCACGAGCGCGGCTCCCGCGTTCTCGCCGTATCCGGGCACCACGTTCAGCACGCCCGGCGGGAACCCGGCCTCGGCGGCCAGCTCGCCGAAGCGGAGCGCGGTCAGCGGCGTCTGCTCGGCGGGCTTGAGCACCACCGTGTTCCCGCACGCGAGCGCCGGCCCGACCTTCCACGCCGCCATCGACAGCGGAAAGTTCCACGGGATGATCGCGCCGACCACCCCCACCGGCTCGCGCAGCGTGTAGTTGAGGAAGGGTCCCGGCACGGGGACAGTGTCGCCCTGGATCTTGTCGGCGAGCCCCGCGTAGTAGCGCAGCGTCTGCGCCACGCCCGGCACGTCGATGCGGCGTGCCTCGAAGTAGGGCTTGCCGTTGTCGCGCGTCTCGAGCAGCCCGAGTTCGTCGGCGTTGGCCTCGACCAGGTCCGCCAGCTTCCACAGCAGGCGCGACCGCTTGTGCGGGTTCATCCGGCGCCAGCGGCTGTCGCGAAAGGCCGCGCGCGCCGCCCCCACCGCGCGGTCGATCTCCGCCGCCCCCGCCTCGGCCACCTCGGCGATTGTCTCGTCGGTGGCCGGGTTCACGGTGGCGAAGGTGCGGCCGCCCTCGGCGTCGGCCCACTCGTTCCCGATCCAGAGCCGGGTACGGATCGCTTCGGTCATGGGGTCCTCTTCATCGGATTCCTCCGCCGGCCGGCGGGGATGGAATCAGCCGCCCGAAAACTCGGGCTTCCGCTTCTCGACGTAGGCGTTCAGCCCCTCGCGCGCGTCGTCGCTGGCGAAGAGCTGCTGCTGCAGTTCGCGTTCCAGCGCCAGCGCGGTCTCGAAGGGGATCTCGGCGCCCGTCTGCACCGACCGCTTGATGAGTCCCACGGCCTTCGCGGCGCGTCCCGGCGGGCAGAAGCCCCGCGCGTACGCGATCACCTTCGTCATGAAGGCGTCCAGATCGTCCGTTTCCCAGACGTCGTTGACGATGCCGAGTTCCTTCGCCCGGTCGAAGCCGAAGGTCTTGCCGGTCGCCATCAGCTCGATCGCCCGCGACTTTCCGACGAGACGGGCGAGGCGCTGGGTCCCCCCGGTCCCCGGGAGCACGCCCAGGTTGACCTCGGGCAGGCCGCACATGCTGCGCCCGGCGCGGGCGATGCGGAGGTCGGCCGCCATGGCGATCTCGAGGCCGCCCCCCACCGTGTGGCCGTTCAACGCGGCGATGGTGAGTTTCGGGGTGTGCTCCAGCCGGTTCAGCGTCTCGTTGGCGTGCAGGCAGAAGCAGTACTTGAAGCCGGTCGTCACCTCGGCGAGCATCCCGATGTTGGCCCCGGCGGAGAAGAACTTCTCGCCGTTGCCGGTTAGGACGATCACGTGGACGTCGTCGTCGAAGCGCACCTTCAGGATGGCGTCGTCCAGCTGGCGCATCATCTCGTGCGTGTAGGTGTTGGCGGGAGGGTCGTCGAGGGTGACCAGGGCGACGCCGCCGCCGGCGTCGGAGTAGCGAACGAGGGTCTTCTCGGTCATGTAGCGCGATCCTGTGGGTGAGGTCTTTGACCTGCGGGGGAATCCGGGCCCGGGACCGCTCCTGTCGGTCGCCCTTCGGCCCGTGACTTTTCTCGAAGCCGGAGAGAAAGATAACACGGGTCGGGGGCGAAACCCGGTGCCGGAGCGGATACCGGAGCGGATACCGGTCATCGCGGTGCCGGATCCCTCGCCGGGGAACACGAGCCGGCGCCGGGTTACATTAGACACATGAGCAAAGTGGATGCCGGTTTCGGGTTCGAAGCCGCCGGATCGTCCGGCCGTCGCGCACTGGCCATCGTCGCCGTCGCCCTGGCCTCTTCGGTCGCCTGCCAGGAGAGCCTCACGCAGGCGGACTCCGGGGTGGTGGCGTCCGCCCTCAGACCCGCATTGAAGATCGCGCAGCCGCTGCCGGGCCTGCCGGACATCGTGGCGGGCACCCCGCCTTCCCCCGGGACGACGGAGCTGCTGGCGAGGTGGGAGGACTCCTGGAATCACGGCGTCGTGGCGGGCGGGCTCCTCCGCGAGGAGACCTATCTGGCCGCGGGGTCTCTGGGGCTCGGGTCCGATTCGGTGACCGCCCGGTCGGCGATCGAGGGCGTGCGGGCGGCCGTGGCCGAGGTGCGATCGCACGGCCTGCCCCTCTCCCCCCATCTGAACGGGGCGCTCCGGGAGGCGGAGCATGCCGTTGAGAAGGCGGAGCGGGCAGGAGCGGACGGGGACTGGAGCGTCGCGGGGCTGAAGGCGCTGAGGGCGGCCGACGCGCTCCGGGAGACATCGCCGCGAGCGGTGGCGCTCACGCTGGTGGAGGCGGCCGAGGAGGTGCTCGGGCCCCCGCCGGGCGCGGACGACGAGGAAGCGGCTGACTCGGCGCGCGCCCGCCGCCTCGTGTGGTGGAGCCGGGTCGCGATCAACGCGGGGGGTCACGAACTCGCCCTGCAGCGGGCCTACTACGCGTGTCTGCTTCTGGGTGTGGAGCTGCCGTGAACCACTCCGCAACGTCCTTCGGCCGGATGCGCGGGGGGCGCGGGGCGGACACCGCCCGCGTAGATTGATCCGCACCCGGAAGACGTATGGGGGCACATGGTTGCCGGTCGCCAACCTTCCCCTGACACGGACCCGGGCAGGACGACCGGAGGACGGGGTTCCTCCAGGAAAGACAGCGCGGCATATGCACACGATGAAAGCGATCCAGTCACCAGCCGGCGTCGGCGCACGTGCCGTGCCGGTCGCGCTGCTGCCGTTGGTTCTGTCGTTGTCCCTTTCGGCCGGCCCCGCCGCCGCGCAGCGCCAGGTCGTCCGCGTCCCGGTGACGGGAACGGTCGAGATGGGACTCGCGCCGTTCGTCGAGCGGGTGATCGAGGAGGCCGAGGCCGGTGGCGCCGACGCCGTCGTGCTGGACATCGAGACGCAGGGAGGGCGCGTGGACGCCGCGCTGCGCATCACCAGCGCGGTTAGCCGCGCGCGGGTGCCGGTCTACGCCTTCGTGAACATGTACGCCTACTCGGCGGGCGCGATGATCGCTCTCTCCGCGGAGCGCGTGCTGATGCGTGAGGGTGCGGTGATGGGGGCCGCCACCCCCGTGGACGGGAGCGGCACCAAGGCGTCGGAGAAGATGGTGTCGGCGATGCGGGCCCAGATGCGGGCGATGACCGAAGCCCGGGGCCTCGACCCCGCGGTCGCCGAGGCGATGGTCGACGAAGAGATCGCCATCCCGGGGGTGGTGGAGGAGGGGAAGCTCCTGACGGTGACCACGCGGGAAGCCGTCGACCTCGGCTACGCCACCGCGGTTGCCGACTGGAACGGAGTGCTGGCGGCGCTCGAACTCGAGGAGTCGGACGTCACCCGGGCCTCGGTCAACTGGGCGGAGCGCATCGTCCGCTTCTTCACCAATCCGGTGATCGCGCCCTTCCTCCTGTCGCTCGGGTTCCTGGGACTGCTCGTCGAGATAAAGACGGCGGGGTTCGGCCTGGCGGGCACCGCGGGACTGATCTCGCTGGCGCTGTTCTTCGGTGCCCACCTGCTGATCGGGCTCGCCGGGGCCGAGGACATCATCCTGGTGGGAGTGGGGGCCGTCCTGGTTCTGATCGAGATACTGATAGTTCCCGGATTCGGCATCTTCGGCATCGCCGGAATCGCGGCGCTTCTGGGCGGCCTCATCATGGCGCAGATCGGGAGTCTCCCGACGAGGGGGGACGTGGTTCAGGCGGGCTCCGTGCTCCTCGCGGCGATGGTTCTGGTGAGCATGAGCGCGTGGTCGCTGCTGCGCTCGCTCCCGGGGAGCTGGCGCCTGCGCCGCAGCGGAGTCATCCTGGGGGAGTCCACCGACCGCGACGAGGGCTACACCTCGGCGGACGTGCGCGCGGAGCTGGTGGGGCAGGAGGGGGTCGCGATCACCGACCTGCGTCCCGCCGGTGTGGGACTCTTCGGAGACGAACGCGTGGACGTGGTCTCCGAGAGCGAATGGATCGAGGAGGGCACCCGCATCCGCGTCATGAGCGCCGAAGGATACCGCCACGTGGTGCGACCCGTGAAATCAGGGCAGGCGGCCGATCGGGACTGAAGCGCCGCCTGCCGGAAGAATGTCAGTTCAATTCAAAGCCAAAGGACGGAATCCCGCATGGACCCCACCATGATCACCACCTTCGCCCTGCTGTTCGCAGGCTTCATCGCCATCCTGATCCTCCTGTGGGCGGTACCGGTCCGCCTGTGGATCGAGGCGGTCTCCTCCCGGGTCAGGCTGGGCCTGGGCACGCTCATCGGGATGCGGCTGCGCAAGGTCAGCCCCCCCGCCGTGGTGAGGCCGCTCATCGCTTCGACCAAGGCCGGGCTGCCCCTCGACGTCTCCCATCTGGAGGCGCACTACCTGGCCGGCGGCGACGTCGACCGCGTGGTGCGCGCGCTGATCAGCGCCGACAAGGCCACTATCGATCTGCCGTTCCAGCGGGCCGCGGCGATCGATCTGGCCGGGCGCGACGTCTTCGAGGCGGTGCAGGTCTCGGTCAACCCCAAGGTGGTGCAGACGCCGCGGGTGGCGGCCATGGCCAAGGACGGGATCCAGCTGATCGCCATCGCGCGGGTCACGGTGCGTGCGAACATCAATCGCCTCGTGGGCGGCGCCGGCGAGGAGACCATCCTGGCGCGGGTGGGCGAAGGGATCGTATCGACGATCGGTTCCGCCGACACCCACAAGAAGGTGCTCGAGAACCCGGACGCGATCTCCAAGACGGTGCTGCAGAAGGGGCTGGATTCGGGCACGGCCTTCGAGATCCTGTCCATCGACATCGCCGACGTGGACGTCGGCAAGAACATCGGTGCCGAGCTGCAGACGGACCAGGCCGAGGCCGACAAGCGCATCGCCCAGGCCCGGGCCGAGGAGCGCCGCGCCATGGCGATGGCGGCCGAGCAGGAGATGAAGGCGCGGGTGGAGGAGATGCGCGCGGAGGTGATCGCCGCCGAGGCCAAGATCCCGCTCGCGATGGCCGACGCCTTCCGCAACGGCAACATGGGCATCATGGACTACGCCCGCTACCGCAACATCGAGTCGGACACCCACATGCGCAGGGCCATCGCGGAGGGTGACGTCGACGAGTCGTCGGTCGGCGAGTAGGAGTCCGACGATGCTCTGCCGCGCAAATGCCGTGCGGGCCTGTTCCACGGACTGCTGAGGTTCGACCGTGGACATCCGGTTCCTCGCGATCATCTTCCTGGTCGCCGCGCTCATGGAGATGCTCGCCAAGGTCATGCGCAAGGCCAGGCAGCGTGAGATCGAGGGCGAGGAGCGCCCCCGAAGCGCGGACCCGCTGGCACAGGTCTTCAAGGAGATGGACCTGTTGCCGGACATCGAGGAACCGCTCGACCCGGTCCGGCAGGCTTTGGAATCCGGAGCCGAAGGGCCGTCCCGGCGCGTGGAGGAGGCCGCGCCGGGCACCGTGGAGCCGCGTGGCGAGGCTGCGGATCCCTGGGCCCTGCCGACGTCCCAACCGCGAAAGAGTCCGGACGGGGACGCTGGCGGGCTGCCTGTTCCGTCCGGGAAGGATGCGGAGCCGCCGGACTCGCGTCCCCGGGTCGACCGAATGTTCGAGCCGCCGGGGCCGGCCGGGTCACCTGCGTTCGCCGTGCCGGTCCCGGCATCGCCGGAGTCGAGGGCGGCGCCCGCTCGAGACAGGGCGCCGAGGCCGGTCGAAGTGCGCTCCCGGGAGTTTCGGCCCCGGGAGGCGCGGGAGGTCGTGCCGCATCGCCGAGTGGAGGCCCGCCCCGATTCCGCGGCCGCCGGAGAGGTGCCGACGGAGCGCGCCCGCGGACGGGTCGGGGGGAGGGGGCGGGCGGAAGGGACCTGGGAACACGGTGTCCTGAGCCTGGGTTCGGTACGCGGCCTGCGGCGGCTGGTGGTGGCGCGCGAGGTGCTCGGTCCTCCGCTGGCGCTGCGCGGCGAGGAACCTTTTCGGAGCCGGTAGGAGCGAGTGGACGAGTTTCCCGCTCGCCATCTCGCTGGCCGTTGGTGGGCGGGAGATGGGGAAGGGAGGTGATGGGGGAGGCCGCGAACGAATGGAGGCGGCTGACGAGGCGGATACCGAGATCGCGTCGCAGGGCGAGTATGAGGTGGAAGCCGCGCAGGAGGGGGGGCGGGGAGGCTAAACGGAAACGGCTCCCAAGGGGTGACCCCGACTATGCCACAAGTAGAGTCGTGCCGCCCGGAACTGTGGCCCTGCGATCCCGCCATCACGTTGGCGGACATGGAGTTGGAGGTTATCCGCGCCGTCCTTGACACAATCGAATGGTACCGACGCCGGGTAGCGAAAATCCTCGGGATCGGGGAGCGGACGCTCTACCGCAGGGTCAGGAGGTAGGCGGACATGGAGTTGGAAGCCATCCATGAGCACAATCACCAATCAAATCGTGGGCGGGTGACAGTACGAGGAGGGCCGGCGCCGGCGCCCACGGGGGCCGGACGGGGGAGTACGGTGTCCTGAGCCTGGGTTCGGTACGGGGCCTGCGGCGGCTGGTGGTGGGGCTCTACTCGGAAGCGATGTCTGAAGCGACCCCTTTTCGGGAGCCGCCTCCGAGCAGCTCGCATCCAACCCGATCGATGCAGGTGAAGTGGGCGTCGTGGGTGAGAACCACGCTGGATGTTCGCGCGGCGCACGCGGCGATCCATATGTCGTTGGTGGGCAACGGCGTGCCGGCCTTCCTCAGTTCGGCCACGAGTCGCCCGTATGCACGCGCGACCTCGTTGTCCGCGGCGATGATCTCTACAACCGGGTGGGCGAGGAAGTCCCTCATCCGCTGAAGCTCCGCAGGGCGGTTCCCCGTGAGGGAATGGCCCGTGTACAGTTCCCCCAGTGCGATCACGGGGAAGCCGATCCAGCTTGCACCGTCGATCGCTTCGACGGCCGCCGCGTCTCCGCGCATGAAGCTGATGTATGCCGATGTGTCGAGGCAGTAGCGGGTCACTTCCACATCTCTGGGTCGGTCTCGGCGAACGGGGCAAGCGCTTCCTCCATCTCGCGCGTGTGCTCCTCGCTCCATCCCCCGGACATACGGGCAAGACCGTTGGAGCGGGTCGTTCCGACTCCGAGTCCCTGCTTCAGAAGGTCGATCGCCGTGCGATTGAGCGACTGTCCCCGCCTCCGCTTCTCCCGGTCGAGCGCCACAGCGAGGTCGGGGGGGATGTTCCGGAGTGTGATCGCCTTCATTAGGTGACTCCATGAGAATGCATTCCACTGATGTCTCCATCATCGCGTGCTGCGTCCGGCGAGTCAAGGGGGCGAGCGGGCGGATCGGTCGCATGAGGGCGTGTTCGTGGTCAGGCGCAAGTGCGGTGCGGCCGAAGTGGCCCGGGTGGCCATCGCGGACATCGCGTCCGCGCCGGTGCCGCGCGCGGGATAGGCCGATCGTGTCTCGCGGGCGCATGCATAGTTCCCCTGGCCCTGGTCTTCGCGGCCGCATGCCGGGATCGGGTGCCCGAACCGATCGGTGTCTCACAGAGAGATTGGCTCTCCGAGTCCGCCTACAAGTTCGGCGACGCCATGGCCGGCGATGCGTTGTTCGGCCGAGTCTACGTGCGCGTCACCGCCGACAACCAGCGCGTGTTCGCGCTGGAGCCCTTCCAGTCCCGGGTTTCGATCTGGACGCCGGACGGTCACCGTCTTGTGGATCTCGGGCGTTCCGGCGAAGGTCCCGGAGATTTCAGCCATCCCCACCGTAGGGTCCGAAGGACCGGCCTTGCTCATCGAGCCGCCACGACCAGCCGTCCCCTTTCGTCGGGCGATACCAGGATCACGTCTCCCGCGGCCGCGAATACGGTTGCGCTCAGCCTCATGGCGAGGTTGCGGTCGGGATCGGCCGAATCCGGGGCCGAATCCGGGTCGCCCGCGACGCCGGGCTCAGCTTCAGGCGGCGCTTCGGGCAGGAACGCCACCTCGAGGACATGACTGCCGGGGGATATGGCGAAGCTCATGTAGATGGTGATGGTCCGCGCGCGCGGCCCGGCCCGTTCCACCGGTCCGGAGTGCAGCGTGTCACCGTCGAGCTGGACGCCGAGGTGGAAGGGGATGGCCTCGTCGGAGCAGATTTCGGTGGGGCGCATGTGGGGGAGCACACCGCTCAGTTCGGCTTCGGTGGGCGGCCGGCACTCCCGGTGCGAGGGCGCCGGGATGCGCCATGAGAGCCGCAGTTCCGCGGTTCCCGGGTCCGCGCTCCGCCAGCCGATCCGGGACAGGAACACCATGGCGAACAGAGCGGCGACCGCCAGCGCTGCGCCGGCCACCCGTCCTACCGGAATTCGCATCGTCACCGTGCCGCCGGTTCGGGGAGCTCACATTCGGTATCCACCTCGATGCCGTCCTCTCCGGCCGGGGCATCGAGGCGGTCGAGCGTACGCGAATAGTCGTCCAGCGCCCTCTCCAGCGCGGGCCGGTCGAACCGAGACGAGTACGCGACCCGCACCCGCCTCCGGTCGACGCGCGCCTTCAGTTCGGCCTCCCGCTCGTTGAACAGTCGCTCCACGAGCCACTTGGGACCCTCCCGGCCCCAGCAGTCGCGCGGCGGACAGGCCACCACCAGGACACCCCGCGCCCCCGCACGCACCAGGAACTCCACGACCGAGCTGTGCAGGTTGCCCGCGCAGGACACGGGAAAGCGCGGCAGTCCGTCTTCGGCGGGCGCGCCGGCCGCGGACCGGCCGCACGCGACCAGCACGATGTCCCCCGCCTCGAAGGACCGCCGCGCGACGAACTCCCTGACCCGGGCGAGCTGGTCCCGTCCCGTGCGGCCGGGCGGTCCCACGCCCATCGGCGCGCAGGACCCCGCGCAGATCCCGCAGCTCACGCACGACGCCGGAAGGACCTCGGCGACGAGTCCGTCGCGCCCGTCGGTGCGTTCGACCATCCTGATCGCGTCGTAGGGGCAGTCCACGTAGCACTGCTCGCACCAGGTGCAGAGCCGGGTCGAGACGACAGAGGGGGCCGGCCGCCGGTCCGCGCGGGGACGGGTCAGGAAGGGGACGGCCAGCAGTCCAGCCGCGGCCGCGCCGCCGAGCGCCCACACCAGCCAGGGGGACGCGGAACCGGCCGCCGGGAGCCAGAACGAGTAGAAGACGTTGAGCCCCACCTCGCCCGGGATGCGCAGAAGGTCGGCGCCCGGCCCGAGCGGGACGGGGAGCAGGATCGCAGCTGCGGCCAGCAGTCCCACGCTCGTCCACAGGAGCGGCCGCGGCGGGAGCAGCACCGGCCGGGCGACACGGGAGACGTGCAGCCAGAGGAACATCACGATCCCGACCGGGACGGCGATGTGGAGGAAGAGGTTCATGAAGAAGAACGCCGACGGCGGCGGGTCCGGGCCGGCGAAGGTGCGCGACACCGGCTCGGAGAAGAGGGGAAGCGCGTCGAGGAGCCGGGCGCCTTCGGTCGCGAGGAGCTGGGCGTGCGCGTCCCATACCATCACGTAGCCCGTCAAGCCGCAGACGTACAGCAGGAAGACGAGGAAGACGCCGGAGATCCAGGCCAGCGCGCGGGGCCCCCAGCTGCGGCCCTGGCAGAACATGCGGAGCGCGTGGACCGCGACCGCCACGACGGTTGCGTCGGCGGCGTACCTGTGCAGCGAGCGGATCCAGCGTCCTCCCCAGACCTGGCCGTCGATGCGGACCATCGACTCGTAGGGCGCTCCGACCCGGTAGAGGAAGATGAGATAGAGGCCGGTCGCGAGCAGCACGGCGAGGCAGGCGATGACCAGCGCCCCGGACTGGTAGAGGGGATTCCACTTCCACCCGTAGAGACGGTCGGCCCAGCCGTCCAGGCGGGCGAGGGCCCGTCCGAGGGGTCGCTTGAGCATGGGCGATCCTGCCGAAGAGGGTCGAAGGGAGTCCGGTTGCGGAGACGCCGCCCGGGTCCCCGCGCGGCTTGCGTCACGGAATCAATCATATCATCATGCTGTTATCCGGAATAGAGGATTTGCCGAGAAATGAAAGGCCGGGATGCTCTCCAAGACGGCCCGCATCGCGCTCCGGGCGGTGCTGTGCATCGCCGAACGGGAGGCGTCCGGACCGGTCTCGGCACGGACACTGGCACGGGAGCTCGATCTGCCGCAGAACTACCTGTCGAAGACGCTGCACCGGCTGGTGCAGGACGAAATCCTCGCCGCCACGCGCGGCCGGGGCGGCGGTTACCTGCTCACCGTTCCCGCGGCCGGGCTGGCCCTCGGCCGGGTGGTGGAAGCCATCGACCCGGAGGGACCGGAGCGGCGCTGCCTGCTGGGGCGTCCGGAGTGCTCCCCGCTCAACCCATGCGCGATGCACGGGCGTTGGTGCGACGTGCGCGAGGCCATAGACCGTTTCTTCGCCGAGACGACCGTAGGCGATCTGCTCGCCCCCGCGGCCCCCGTTGGCCGGGGGCGTTTCCCATTCCCCGCATCGAAGGAACACGGCTCAATGTCCGATTCCCCGTCCCCCGCGTCCCCGCCGCCCCTGGAGCAGGACGCCCCCGTCCCGCTGATGCAGCGTCTCTACGACAGCCCGTTTCTGCTGCTGGCGGCGTGCATCGTGGTGATGTTCGTCTTCTTCACCGCCTGGGGCGTGCTCGAGATCATGTCCCTCGAACCCGCACCGCTGCCGTAAGAGGAGGAGAGTACCGATGTACCGAACCGGAATCGAACCGCCGGAGCGCATCTGGTGGAAGAAGGTGGGACGCCACGAGAAGGTCTGGGTGTGGATCGCCTTCGCCTGGTGCATGGTCCTCTTCGCGATGATGCCGCTCTGGCACGTCAGGGGCGGCCAGAACCCGTCGGGCATCCGCCACCGGGTGGACCCCGCCGACTATCAGGCCCGGGTGCTGGAGTTCGTGCAGGAGTACCGGGTGGGGACCGACAACGGCCTTCCGGTGGTGGAGCCGCCGCCCGGAAGCCACGTCTACCTGCAGGCGTCGCAGTTCGCGTGGATTCCCGTGGTCCGCCTGAGGCAGGGGGCGGAATACACCCTCCACCTGTCGTCGCTCGACGTGAACCACGGATTCGGCCTCCATCCCCTCAACATCAACTTCCAGGTGGTTCCCGGGTACGACTACGGCCTGCGCGTCGTTCCCAACGAGCCGGGCGAGTTCCACATCATGTGCAACGAGTTCTGCGGGATCGGCCACCACCTCATGATCGGCAAGATCGTCGTGGTGCCGGACGCTGAGGTGGCGGACGGTCCGGAGCCGGACGCCGGTGCAGGGGCGGATGGAACCCCGAATGCCGCGGCGAACACGGGAGGTGACCGATGAACCCCTTCCGCAGCTGCCCCACGACCGGGCTCCGGGTGCACCGCACAGCCGACCGGCTCATCAAGGCCAACGCCGTCGTCGCCACGGTGGCGCTCCTCGTCGGGGGGATCGCGGCCCTCCTCGTCCTGCTCACGCGCTGGGAGGCGGTCCTCCTCCTCGAAGCCGAGATGTTCTACCGCATGCTGACCGTGCACGGCATGAACATGCTCATCTTCTTCATCATCTTCTTCGAGATGGCGGTGCTCTACTTCGCCTCCGCGGTGCTCCTGAACTGCAGGGTCCCCGCGCCGAAGACCGGCTGGATCGCCTTCGTGCTCATGGTGGTGGGCACGCTCATGGTCGAGTGGACGATGTGGACCGGCCGCGCCGACGTGCTCTTCACCTCGTACGTGCCGCTCCGGGCGCACCCGCTCTTCTACCTGGGCGTGATCCTCTTCGCGGTCGGGGCCCTCACGGTGGTCGGGCACTTCCTGGCCATCCTGGTGGTGGCAAGGCGGGAGAAGGCCTACGAGGGGTCGGTGCCGCTCGTCACCTACGGGGCGCTGACCGCGGCGGTGATCGCGGCGGTCACCCTGCTGCACGGCGCGATCATCTACATCCCCACCTTCCTGTGGTCGATGGACCTGATGAACGTCGACCCGCAGATGTACCGGCTGATCTGGTGGGGGCTTGGGCACTCCTCGCAGCAGATCAACGTGGCCGCCATGGTGTCGATATGGTATCTGCTTGGTGCGCTTACGGTCGGGGCGGTCGTTCTCAACGAAAAGGTGAGCCGCACGGCCTTCGTCCTCTACGTCCTCTTCATCTCGATGGCGTCGGCGCACCACCTGCTCGTGGATCCCGGCATGGGACCGGCTTGGAAGGTCTGGAACACCAGCTACTTCATGTACATGGCGGTGCTCGCGTCGATGATCCACGGCTTCACGGTTCCCGCCGGGACGGAGCTGGGCATGCGGCTAAGGGGGGCCACGCAGGGGCTCTTCGGGTGGCTCAAGCGGGCGCCCTGGGGCGATCCCGGCTTCAGTTCGCTGGTGTTCTCGATCGTGGTGTTCGGGTTCGTGGGGGGGATCACCGGAGTGACCTTCGGGACCGAGCAGATCAACATCATCGCGCACAACACGCTGCGCATTCCCGGGCACTTCCACGCCACCGTGGTGTCGGGGACGGCGATGGCCTTCATGGGGATCACCTACTACGTCATTCCGCTCATCTTCCGGCGCGAGATCGCCTTCTACCGGCTCGCCAGGATCCAGCCGTACATCTTCGCCGTCGGCATGCTCATCTTCTCGATGGCGATGACCTTCGCCGGCACCTTCGGGGTGCCGCGCAGGCACTGGGACATCGGGTTCAGCCAGGCGCTCTTCCAGCCCGGGTTCACGCCGGCCGTCAACCTGATCATCGGGGTGATGGCGGTGGGCGGGCTGATCGCGATCGTGGGGGGCGCGATCTACATCGTGGTGACGGTCGTCTCGGTCTTCTTCGGCCGGAGGATGGCCGCGGACGATTCGGGGCTGGGCGCCGTGGGGCGGGGTCTGCCGCCGGGAATCACGAATCCGCCGCGCGCGCTCAAGCCGGAGGACAGGGAGGCGCTGGGGCCGTCCGGCCGCCTGGGGCCGGTGCCGGGCACGATGGTGCTGGTGCTGATCTTCCTGGCCGCGTTCATCGCCTACTACTTCGTGAACTGGAAGCTGCTCTCGTTCCTGTGGCAGGTCGGATGAGCGGGAGGCGAGTGAAACCGGGTAGCGGCTCGCCCGTGGAGGGGATCCCCGCCCAAGAGGTGCCGGAGCGGATGGTCGGGCGCGCGCCGGGTGCGGAGGGAAGGAGTGTGGACCAAGGCGCCCCGTCGCCAGCGGCGGTGCGGGGCGCGATGATCGGACTCATGGGGCTGATCGCGATCACCGTCGCGTGGTGGGCGCTGGCCCTGTGGCCGGTCGAGGGGGTTCCGCCGGCGTGGCTGGAGCGCGCCCGCGCGGTGTGTTTCAACGCCGGGCCGTCGGGACTGCCCGATGCGTCCGGGTGGTTGCTGCTCGTGGGCCAGCCGATCGGAATGCTGGCCGTGCTGATGGTGATCGCAGGCGACGGGGTGCGGGCGGGGATGGGGCGGGCGTTCGCCTCGCCGTCGGGGCTGCTCGGGGTGGCGGGTGTGGCCGGAGTCCTCGCGGCGGGGGTCGTGCTGGCCGCCGTGCGCATCGTGGGTGCGCCCCGCGACGCCGAGTGGCTGGAGGCGGCGAGCGCCCGCGTGCCCGCCACCTACCCGCGGCTGGACCGGGCCCTCCCGGAGATCGCGGGCCTGGTGGACCAGCGCGGCGATGCGTTCGGCTGGGAACGCGTGGCGGGCCGTCCCGCGCTCCTCACCTTCGGGTTCGGGCACTGCGCGACGGTCTGTCCCATGACGGTGATGAACGCGCGGCAGGTGCAGGACCGGTTCCGGGCCGAGGGCCGTGAGATGGACCTGGTGGTGATCACGCTGGATCCGTGGAGGGACACACCGGCGCGGCTTCCGTCGCTGGCGCGGCAGTTCCACCTGGGTGGCGGCGGGGCCGGGGAGGGGGACGCAGTGCGCGCGGAGGGTGGTGAAGACGGTGCCGGATCGTACCTGCTCTCGGGCGCGGTGGAGGCGGTCAACGCGGCGCTCGATGCGCTCCAGGTGGCGCGGGAACGGGTGCCCGACACGGGGGACATCGTGCACCCCGCGCTGGTCTACCTGCTGGACGGGGCCGGGACGATCGTCTACGCGGCGAGCGGGCACGCCGACCTGATCGAGGAGCTGGCGCGGCGGATGTGAGCCGTTTTGGTTCGGTGCTCGCGCGGATTCATCCGAGGACCGCGGCGAGCCGGTCCACCAGCCCGTCCAGCTCCGCGCGTCGCTTGCGTCCGACCGATTTCATGACCTGGCGCATCGCCACGTACAGGCCGCCGATGAAGGTGAACGGGAAGGCCACGGCGAAGAGCGCCGAGTCCAGCACCACACCGACGCCGATACCGACGCCGATCCCGACAGTCATGCCGAGGCCGCCCACGAAGGCGCCATAGAGCATTCCCGCGTACGTGTGCAGGCGTTCTTCGGCCTGGATGCGCGTCTCGCCGTTGCGCGATGCCACCGTCACACGAAGAGAGCGCAACTGGTGCTCCGAGATGGCGGATTTCCATCTCAGGGTGCGTCCGACCATCGTCGGGTCTCCCGGCAGATCGGTGGCCATCGGGATCTCCGCGACGACCTGCTCGTAGTCCTCCTCGCGCAGCTCGCCCGGGACGATCCGCTCCGCGCGAACCAGGAGGGCGGTGCCGGCCAGCCGGTGTTTCGGTGCCGTGGGTTCCGGACTGTCGATGCGGGCAGCGGCCAGCTGTACGTAGCGGGGCTCGATCCCCGCTTCCGAGGCCACCTCCTGCAGTGCGGCCAGCGTCATCCCGCCACCCTCACCGCCACCGTCTCCATCGGACTGGTCCGACTGCTGCCGCTCGGCGGCATACTTCAGGAGGCGCCTGACCTCCGTGTCGCTGTAGCGGCGGGGTCGGTCTCGGCCGGTGGGGTCGTCGTGAGGCATCGCGATCCGTGGTGCGGCCGCTACTCCGCCGCCAGCCTCCTCAGCACCGTGTGCAGGATGCCCCCGTTCCGGTAGTAGTCGACCTCCACCTCCGAATCGAGCCGGACCGTGGCGGCGAAGTCGACCACCGACCCGTCGCGCCGCGTGGCACGCACCGCCACCTCCCCGCCCGGCTCCAGCCCGCCCGCGATCCCGGACACGTCATAGACCTCGAACCCCGTCAACCCGAGCGTCTCCGCACCCTCCCCCTCCTCGAACTCCAGCGGCAGCACCCCCATCCCCACCAGGTTCGAACGGTGAATCCGCTCGTAGCTCTCGGCGATCACCGCCCTGACCCCGAGCAGGTACGTCCCCTTCGCCGCCCAGTCGCGGGAACTTCCGGTCCCGTACTCGCGGCCCGCGACCACGACCAGCGGCGTTCCGGCCGCGCGGTACCGCTCCGACGCCTCGAAGATCGTCGTCATCTCGCCGCTCGGGACGTGCACCGTGTAGCCGCCCTCCTTGTCCTCCAGCATGAGGTTCCGAAGCCGCACGTTGCCGAAGGTTCCGCGCATCATCACCTCGTGGTTGCCGCGCCGGGACCCGAAGGTGTTGAAGCGGATCGGGGGGACGCCCTGGTCCTGCAGGTAGCGGCCCGCGGGCTCGTCGCGGGGAATCGCGCCGGCCGGGGAGATGTGGTCGGTGGTGGTGGTGTGGCCCAGGAGCGCCAACGCGTATGCGCCGTGCACGTCCGCGAGCGGCGGCGGCTCCGGGCCCATGTCCCGGAAGAAGGGGGGATTGCGGATGTAGGTGGATTCCGGGTCCCACTCGTAGAGGTTGCCCTCTTCGGGAAGCGGCAGCGCCCGCCAGTGCTCGTCTCCGTCGAAGACGCTCGCGTAGCGCTCCCGGAACATCTCGGGTTTCAGCGAGGAGGCGACCGTGTCGCGGACCTCTTCGGGAGTTGGCCAGATGTCGGCCAGGAAGACGGGGCGGCCCTCGGCGGAGCGGCCCAGCGGCTCGTTGTAGAGGTCGATGTCGATCCGGCCCGCGAGCGCGAAGGCCACCACCAGCATCGGTGAGGCCAGGTAGTTGGCGCGCACCAGCATGTGGATGCGGGCCTCGTAGTTGCGGTTCCCGGAGAGGATCGACGCGACGACCAGGCCGTGCTCCGAGACCGCCTCGGCCACCGGGCCGGGCAGGGGGCCGCTGTTGCCGATGCAGGTCGTGCAGCCGTACCCCACCAGGTTGAAGCGCAGCTCCTCCAGGTACTTCATGAGGCCCGCGGCCTCGAGGTAGTCGGTGACGACCTGGGAGCCGGGCGCCATGCTCGTCTTCACCCAGGGCATGACCTCCATGCCCAGCGCGCGCGCCTTCTTCGCCATGAGGCCCGCGCCGACCATCACCGACGGGTTCGAGGTGTTGGTGCAGCTCGTGATCGCGGCCACCACGATCGTGCCGTCGCCGATCTCGACGGTGCGGCCGTCCAGCTCGATCTCGACGGCGCGGCGGCGGGTTGTGGCCACGGCGGTGCCGCCGCTCCCGCCGGCGCCGTTGCCGTCCAGCGAGAAACCGGAGGGGACCAGCGCCGGGAGGTCGCGCGCGAAGGCGGGACGGACATCCGTCAGGTCGATGCGGTCCTGCGGGCGCTTGGGCCCCGCCACGCTGGGCTCGATGGTGGAGAGATCCAGTTCCAGCGTGGAGGTGTACTCGGGGTCGGGAGTGTCGTCGGTGCGGAAGAGGCCCTGCTCGCACGCGATCCGCTCCACCCGCTCGATCATTCCCTCGCTGCGTCCCGTGCCGCGCAGGTACGTCAGCGCCTCGGCGTCGACGGGGAAGAACCCGACCGTCGCACCATACTCGGGAGACATGTTGGCCAGGGTGGCCTTGTCCGGCAGGGTGAGGCCGGAGAGCCCCGCGCCGTAGTACTCCACGAACCGGCCCACCACACCGTGCGCGCGCAGCAGCTCGGTCACCCGCAGCACCAGGTCGGTCGCGGTCGCCCCCTCGGGCAGCGCTCCCGTCAGCTTCACCCCCACCACCTCCGGCAGCAGCATGTAGTAAGGCTGCCCCAGCAGCACCGCCTCGGCTTCGATCCCCCCGACCCCCCAGCCCACCACGCCCAGTCCGTTGACCATCGTGGTGTGCGAGTCGGTGCCCACCACCGTGTCCGGGTAGGCGAGGAAGGTCCCGTCGTGCTCGCGGCGGTGAATGACCGACGCCAGGTACTCCAGGTTGACCTGGTGCACGATTCCCGTCCCGGGTGGCACGACGCTGTAGTTCCCGAAGGCCTCCTGGGCCCAGCGCAGCAGGGCGTAGCGCTCGCGGTTGCGCTCGTACTCGCGGGCCACGTTCTTCTCGAAGGCGTGGCCGGTCCCGAAGAAGTCCACCTGCACGGAGTGGTCGATGACCAGGTCGGCGGGCACGAGCGGGTTGATGCGGGCGGGGTCGCCCCCCATCGCGCGGATGCCGTCGCGCATCGAAGCCAGATCCACGATCGCGGGCACGCCGGTGAAGTCCTGCAGGACGACCCGGGTGGGCATGAAGGGGAAGTCGGCGCCGGCGTTCGAGGGGCTCCAGGCCGCGACCGCTTCGACGTGTTCGGCGGTGACGTGGCCGTCGCCCGCGTTGCGCAGCACGTTCTCGAGGAGGACGCGGATGGAGAAGGGGAGGCGGTCGAGGACGGCGAGGCCTTCCTCTTCCAGGCGGTTCAGACGGTAGAAGGAGGTGGGTCCTTCGGCGAGACCCACGGTGGCGAGGGCGCCGAGGGGGTCGGTTGGACGGGAAGACATGCGGCAGCGGCTCCGCTCGGGTTGGGAACGATGGGTCTCCTCGAAGGATAGCGGAGGGCTGCGACGGCGGACAGGCGGGGAATCCGGGCGCGTTTCCGCGGCCGGAATCCGGGTGCGACGCCGATCGAATCTCGCTGGGTCGGGAGCGGCCATCCTGGGGTCAACCGGTTGACCGCCTCTTCACCGCCCTCGTCGGCTGCTGTAGAATGGTTGTCCGTCCCGGCGCCGAGGTGGCGGAACCGGTAGACGCGAAGGTCTCAAAAACCTTTGCCCTTGCGG
>JAPPGI010000156.1 GCA_028874985.1 Gemmatimonadota bacterium | reverse complement strand
ACCGTGCCATTTTGGATGCCCACATGTGTGCAATTTTGCGCGCCCGGCAACAGGCGTGAAGACCTGCTGGAGAGGATTCGGATAACCCTCGAGAGGGTACGGACACGCCGGCCCGCTGCCGCCGCCGGCCGCCGCGCTCGCGATCACCAAGCCCGCCCGGGCAATGGCCGAGCTGGGCGCCGGCCCGCATCGCTCCGGCGAAATCGCAGGCGAACTCGGTCGCGGGGTGACCTCGCTTGCTCCTGTTCGCGCCAAACTGATCGCGAAAGGCATGGTCTGGAGCCCGGCCCACGGCGACACCGCGTTCACCGTTCCCCGTTTCGACGGATTCATGCGCCGAATCATGCCCGGCGGTCGCTGGCGGACGTGAGTACGATCCGGGTGGTGCCAGTTCATGACATATCGGCCGGAACGTTCGCCGTGACGGCCATCACGTTGAACAGGAATGTCGACGGCATGGGCCTGCCGAGAGAGATGCCGCAGTAAGATCGGCGGGACCAACGCGTAGGACAGAGCGACGTGCGACCGCCCGGAGACCCTTCCCGGTCGCCACCAACTCCAGGAGGACGAGAAGATGCCCGGTCTCTTCACCACGATGTTCCTCGTGACCGCCGTGGCGTTGCCCGCGGGCGGGTCCGCGCCCTACGATGCCGATTTCAAGTGCTCGGCCAGGATCGGCGGCGATCCCGACATGCCTGAGACGGTCGGATTCCTTGACTTCGAGCTGCTCGAGGGTGACCCGGAGGTCCACCGGGAACGGATCGACTCGCTGTGGAAGCAGAAGCAGATCAGCGTGGCTGTGATCGCGTGCTGGGCATGGCTGGAAGCGCACTTCGGCGTCGAGGTTCGCAGAGGTGGCTCTTTCGTGCTCACCAAGGAGTGGATGGAGCAGACTCGGCAAAACCGGGTTGCAGCCCTGGAAGCGCTGGTCTCCGCCCAGGACCGGCATCGGGAGATGACCGGGGAATACGCGGCGCGAATCGAGGACCTGCCGGACTTCGGCGTCCTGTCCGACTACGGCCTTCCGGACCACCTGCAACTCGAGCTGAGCAGGACCGGCGGTGGTTGGCAGGCGCGATTGGAACCGGAGAAGGAATGGTTCCGGCCACAGCCTCACCCCATGGGGGCGGCATACCACTGCTTCGCCTTCGCGGGAGAGGTGCCCGAGGGGTGGGAGGCGATGCGGCTTGGCGGACAGCCCGGGCCCGGGGAGCGGGAGCCCGCGTGCTTCTGGCCGGAGACCCTGGTCGGGTCGATTAGGCGCGGCTGACTCCGTACCGGGGTTCCGACGGCCACGTCGCCGAGGCCCCTGGTGCAGCCATGTTTGCCGATCCCCCCGAACAGAGGGCTGGGGAGAAGAGTGCGACCGGGTCACGCTGAGGGCCGGCGGCGCCACCGGCGGGGTGACGGGTGCCGTTGAGCCTGCGGGAGGTTCACGGTCCGAGCACACCCACCGGAACCACCACCACGCCGTCCGGGCGCTCGTATCCGAAGCCGGTGGACGTCACCACGGCGAGCGCTGCCGGGTTGCCGCAACGGGCCGTGTCGACCCGCTCGGCGAAGGTCAGGAGCGTCCGCGCGGCGTCTTCGATCCGGCCCAAGCCCAGCTTGATCTCGAACGCGGCCCATCGCCTGGGTCCCGCGTCGACGATGGCGCCGACTTCCAGACCGGTGTTGTCACGGTAGTGGTACACTCTCGCACGCATCGCCTGCGCGTAGACCCGCAGGTCCCGCACGACCATGGACTCGAACAGGAGGCCGAACCACGGAACGTCGTGGAGGAGGTGCTCCGGCCCGGCCCGCGGGGAAGCTCCGGCGAGCAGCAGTGTAACGCCCAAGATGGGGCGGCAATCGTGGAATTGCAATGATGCCAGTCATGGAAATGCAATTCTTGGGACCGTGGAATCGCAACGAAGGTGGTCGTGGAACTGCAAGGTGATTCCTCGAAAACGGCGGCGGTGGCTGGAGGCCGTTCGACTATCCGGAGGTCGGCCCGCTGCTGCCAACGGCCGCCGCGCATGCGATCACCAAGCCCGCCCGGGAGTTGGGAGTGGAGTCCCGCGAGGATGCCGTCGAAATGATCCTCGGGGAGACCGAGGGGTGGGGGCCCGAATGAATCGTCAGGAATTGGCGTGCGTAGTCAACGCGGCGCGGCAGCCTGGCTCGCTTACTCGCCGCTGGCTTCTTCAAGCTCAGCAAACATCTCGTCCGCGCTCGCGAATCGCGCGGCGCGCATCTTCACCATCTCGTCGATTTCGGCCATGGCGCTTCGCGTTTGCGCATTCGGAACCTTCAGCTCGAGCGGGAAAGCCTGGTCGACAGCGATGCGATGGAACAGAAGCCGCACGGCCTCCGATGCAGTCAGCCCCATCGCTGCGAGCGCCGCCGTTGCCTTACGCTTCATCTCGGTGTCCATCCGGACGTGAAGCATCGTGCTCTGTGTCTTCATCCGGGCCTCCTGTATCGCAATCGCGATATAGTTTGTCATTGCCAGCGGGCCCCGGTCAACCCTACCCACCGCGTACCCACCGACGAGCCTGCGGTCCGCTGTCGTGGTCGTGGAATCGTAACTTAGGTGGCCGTGGAATCGCCGGGTGATTCCTCGAGATGGCGGCGGTGGCGGATCGGTCGGCCGCCGATGGGCGCGGTTGTGATGGGTTGGGGAGAAGAGCTCGACCAGGTCACGCGGCGGACCGGCAACGCGTGCCGGCGGGGTGATGGGCGCCGTTGAGCCTGCGGGAGGAGGTGGCGAGGCGGGCGCTGGGCGTGTCCGGTTCAGGGCGCTGACCCGCTCACGAACCGGGATCCGCCGCGGCCGTACCGAGGCGATCCCGGACATCCCGGGCCAACGCCTCGACGAGCGTGAGCGCGGCCGCGCGGTCAATGGGTTCGTGGCCGGGCCCGACTCCCTCGTAGCGGAACTCGACCGCATAGGCCGTGAAGGACGACAGCAACGTCAGCAGATCCCGTTCGGCCGCCTGGAGCATCACGCGAGCGCACTTAGGATCGCTCATACAGAACCGTGCCTTCCCTGAGCGCACGCGCCAGGACGTGGTTGAGCGAGTCGCGCCAGTAGTCCACGTCGGCGAGGGAGTAGGCCAGGATGTCGGCGGCCACGCCGAACCCCGCGACCGCGCGATACAGCCGGTTCATCACCTGGTGGCGACTCCGGCCCGGCCCGAACGGCGCCGCCTCGACCACGATCAGGTCCACGTCGGAGCGTTCCGTGAAGTCCCCGCGGTTCCCGGTTCCTGAAAGACGACCGTCGCCTTGTGCCCGAAAAAGACCAGTAACTGGGCGCAGACGCCGCCTCCCAAGTGAATCATGAGGTCGTACCCCTTTCGTGCGCCCGGTGTGCTCACGGGAAGTGTACGGAGCCTGTACCCCGCCGACAATGGAGCGGTTCCTAGTAGGGCGACCACTTGGCGATCCGGGAAGTCCGTCGTCCGGGTCGTGGATGAGCCGCCCCAGGCCGGAGATGCGCTGAGGTAAACTCTGGTTGACTTTTTGTCAACGCGGGTTGTCACTTCGGGGCTCGTCAGGCCGAGCACCCACGGCCCGCGTACGCCTACTCCGCGGGCGACACCTCCACGGTGTACACCTTGCGCAGGTCCCCCTTGTGACGCCAATCCCAGAAATCGCTGTACACAAGCACGATCGCGGCGGTTCCCGGTTCCTGAAAGACGACCGTCGCCTTGTGCTCAAAGTGGATCAGTATCCGGGCGCAGCCGTCGGCTTCCACCACATAGTCGAATGGAGTCACCTCGGCGATCGGACCAGTGACGGCTACGTCGGTCTCCCCCCGGGAGTAGTAGCAGCTGTTCCCCGCCGTCCAGATCGTCATCTCGAAGGGTACCCCGGCGGTCGCTGTCTCAGGGATCTCCGGCAGGCGCCTGTCGTGGAAGTCGATGCCCCCGATCACGCGGCGATCCGTCGTCGGGCCGAAGATCCCGCATCCACCAAGCCCGACCACGGCGATCGCGACTGCCAGCCTCCCCAGAAGGCGAAACGCTCCGCGCGCGTGTTTCGGGTGCGCACTGGTGGACGCAGCGGATGGGATGAAGGGAAGGTGAATCATTGGGGCTTCCTCCTTTCGTGCGCCTGGGTGCTGACGGGGAACGTACCGAGCTTGTGCCCCGCCGTCAAGTGAGCGGTTCCCAGGGCGACCACTTGGCGGTCCGGTAAGTCCGTCGTCCGGGTCGCGGATGAGCCGCTCCAGGCCGGATATGCACTTACGTATACTCTGGTTGACTCTATTTCAACACGGGTTGTCATCTCGGAGCTCGTCAGGCCGAGCATAACGAACTCCGTCACGGAGAGGCCGTCGATCGTCAGCGGCGCTCGCTCGATCGCGACCCTGCGCTCAAGACCCGCCGGGCCGTACACGGAATACGACGCCTCCCCGGCGTCATCGGTCACGTAGATCCGGTCGTCTCGAACCCGAGGATCCCACTCCGCTGGAACTCACCGGGGCCGTCGCCCCGCCCACCGATCGTGAAGAGATGTGAGGGACTACCGGGCGTTCCGTGAAATCCCCGCGGCTTCGGGACCCGAACAGGATTACCTGCTCGGGGTCGCTGACGTCGACGATGGCCTCGACCATCTGCCGGATGACGGTATCGCTGACCGAGGTCATTGACGGCCGACTTCCATTCCGTGTGGGGGTCGCGCGTCACTCGCCGACGGGTGACGGAACACCCAATGTAGCGTGTCGAGATCGGTACGGGGATCACGGATGCGGTCCGCGGGCGTGCGGCGGTCCTAGTCCGCGGGCGACACCTCCACGGCGTATACCTTGCGCCCGTCCCCGTTGTGAGCCTCGGGCCGCCGTTCCCAGACCGTGCTGTACACAAGCACGATCTAGGCGGCTCCCGGTTCTGGAAACACGACCGTCGCCTTGTGCCCAAAGAAGGCCAGGTGGTCGGTGCAGACGTGGTTTCCGGTCGTCAGATAGTCGAATGGGGTCACCTCAGCGATTCGACCGGTGACGGCTACGTCGGTTTCCCCGATGCTGTAGCAGCCGGTCTCCCCCGTCCAGATCGTCATCTCGACGGGTACCCCGGCGGTCGCTGTCTCGGGGACCTCCGGCAGGGGCCAATGCTCGTCGTCGAAACCGATGAACCCGGCCTTGACGAGAAGGGGAAGACCATCGTCCTCGGCGTGAATGAAACGCTCCAGGTCGGCCATGCAGTCCTGGACGTGGTTGGGTGGTGGGGGAACGAAGGCCGCATTGCCGGGACGCGAGCCGCCGATCAGTTCTGGGACCGCCGAAACTCGCCGGGCATCATGGCAGCTCCACGGCCGCTCCCCAGCAAACGGGCGTGCATCTCGCGCATGAGACGGTTCGACAGTGGGAAGCCGCCTCGGAGACGATACGTTCAAGCCATTCGCTTTCGTTAGCGTTCCCGTTGGAAAAGAACTCTTCCCGCCCACCAGTCCGTCCATCTTACAAAAGCGGTTCTTCCCCTTTTCTGGTGGGTAGCAGGTCATGCGCGTAGGCCATCGGGGT
>JAPPGI010000004.1 GCA_028874985.1 Gemmatimonadota bacterium | reverse complement strand
CTGGGTGGGGTTCGCACCCACCAGGAAGGCGCGCCTTTCCACGGCGCACTGTATACTATACATCACATAATGTAATGTTGTCGTTACTTCAACACGAACTGCCACACCCGGCGCGATTCCATCCGGACCTTTGAACCGTCTCCCCATCGTCGGGGTCATGGGCGCGGGCGCCCGGACCCATGAAGACCTGGCCGTGCCGCTCGGGCGCCGACTCGCGCTACTCGGGGTCCATCTGCTGACCGGGGCCGGGACCGGCGTGATGACCTCGGTCTCCCGGGCCTTCGCGGGGGTGCCCGGCCGTGCGGGCCTCGTGATAGGCGTGTTGCCGCTGGTCCGGGAAGACGGCGGAGTGGGCTCCCCGGCCGGGTACCCGAACCCCTGGGTCGAAGTCCCGATCCGGACACACCTGGGGAAGCTCGGCACCGACCCCTTCTCGCGGAACCATGTAAACGTGCTCACATCCGACGTGGTCGTGGCGCTGCCGGGCAGCTCCGGCACGGCCTCCGAAGTCGCGCTGGCCATCGAGTACGGGCGCCCGCTCGTCCTCTTCGGCGACCTGGACCGCGCCCGCGACCTTCCGCACACTGTCGCGACCGCCGCTTCCGTCGACGAGGTCATCGCCTTCGTGCGGCGGGCGATCCCGCGCGCCTGTCGGGGATGAACCGCCGTCGCTACGATGGACACCCCCAGCGCGCCGCGCGAACCCCGGAGAGAGAAACCCCATGAGCGAAGACTGGTTCGGCGAGGCAAGTCCGTGGGGGATCCATCGTCCCGGCGGATGGGGGGCTTTCTGGCTGGTGGCGGCCCGCTCCCTGCCCGCCGGATGGCCGTGGACCCGCTTCGCCCTCCTCGCTCGGAGGCTGGCGCGGCTGCGTCTGAAGGGCCCCGTCGACACCCGGCTGTGGGGATACCGTCTCCGGCTCTTCCCCGACCGCTCGGTGTCGGAGGCCCGGGTCCTCTTCCTGCCCCGGTCATGGGACCGCCCCGAACGCGCGCTGCTCCGGGAATGGCTGTCGCCGGGCTTCACCTTCGTGGATGTCGGCGCCAACGCCGGGTCCTACTCCTTCTGGGTGCTCTCGCACGCGGGCGACGGGGTGCGGGTGGTAGCGGTGGAGCCCGACCCCGCGCTGGCGCGCCAGCTGCGCTACAACGTGCGCATCAACGGGGCCCGGGAGCGCGTGCGCGTGGTCGAGGCCGCCGTGGCGGCGGCACCGGGCGAGGGCACGCTCATGCTGGCGTCGCGCAACTCGGGAAATAACCGGCTGGCCTCGGACGGGGAGGAGGCCGCCGGAACGGCCGGGTCCGGAACCGTGCAGGTCAGAGTCGTCACCCTCGCCGACGTGGTCGAGGAGGCGGAGCTGGACCGGATCGACTGCCTCAAGGTGGACGTGGAGGGACGCGAAGCGGATGTCATCCAGCCCTACATGACGGAGTCGCCGCGGCACCGGTGGCCGCGCCGACTGATCGTGGAACTCGCCCATGGCCGTGGCGGACAGGGACCGGGACCCACGGAACTCGAGGCGTGGATAGTGGCCCGGGGGTACCGGCTCGTGGGACGCACGAAGCTCAACGGGATGTTCACCCTCGCGTGAAGTGACGGCCGCGCGGCGGGAGGCCGCGTGCGCGCGCATCCCGGTCCGGCATGAACCGGCGTCCGGTTGCGAAGAAAATTAGGCACGCCTAAATTTCGCCATGCCCGATCCCACCGTTGCGCTTCTGGTCTTTTTCGCGCTGGTCCTCCTCTGCGCGGCCGTCGCCTGGCCCGTCCGCGGCATCGCCGCCCGGCTGCGGCGCGTCAACCGTCTCGGGGAGCGCGTGCACATGGAGGACGTGCTCAAGCAGCTCTACAAGCTCGAGTACAAGCGCCTCCCCGCCACCGCCGAGAGCGTGGCCGGCGGCGCCCGGATGCCTCGCCACCGGGCCATTCGCATGCTGCAACGGCTGGAGGAAGGGAGGCTCGTCACCGCGGGGGCGGCCCGTTTCCGGCTCACCGAGCCCGGCAGGGCCCAGGCGCTCCACATCGTACGGACGCACCGGCTCTGGGAGCGTTTCCTCGCCGACCGCACCGCCACCCCGCCGGAGGACTGGCACGGGGAGGCCGAAACACACGAACACCTCCTCTCCGCGGCGGAGGCGGACAACCTGGCGGCTGCGCTGGGCCACCCCGTCTACGATCCCCACGGGGACCCGATTCCGACCGCCGCGGGAGAGATGCCGGCGCGGGCCGGGGTCCCGCTCTCCTCGCTGGAGCCGGGTGAGTGCGGTCTGATCACACACCTAGAGGACGAGCCCAGGGAGATCTACCGCGAGCTCGTGGGCCTCGGACTCGGGTTGATGGCGCCGGTGGAGCGGCTGGAGGGCGGGACGGGCCGGGTGTGCTTCCGAAGCGGGGAGAGGCGCTACGAGATCTCCAGTGCGTTGGCCCGCAACGTCACGGTTGAGCCTTCCGACGAAGTGGCCGGAGCGAGGTGGTCGCGGACCCTCGCCGACATCGGGCCGGGTGACTCGGCGACGGTCGCGGGCATCTCGCCGCTGTGCCGGGGGCCCGCGCGACGCCGCCTGCTCGACCTCGGCGTGGTGCCGGGGACGGTGGTGCAAGCGCGCATGCGCAGCGCCGCCGGCGACCCGGTCGCGTACGACATCCGGGGGGCGCTGGTCGCACTGCGGCGCGAACAGGCGGCGCACATCCAGGTGGACGGCGCCGACGAGGCCGAAGGAGCGTCGTGAAGACCGCGGCCCGCTCCTCCCCGCGCGCTGCCTGTGCGCCGCAGCGCGCGAGCAACCTGGTCCGCCTGGGTCTGAGCCCCCACCGCTGGGACCACCTGATCGCGCTCGCGGGCAACCCGAACGTCGGCAAGACCACCGTCTTCAACGCGCTGACCGGGCTGCGCCGGCACACCGGCAACTGGCCGGGGAAGACGGTGGTCCGGGCGGAGGGAGCGTTCCTGCACGATGGCCGCCGGGTCAAGGTGGTGGACCTGCCGGGCACCTACTCGCTGCAGGCGGGAAGCGCCGACGAGGAGGTGGCGCGCGACTTCATCCTCTTCGGGCGGCCGGACGTGACGGTCGTCGTCGTCGACGCGACCCGGCTTGAGCGCAACCTCAACCTCGTGCTCCAGATCCTGGAGATCACCGACCGGGTGGTGGTCTGCCTCAATCTGGTGGACGAAGCCCGGCGCCACGGCATTTCGGTGGACGCGAGGCGGCTGGAGCGCGAACTGGGCGTGCCGGTGATACCTGCCGTTGCGCGCCGGAAGGAGGGGATCGACCCGCTTCTGAAGGCGGCCACCCAGGTGGCGGCGGGGGATCGCAGGAACCGCCCCCACCGGATCGGCTCGCACCCCGCGGCGGTCGAGGAGGCCGTGGACGCGATCGCGCCGCTGGTGGCCGCGGAGTTCCCGGAGCTGCCGAACGCGCGCTGGATCGCACTGAGGCTGCTCAACGCCGACGAGCGCGTCACCGAGGCCGTGCGCTCTGGCGAGATCGGGCGGTTGGATTGGGAGGTGGAGGCCGGCGCTCGCGCGGGGGACGCGCGAGCGGGCGGCCCGCCACCGCCTCGCGACGACGGCAACGGGGTTCCCCGGGGCCGCGCCCGCATACTGAAGGCGGCGACGCGTCATCGCTGGACGCTGAGGCCCGGCTTCCACGACGCCCTCGCCGAGAACCTCTACCGCGAGGCCGCCAGGATCGCGGCGGTGTGCGTGCGCCGGGGAGCCCGCCGGGCGGGTGCCGGCCTGGACCGCCGGCTGGACCGCTGGCTGACCAGCCGCGTCTTCGGCTTCCCCCTCATGCTGGGCATCCTCGCGGTCGTGTTCTGGCTCACGATCGCGGGCGCCAACGTGCCCTCGGCGATGCTGGCGACCCTGCTGCTCGACAATGTCCACCCCGCCCTGGGGTCCTTCGGCGAGTGGGTGCGAATGCCCTGGTGGCTGAGCGGCTTCCTCTTCGACGGCGTCTACCTCGCGACGGCCTGGGTGGTGAGCGTCATGCTCCCCCCCATGGCCATCTTCTTCCCCCTCTTCACACTGCTCGAGGACTTCGGCTACCTGCCCCGGGTCGCCTTCAACCTCGACTCGCTCTTCCGGCGGGCGGGAGCGCACGGCAAGCAGGCGCTCACGATGAGCATGGGCTTCGGCTGCAACGCCGCCGGCGTCGTCGCCACGCGCGTGATCGACAGTCCAAGGGAACGGCTCATCGCGGTCATCACGAACAACTTCTCGCTGTGCAACGGGCGCTGGCCGACCCAGATTCTGATCGCGACGATCTTCATCGGGGCGCTGGTGCCGCCCCACCTGGCGGGGGTGGTTTCGGCAGGGGCGGTCGTGTCAATCGCGCTGCTGGGCATCGTCTTCATGTTCCTCACTTCGTGGGGACTCTCCCGCACGGTGCTGAAGGGCGAGGCCACCACCTTCTCGCTGGAGCTTCCCCCCTACCGCCCCCCGCGCGTGCTGCAGACCCTCTACACCTCGGTCATCGACCGCACCCTGATCATCCTGTGGCGCGCCGTTCTCTTCGCGGTTCCCGCCGGCGCCGTGATCTGGCTGATCTCGAACATCCCGGTGGGAGGGGCCTCGCTGGCCGAGCACGGCGTCGGCCTCCTGGACCCCTTCGGGATCCTGCTCGGACTGAACGGGGTGATCCTGCTCGCCTACGTCATCGCGATCCCCGCCAACGAGATCGTGATCCCCACCGTGCTGATGCTGACGGTGGCGACGCTCGGCGACCCCGCGCTCGGGGAAGGCGCGGGGGTCATGTTCGAGAGCGACTCGGTGGTGGAGGTGGAGGGGTTGCTGACGGCCGGGGGATGGACGCTGCTGACCGGCGTGAACCTCATGCTCTTCAGCCTGCTCCACAATCCGTGCTCCACGACCATCTACACCATCTTCAAGGAGACCGGGAGCGGTCGCTGGACCGCGCTGTCGGCGGTGTTGCCGCTGGCGATGGGGTTCGTGGTGTGCTTCCTGGTGGCGCAGGTGTGGCGGCTGGCGGAGGGTGGTTGACGATTTCGTTGACGGTCCCTCAGGAGCAGTTCTCGTCACCCAGGTGATCGTCGATCGAGTTGAGCCACTCCTGGAAGGCGTCGTCGGTCGGGGCGCAGAGGTCGGTATCGTTCCAGTGGAAGCTCTCCAGAGTCAGCCGGGTCAGGGTTCCCGGGAGCGGACCGGCCAGCGGGTTGCCCGCGATCGACAGGGTTCTGAGTAGACCGATGCTCCCGAGTTCAGGGGGAAGCGCGCCCGTCAGACCGTTCTCGGCGAGATCGAGTTGCTGCAGACTCCGCATGTTGCCGAGTTCGGGCGGAATCGGTCCATCCACCAAGTTGTTCCGGAGAACCAGGTCCTCCAGGGCCCGGAGGTTGCCGAGTTCGGGCGGAAGCGGTCCCGACAGCCTGTTCTGGTCAAGGGCGAGCAACTCCAGGCCGGACAGGTTGCCAAGCTCTGGAGGAATGGATCCGGACAGGTCGTTTTCGGAGGCATCCAGTATTTTCAGGGTGGAAAGCTGCCCCAGTTCGGGAGGTACCCTATCTGCCAACGCGGGGGGAGACGCGGGAGGGTAAAATGATTAGAGTAGG
>JAPPGI010000173.1 GCA_028874985.1 Gemmatimonadota bacterium | reverse complement strand
GGACAAATGAAGCACCGGACCCTACCCGGCACCGCGCCACCCCCCGACTCTACTGCACGTCTTGAAGGAGGGGTTGGAACGGCTGTTTGGGTGCTCGCGACAACCCTGTTCCTGACCGGTTGCGGGCCGGGTCGGGCGTCACGGGTATCGGTCGATCCCTCACGAACGCCCCCGCCGTCCGAGGCGCCTCCTCCCGCCGCGGAGACCGAACCGGAGCCGGCGGCGGCGGACAGTGCCGCGGCGGACACGCTTGTGGCCGCTGCTCCCGTCACGCCCGGATACCCGGCGGCAGTCCAGATCGGCGCCCGGGTCGCCGTGGTGCGCACGGAGCCGGCGGAGGTCGTCGTGGAGGTGGGGGATTCCCTGGCGCTGGGCGAAGACGTGGAGATGGTCGCCTACGACGCGAACGGCGATGTCGTGCGCGGCATTACGATTCTCCCGAACCTCGAATCGCGCTTCGCGGCGCTGGATGAGGGATACATCAGGGGCGTCGCCGAAGGGAAGGCCGAGCTTCGCATGGCGTTTCGGGTTCCGCCCGCCGCCGGCACGGGGCCGCCCGAGATCCGCACCTTCAGCGCGCCGGTGAGCGTGATCGGGCGGCCGGTGGTGGCCGTCGAGGTTGTCGATCCGGGCGTACGCTTCCTGGCCGGGTCGGTGATCCGGCTCGAGGCTCGGGCACTTACCGCGGAGGGGGAGGCCAGAAAGGCGGTCGAAGTGACCTGGACGAGCAACCGGCGCCGCCTGGCCACCGTCGATGCGCGGGGATTCGTGCGGTCGCTGCTGCCGGGGGCGGTGACCGTCACCGCCGCCGTCGGCGAAGTCGAGGGCGCCTGGTCCTTCGAGGTCGAGGAGAACCCCGTGGTTGCAGTCGAGGTATCGGGGCCGTCACGGGGGCGTACTGGAGACGTGCTGCGCTACACGGTGGTCGCGCGTGACGCGGAGGGCGATGTGGTGGAGGGGACGTCGGCGGACTTCTCGGCGGCTTCCTTCGAGACCCGTGCCGACATGGGCGCGTCGGTCTATCCGGACGGTGCCTTCGTTGCCGAACGGGCGGGCCTGTACAGGGTCGTGGCGGACGTCGCCGGCCGGACCGGCCAGGCGCTGGTGGAGATCGTCGAACGGGGTGTGGAGCACGAGATCGTCGTCGCCGGACGCGGTCTCGTGGCCGACCGGCCCACCTCCGACCTGTGGGCCTTCACCGGCGTCGACGGGCGCCACTACGTGTACACCGGTACGCACGCCGGGGGCCAGCGCATGCTCGCCTGGGACGTGACCAACCCGGCCAACCCCGTCCTCACCGACTTCGTGGAGGTCGACGCGCGGGTGGTCAACGACGTCAAGGTGAACGACGACGCGACCGTGGCCGTCATCACGCGCGAGGGGGCATCGGACCGCAAGAACGGGATCGTCGTCCTCGACCTCGCCGACCCGGCCCATCCGGTCATCGCCGACAGCCACACGAAGGACCTGACCGGGGGCGTGCACAACGTCTTCTTCGCGGGCGACATCCTCTACGCGATCCACAACGGCACCCTGGACGTCCACATTCTGGACATCTCCGACCCGGACGACGTGGAGGAGGTGGGCAGGTGGGGCATCGACAGGCCGGGCAAGTACCTGCACGACATCTGGGTCGTGGACGGGCTCGCGTACGTCTCCTACTGGCACGACGGCGTCTACGTCCTCGACGTGGGGGACGGCCGCTGGGGGGGAACGCCCACCGAGCCGGTGGAGGTGAGCAGCTTCGCGTACGAGGAAGGCAACACGCACGTCGCCTTCCCCTACACCAACGCCGACGGTCGCAGCTACCTCTTCGTGGGCGACGAGATCTTCGACTGCGACGACTGCATCTCGCGCAACGGACACCCCGGGGACGGGTCGCGCGGTTTCGTTCACGTGCTCGACATGGAGGATCCGGAGAACCCGCGCGAGGTGGCCCGCTACGAGGTTCCGGAGGCCGGCGCGCACAATCTGTGGGTCGAGGACGACCGGATGTACGTGGCCTACTACCAGGCCGGGCTGAGGGTGGTGGACGTGTCGGGCGAACTCAGGGGCGACCTCTACAGGCAGGGGCGCGAGATCGCGTGGTTCCCCACCGGGGCACCGGACGGACACGTGGCCAACTCGCCGATGGCCTGGGGACCGCAGCCGTTCAAGGGTCATGTCTTCGTCGCGGACCTGAACTCCGGGCTGTGGGTGCTGCGGGTGGTGCCGAAGAAGAAGCCGCCGGTGTCGTGAGTCGGCGTGCGCCGCGGCCGCCGACGATGGCGGGGGCTTTGGGGCTGGCGCTCGCGCTCCTCGCGGGGGGCGCTTCGGCCCAGCCTCCCGTCTACCGCGTCTACGTCGCCAACGAGTCGTCGGACCTGATCAGCCGCGTGGCCTTCACGCCGGGGGTCGGCGCGGCCGTCGAGAAGGAGATCGCCGTCGGGATCATGCCCGGCGACAACGACGGTGCCCATGGGCTCAGCGTCTCTCCCGACGGCCGATACTGGTACGTGACCATCGCCCACGGGACCCCCTACGGCCATGTGTGGAAGTTTCACGCCGGCCCGGACACGCTGCTCGCGCGCACTCGGCTGGGCCTGTTCCCGGCCACCATGGGAATCACGCCGGACGGGCAGTTCATGCTGGTGGCGAACTTCAACCTGCACGGCGACATGGTCCCTTCGGACATCTCGGTCGTCTACACGCCGGAGATGGTCGAGGTCACGAAGGTCGAGACCTGCCTGATGCCGCACGGCAGCCGCGTGCGGCCCGACGGGACCCGGCACTACTCGGCCTGCATGCACTCCGACCAGCTGGTCGAGATCGACCTCGCGACCCTGGCGGTCAGCACCCGTTTCGAGGTGACGCCGGGCCGGGAGCGCGTGGTGACCGGGGAGGGGAACGGGGAGCACGACATGGGCCACGGGAGTTCGGATGGAGCCGGCCCGGGTGACGTCGGCGGGCGGGTTTGCAGCCCGACCTGGGTCGAGCCGGGGTTGGGATCGCGAGCCAACCGCGTGGTGTACGTGGCGTGCAACAGGAACGGGGAGATACTCGAGGTCGATACGGAGCGATGGGAGGTCTCGCGCCGGTTTCCCACCGGAAGGGCGCCGTACAACCTGGAAGTGACGGCGGACGGGGAGCGCCTGATCGCGACGCTGAAGGGTGAGCAGGCGGTTGCCGTCTTCGACCTCGCCAGCGGTGCGGAGGTGGGGCGGCCGGCGACCTCGCGGACGGTCACGCACGGGGTGGTGGCGAGCCCGGACGGGCGCTACGCCTTCGTCTCGAACGAGTCGGTGGGCTCGGTGCGGGGGACCCTCGACGTCATCGACCTGCGGTCGCTTGCGGTGGTGGCCACCGTGGAGCTGGAACACCAGTCGGGGGGCATCGATTTCTGGCCGGGGCCGCACGCTCCCGGCGGCGCTCGTTGAGGGTCCGCGCAGCCAGGCTGAAGAGAGCCAGGCGCCGGATGGTGCGCCGCCATATCGCCGGCCGCGGAATCTCGGATGCGCGGGTTCTGGATGCGATGGCCAGCGTGCCGCGCGAGCACTTCGTCCGGCCCGGCCTGTCACATCGGGCCTACGCGGACGGACCCCTCCCGATCGGGGAAGGCCAGACGATCTCGCAGCCGTACGTGGTCGCGTGGATGGCCGAAGCCGCGGAGCTCGGCACCGAAGACCGGGTTCTGGAGGTCGGGACCGGCTCGGGGTACGCGGCGGCCGTGCTCGGCCTGATCGCGGCGGAGGTGTACACGATCGAGAGGCACGCCGTGCTGGCGGAAGGGGCCCGGGAGCGACTGCACCGGCTGGGGTACGGAAACGTGCACGTTCGTTACGGGGACGGAACCGCGGGCTGGAACGAGCACGCTCCCTATGACGCCATCGTGGTTGCGGCCGCGGGGCCGGACGTACCCGAGGCGCTTTGCGACCAGCTCGTTGCGGAGGGCCGCCTGGTCATGCCGTTGGGCCGCCCTTGGCGGGGACAGTCGCTGGTCCGCTTGCGGCGCGGCCCGAAGGGTTCGTTCACACGGGAGGAACTCGGTGCGGTTCGCTTCGTACCGCTGGTCGGGCAGGACGAACTTCCGCTGCGGAATGCTCCCATGCGCCCGCCGCCGGCTTCCCGCCCGCGGCCGGAATCGCGATGACCATCTCGGTGTAGCTTCCGGCCCGGGAGGCCGGCGTGATCGATCCGCCGTGCTGCCGGATGATGTCGTGTGAGATGCTCAGCCCCAGGCCCGTGCCCCTGTCGGTTTCCTTTGTCGTGAAGAATGGGTTGAAGATTCTCTCCATGACGTCGGTGGGAATACCGGTTCCGTTGTCTCGGATCCTGATCTCGATGGCATCGTTCTTCCGCCGCGTCGCGAGGTGCAGCGCGGGCACGTACGAATCGTCGCCGGCTTCCTCGCGTTGCCGGAGCTTGTCCGCGGTCGCGTGGCACGAGTTTCCCACGATGTTGGCGAACACGCGGGCCATGTCCTCGGCAACGATCGGCACCGAACCGACTTCCGGGTCGAACGCCGTCGTGATGTCCAGGTGGAGCCTGCGGTCGTGGGCGCGCGCGCTCCGGTAGGCGAGCTGCGTCTGCTTCGCCAGCAGTGCGTTGATGTCGACGTGCCGCCGCCTCCCGCCGCCGCGCCCGATCTTGATCATGTCGTCGACGATGCGGTCGAGGCGCCCACCGTTGGACTGGATGCGTCCCATGTTGTCGTTCAGGTGGTGCGAGATCTCGGCGAGCAGCCGGTGTTGCCCGGGTTCGAGCCGGCTTTTCAGCTGGTCCAGGGTCTGCGTCAGTTCCTCCAGCAGATCGTCGCTGGCGGCCGCGAAGTTCTTCATGAAATTCAGCGGGTTTCTGATCTCGTGGGCGACGCCCGCGGTCAACTCCCCCAGTTCCACGAGCTTCTGGCGGGCGACGATCTGCTCCTGCGACCGGCGAAGCTCCTCCAGGACCCGCTCGAGCTCCGCGTTCTTCTCCTTGAGTCCCTCGGACAGCTCCTTGACCAGGTCCAGCTGCATGGCCTTGATGGAACGCTGTCTCAATTCCTCCAGGGCGACTGCCAACTGCGTGATTTCGTCCCTGCCCTTCATTTCGACCCTGTAGTCGAGATCGCCGGCTCCCATGCGCCGAATCCAGATCTCCAGGGCTACCGAACGCACTCCGACGGAGAGCAGCCGAAACGCGATGAACACCGCGAGCGCGGCGGCCGCGATCCCGGGCACGATCCAGCGGGTACGGGCGTCCTCGATCGCCTGCATGACCGCGGCGGGCGGTTCGGCAACGATGGCTGAGGGTGCGCCCGGGAGGCCCGGTTCGACGGCCTCGTTCGGGAGCGCCTCCCGGATCCTGTCGATGGAGTGGTGGCCGTATACCGGAATCAGCACGGCCACGACCAGCAGGGCCAGCATGGCCAGGTTGATCTGGATCGATTTGCGGCGGAGGCTGAAGGGACGAAGGTTGAATTGCCCGGTCTCGGGCTGGCGCACGAGATCACCTCCTGTTCTTCCGACACCGCCGGGGGCGGCTGGGGCGCCCTTGGTGTCACGCGCCACGATTGCAACGTTGCGTGGTAGGGTCAGGAGGTGGCGCGGTGCCCGTAGGGTCCGGTGCGTGTATTCCGCT
>JAPPGI010000014.1 GCA_028874985.1 Gemmatimonadota bacterium | reverse complement strand
AGACCGTCATCATCATGGAGCTGATCAACAACATCGCCATGGAGCACGGCGGCCGTTCGGTCTTCTCCGGCGTGGGCGAGCGCACGCGCGAAGGCAACGACCTCTGGATCGAGATGAAGGAGTCGGGCGTCCTCGAGTCGACCGCGCTGGTCTACGGCCAGATGAACGAGCCCCCGGGTGCGCGCCTGAGGGTGGGTCTCTCCGGCCTCACCATCGCCGAGTACTTCCGCGACGTCGAGAAGCAGGACGTCCTCCTCTTCATCGACAACATCTTCCGCTTCACCCAGGCCGGCTCCGAGGTTTCGGCGCTGCTCGGCCGCATGCCCTCGGCGGTCGGCTACCAGCCCACGCTCGGCACCGAGATGGGTGAACTGCAGGAGCGCATCACCTCGACGCGCGAGGGGTCCATCACCTCGGTGCAGGCCATCTACGTCCCCGCCGACGACCTCACCGACCCCGCCCCCGCCGCCGCCTTCGCCCACCTCGACGCCACCACCGTTCTCTCCCGCTCGATCGCCGAGAAGGGGATCTACCCGGCCGTCGATCCCCTCGACTCGTCGTCGCGCATCCTCGACCCGCAGTTCCTGGGTGAGCGGCACTACGAAGTCGCGGGGCGCGTCAAGGAGATCCTGCAGCGCTACAAGGACCTGCAGGACATCATCGCGATCCTAGGCATGGACGAGCTGAGCGAGGAGGACAAGATCATCGTTGGGCGGGCGCGGCGCATCGAGCAGTTCCTGTCGCAGCCGTTCTTCGTCGCGACGGCGTTCACGAACATTCCGGGCTGCTACGTGCGGCTGGAGGAGACGATCGAGTCGTTCGAGCGGGTGGCCGCGGGCGAGTTCGACCATCTGCCCGAGCAGGCGTTCTACATGAAAGGCGGGATCGAGCAGGTGATCGAGGCGGCGCGGGAGATGGGGGTGGAGGCCTGACCGTGCCGAAGTCGATGCGGCTCAAGGTGGTGACGCCGGAAGAGGTGGTGTTCGAGGGGACCGCGCGGTCGCTGGTGGCGCCGGCGTGGGATGGGTGGGTGGGGATCCTGCCGGGGCACGCGCCGTTCCTGACGCTGATGGGCGAGGGGCCGTTGTCGGTGGAGCCCGAGTCGGGAAGCAGGCGGGAGTTCCAGGTCGGAGGTGGCGTGATGAAGGTCGAATCCAACGAGGTGACGGTACTGGCGGATCGGGTCGAAACCAGGGTCGTGGTGGCAGCGAAGGGCGAGCCGACAGCCTTGGAGGGACGCGCGACGGTTTCAGTGCGTGGTCCCTGAACAGGGGCCGCGCGCCCGTGAAGCTCGACCTCCACGTCCACTCGACCGCCTCCGACGGGACCGTGTCGCCGGAGGAGGTCGCGGATCGCGCGATCGCGGGCGGGCTGGACGTGCTGGCGCTGGCGGACCATGACACTGTGGCGGGCGTGGAGCGGGCCGTTGCGGCGGCGCGGGGCCGAATGCTGCACATCATCCCGGCCATCGAGATGAGCAGCACCTTCGAGGACACGGACATTCACATCCTGGGCTACTTCGTGAATGTCCGGTCCGTGGCGTTCGTTGAGCACACCCGTCGCAACCACGAGCGCCGCGACGCCCGCATGGCCGAGATGGTGGAGAGGCTTGCGCTGCAGGGCGTGACGGTCACCGGACGGCAACTGGACGAGCAGCGCGGTTCGGCCGAGGTGGCGTACTCACGCCCGCACCTGGCCCGCGCCCTGGTTGGCGCCGGATACGTCGCCAGCGTCGGCCAGGCGTTCGCCCGGCTGATCGGCAACGACTGTCCCGCGTATGTGCCGACCCGGATCGCGACTCCCGAGGAGGTGACCCGTGTGATACTGGCCGCCGGCGGAATCCCGGTGTGGGCGCATCCGTCGGCGGAGCACTTTCGCCGACTGCTGCCGCGGCTGGTGGACGCGGGGCTCCGGGGGCTGGAGGCGTACCGGGCCACGCGCGTGTCCGTGGGCGTGGGGGAACTGGAGGATGTGGCCCGGAGGGAAGGTCTCGTGCTGACCGGGGGGTCCGACTGGCACGGGCCGGAAAACGGCTCCGAATTGGGGGAGTTCTACGTGACGGGGGAGGAGGTGGCGGACTTTCTGGCGGCGGGGGGGATGTAGGCCGCAGGGATTCCCTTCGACGGTGTGGCCCCGTCCGGTGGCCGCGATGCACTGTTGTGACCGGCCATGCAAGGGGCCTCGCGGAAGGCAAAGTGATTGCGTGGCAAGGGTCTACGAATCATCCGCGACCGTGGAGCACCGGATCGCCCCCGATCATCCGGCACTCTGTGGCGTCTGCGCACCTTGATGAAGTAGGGACCAGTCATCCCATCCGGCCACTTGATCCTCAGTCCCATTTCCCCTACGGTAGCGCCTAGGTGCTTGGCACCAGGTTTCAGCGTTGGTTCCCACCAACTCCGGCCAAGCGGCGGCTGCGGTGTGGTCTGCCGTGAACGGAGGGGATGATGACGGACTTTGCAGACCGCTGGAAAGACGAGTGGAACGATCTTCCGGAGGATATGCGGGTATTCGCCACCCATGCCGGGCCAACGGATGCCCACATCCTCCTGCTTGGCGAGCCCGGATCCGGGAAAGGCTACCTCGCCCGGATTCTGCATGACCTGAGTTCCAGGGCCGGCGGACCGTTCGTGCCGCAGAACTGCGGGGTCTTCACGGAGTCACTGGCGGAGGCGAAGCTGTTCGGGCATGTGAAGGGAGCCTACACCGGCGCGACGGAGTCCAGGGCCGGACTGGTCGAAGCGGCGGCGGGCGGCACGCTCTTTCTCGACGAGCTGGGTGCCCTGCCCTCCGCGGTGCAGCCGATGCTCCTGATGTTCCTGGAGACCAGGGAGTTCAGCCGCATGGGATCAACCCCGGTTCTCAAGGCGGACGTCCGTGTGATCGCCGCGACGAACAGGGATCTGGGTGCGGCGATTGCAGAGGGTGTCTTCCGTGAGGACTTGGTTGGTCGGATGTCGCCACGCTACAAAGTACCTCCGCTCCGGGAGCGGCGGCGGGCGATCGAGGGGATCGTCCAGCGCTTCCTCCGGCAGACCTATGCTGAAACGCGTGTCGAGTGGAGGCTGACGGAGACAGCTGCGGCCCGGCTGCGAGACCATGATTGGCCGGGGAACATCCGGGAGCTCTTGAACGTCCTCCGGTACTGCGTGATGTTCGCGAAAGATGCTGTAATCGACCCGGACGTGGTCGAGAAGGCGATTCAGAACCAGCGGATCGGAGCGAAGCCGAGGCGGCACCGGTGGACAGCCGAGTCTTGGAAGCGGGCCACGGACGAGGAGAAGCGGCGAATGCTGGCGGAGGCGCTGGATGCTGCGGACGGGAATGTGAGCGAGGCTGCGAGGATGCTCGTAATCCACCGCTCGACGGTGTACCAGTGGTTGAAGCGGTGACTCGGGAGAGGGAGGGGTGGAGTGGACGACCGGTCTCCCGGCAGCGTCGGGGTTTCGCGATGGCGGAGGTGTCGGACTGTTGTAGCGCGCGACAACAGTCCGACACTTGGCCGCCTGGTATGGAGGGTTGGGCCGGAGGGCGGATGCCACATGGTTCGGTATCGGAAGTACAGTACAGCACAGACCTTACGGGACACTCCCCCCTACGCCGCCAGAATCGGCAAATTGTTGGCACGACAATTGCTGGTGACAACTCCCAGGTCGGGAATGGAGTCAGGCCGACGGTCGGTCGGCTGGCGGTTCACAGTAGCCCGGCATTCACACATCCGAAAAGGAGGATGACATGAGTTCGTCCACGGTCCCCCAACAGAAATCGCTGATCGCCGTCTTCGCCGTCGTCATGGCCGCTGTAGTGTGGCCCGCCCCGGCCTCCGCCCAGTATCCCTATCCTGAGGGATGCGGGTGGTGCGAGACAGGAGTACCCGACGGTCAAACGGACACGCACCACCGCTTCAAAGGTCCGGGCATCGTCTACCGCTGCAACACCAACATGGGTTGTCATCTTGATTGGTATCCAGGTGAGTGCGGTGGCAACCTGCACTCCCTGTGCTACATCTTCATGCACTTGGACGACATCGAATCCGCAGTCGGCGAAGGCGATTTTCCGAAACTCAAGGAGGTTCTTGCCAGTTCCGACAACTGGGACTATGATGCTGCAAGCCATGCTCTTTCCTTCACATGCTCCGGATATACCGTCGCCAGGTACGTGCTCCCGGACGAGCTGAGGCAGGCAGTTGACCAGTTGCCGACAAATGACAGAACCAACGCCACGTTGCAAGCACCGCACAGTACAAAGGCGGGACCGAGGAGTTGAGCATGACTTTTGCGATTCTCCCAGCGGCGTCGACACCTGCCAAGTGGAAATACGCCGATGACCAGTGAATGCAAATGGACTGCGTCGGGCTTGGCATCGGCCGTCCTGCTATCGTTATCCGTCATATCCGGCGACGCGCAGGAAGTAGTGGAGATCGACGATCGGGTCACCTGTTCCACCTGCGTGATTGAGACAGGTCCATCCGTTACTCTCGCTCCTCCAAAGGATCAAGTCTGGTTCAGGAGTGTTCCGATGCCCAGTGTCGCGCGGGATCGTGCGGGCAACTACATCGTGGGTCCCGTCGTAGGAGATGAGTTGATCGCCGTTTTCGGGGCGGACGCAACGTATCGGTCATCGTTTGGCCGGACCGGAGAGGGCCCCGGTGAGTTCCCGGAGTACACAATGTGGTTGCATATTGAAGTCGGAGAGGGCGACACGTTATTCGTGATTGCTTATCCCAATGTCTTACACACTCTTGCCCCTCGGGCCGAGCGCAGCCTGGATCAGGTCCGGCTACCTTTCTCCATACGAGATGCCGTGGTCCTGAAGGGCGGGACAATCGCGGTTCAGGGCAATGTTCGCACGGAAGCCGGTATCACGACAATCCAGACACTTCGGCCGGACGGGACAATTGAATCCAGCCTTGCAGCTTCCGAAGCAGATGAAGAGGATTGGGAAAAGTGGAAGAATCGACCGGAGAACAGGTCCGGTGTCAGGTGGGATGTGAGACGCGTCTTCGGGAGATCGAACGATCGCCTGGATATCTGGAGTGCGCACCTCAATCGCTACCGCATCTCCCGTTACGGGGTTGATGGAACAGAGAAGACTCGCATCGAACGGATCGCAAAATGGTTTCTGTCGTATACGTTTAGGTCACCCGGAGCCCCTACGAGGGCGCCCACGGAGCCGATCGTGTCGGATGTTCACCAGGACGGTGATGGACTGCTTTGGGTGGCAATTCAGCGAGCTCCGGCATCGTTTACGCCCATTCCTGATAGCCCACCCGGCGTGGAAGCACCGATGGATCAATTTCGGGACATGAATCAATTCCTGCACACTACCATCGAGGTAATCGACCCTGTGGCGGGAGAGCTGGTTGCACGCCGCGAGTTCGATGAGTTCGTCAATTTGGTCAGGACTCCCGGTGACGACGTATTCATATACTCGTTCCGTCCGGATGCCCTCGGCGATGTCGATTGCACCATAAGACTGTTGAAGCTTCGGCGGGAATAGGACCGAGGAGTCGGGCATGACTCTACGATTCTCCCTGCGGGTCGCTATCTGCCAAGTGGAAATACGCCCATGACCAGTGAATGCACATGGACCGCGTCGGGCTTGGCATCGGCCGTCCTGCTACCCTATCTGCCAACGCGGGGGGAGACGCGGGAGGGTAAAATGATTAGAGTAGGG
>JAPPGI010000027.1 GCA_028874985.1 Gemmatimonadota bacterium | reverse complement strand
GAACCGGGACATTTTCCATGCCGATAACCGGGACATTTTACGTGCCGATTGACAGATGTACGATGCGCCGATCGAGCATCGCGTCGAGGATCCGCGCCGGGGGAACTCCCGATGCCGCCCGTCACCGTCCCCCCCTGCCCGATGACGCCGGGTCTCGCGCACCGCGATGGCCTTCGCCTCCTTGTCGCTCAGTCCGGCGCTGGAGTGCGCGCGCTCGACGATTATCCCGCGCCGTGTCCAACGGGAGGATGCCTCTCAGTTCCAGGCTCTCTTCAATGAGCGCGCCCATGGATATCGAGCGTGACCCAGCGGGCGGTCCCGCTGGTGCTGGTCGTTCTGGAGTGCCCGGCCGACGAGTCCCAGTCGCCGGCAAGTCGCGATTCTGCCGGAGGAGGAGGGGTGGGAGGCGGTCGTACCGGTCCGCCGTCCACCTGCTGGGGGCACGCCGATCGAGCAGCCTCTCTACTGCAACGTCAGGTGCCCCTCGTCCAGCAGCTTCTGCCGATACTCGGCCCGGCCCACTCATTGCTCCAGAGCAATCGAGACGGAATCTTCCCCCATGACCCCCCCCGAGCCCCATCCCACCCACCCCCTCCTCACCACCCTCGGCTACACCCCGCTATCCCACCACGACGCCTTCCACCACCGCGGCGGCCGCCTCTGCAACGTCGTCCTGCACGACATGCTCGCGGACCGCATCCTCGCGAATCAACAGCTTCGCCGACTGCGGCCGCCGCTACCGATTCGACCAGGCCGGTCGGACTCAGGCGCGACCGGATCGACGGCCATCAGGTGGTCGGTTGCGGCGATGAACCGGTTCGTCTCGCGGACAGGCGGGGTGGTGATGCGGATTGCGCGCAGGGTATGCGTTGAAGGGCCGTTCGGTTCACCCAATCCGGATGCCCAATGCGACGAAAACCTGAATGGTGTTCGTAGCGAAGATGTCCGAGCCCGAGAGGAGCCGGTGATAACGGGTCTCCAGACGGGCGACCAGGCCTGATCCGAAGACAAGACCGGTGCCCAGTCCGCCCGCCACGAAGGTTCCGGTTTCGGTTTCGTCAATATTGAAGTTGGGGCTGGAGTGAAGACTGCCGCCGGCAAGTATGTAGGGACCCGGGGCGCCGCCTCCCAGCGACACGGTCGCGTATCCCCCGAGGCCGAAAAAGGAATCCGCCTCCCGCTCCCCCTCTTCTCTGATCCGCAAGAACCTCGCTTCCACTCGAAGGGACAAGCGGTCCCTGACCGGCGCGGAGAAGTAGAGCGGACCGGCAGCTTCCGGAAGAGCACCGCCAGGTAACCCTATCACCGTGTAGTCGCCAAAATGGGCGAATCCCATGAGGATGCCCACTTCGGGCGCGGAGGAGGACTTCTCTCCTTCCTGGGCCGTGACCGGGCGCTCGGCGGCTGAGAGGGCAATCCAGGCCGATGTGAGAATGAAGGCGCGGAAGCAGATTGTCCTTGTCATGGGTCCTTAGCCTTTGACTTGACAGTGAAGATTGTGGGGCTCTTCCCGTACATCGTGGCGGTGGGGACGAAGCGGGGTCAATGTGCGTGGTATCTTCTGGAGGGTCAAGTCAAGGCAAGACTCTGTCGAATCGGCGGGCTGTGCAACACGGCCTTGAGGTTGCCCGGCCCCTGACGGGGAAGCTCCACGGGCTCGCCCAAGTCGGAATCCACGGACTGCTATGGACCGCGGGCCGTGCCCCGTGCCGGCAAGCCGGGTCAGTCGATGAGCGTGACGTCGAGTTCGATGTCGTGGCCGCACATCTTCCCCTTGTAACCCCCCGTCGCCTTGGGGTTCGTGGGGTCCGACAAATCGGCCGTCGCATCGAGCGGCAGGTCCATGGCGCATTCCCCCGACCGATCCTCCAGTTGCCACTTGACCTTGCCCTCGACACCGCCGCCCATGACGATCGTCTGGAGCGCGATGACATCGACGGACATCTCGACGCGCATGCTGGGGTCGCCGTCCACGGTGAACGTCATGGCGTCGCCCGACAGCTTGCAGCCCGTGGGCGTGACCACCGCTTCCACCTCCTGCCGGATCGTATCGGCGACCGGATTGACCGTGATCGTTCCCACGATCTTCGCCTGACCTCCGAGCGGGCAGGGGACCGCGATGTCCACGGGGCCGGGCTCCATATCGTCACCGGGGAGGAGTTCCAGGCCCTCCGTGATCGACTTGAACAAGGCCAGGGCTTCGGTTTTGGTGAGCGCGTCGACCGGGTCCACGGGGTCGTCCCCGCACGCCGCCAACATGACGGTGAGAACGAGCCCGGAAAGTGTTGTTTGACGGGTTCTTGCTGACATCGGGTTACACTCGTTTCTGCCGGGCCATCCCGGCGGTTTGGGTACGGACTTGGGGGCTCATGCTCACGGTCGCCAGCACCCTGCCGCAGGATGTCCACGCTGTCGCCCGGTGGCGCTCCTGCCGGACGTTCGTGTAGTGTCGCGCTGCGGCGGTGAGTTCCGCGAAGACCTCGCCGATGGTCGCTACCTCGGCGAGCCGGACGGATTCGTACTCGCCGTCCGGGGGCGATTGCCGGACTCTGATTGCTACGATCATGCCAGCCTCCTTCCGCGTGGTCGGCCCGGCGGGTTCCGGACCGGTAGTTCAATGTCGACAACGCATGTCAGCTCCCAATAGAGGGAAAGCCCGGTAATTCGGGCGGGAAAGTCCCGGTGGCGCCATGCGGGGAAAATCCCCTCCCCCGGAGGGGCGGACGTGACATTCCCCTCAGGGCGAATCCATCGTTCGCAACCGCCGCACGGACAGCAGGAAGAGCACGACCACCACCACCGCCGCCACCGCCGCGGTCAGCCCCGGCGCCGTGTGCGCGCCCTCCGCGAACCTCCGCTCGTCGGCCCCGTGCATGACCGAGATCGCATGGCTGCGGATGCTGAAGAAACGCACGCCGTACACGAAGCGCGAAAAGAGCCCCTCCCACACGACGATGTAGGCCAGGCCGATGCCGACCGCGTGGGGTGTCAACAGGTCTAGCCAAACGAACAGGGAGCAGTAGAGGACGACCGCCGCCAGCGCGCCGATGGTCACGGCGCAGGTGGCGGCGAGATCGGCGCCGTAGCCCGCGTAACCGGTCAGCCACGTGGTGGCCGCCATGACCAGGGCGGGCACGCAGACGACCCCCAGCAGCTTCGGGAGGACGATCTTCCAGCGGGGATTGGGTGTCAGCGTGACGTTTGCCAGGGTGCGGTCGCCGATCTCGTCCCCGAACGCCGCTCTGGCCGTCGCGAGAGTGGCCAGAGGGATGATCGCACCGGCGAGCAGGGTGTTCAGGATCAGCTCCTCGAACATCGCGACTTCCGGCGCGTCCGGGATCAGCAGGATCAACGACGTCACCGCGAAGGGCACGAACGCCAGGGCTCCGATCGTCAGGATGCGCGAGGGGGTGAGGACCCTTCGGAGCGTGAGCAGGAAGAGTGTCTTCATCGCTCGCCCCCGCCGTCCACCAGGTAGCCGAAGACGCTCTCCAGCGAATCGTCGAGGGGCACGACCCGGCGCAGGGTGACGGAGTTCCGCTGGGCCAGCTTCGGAAGCTCGAGCTGGAGGTCGCGCACGTTGCGGCTGAGGATCACGATCCTACCGTCCGGGTCCAGCTTGACGGCTTCCACGGAGTCGAGCCGAACGACCGCCGCCGCGAGGGCCCGGGGCGAATCGCACGCCACGAGCACATGGTAGGGCCGCTCGTTGAGCGCCGCCCGGATCGCGCGGAAGTCCCCCGAGGCGGCCAGCTTTCCGTTGACCAGAAGGAGAACCGTGTCGGCGATGCGTTCGACCTCCTCGAGGATGTGCGACGAGATCACGATGGTGCGTCCCTCGCCCGCGAACCTTCTCAGGAGACGCTGGAAGTGTATGCGCTGCTTCGGATCGGCGCCGTTGAGCGGCTCGTCCAGCAGGAGGACCTCGGGATCGTGGACGAGCGTCCCGGCGAGGCGGATTCGCTGGCGCATGCCGCGGGAATAGGTGCGGATCTTCCGGTCGGCCGCATCGTGGAGTTCCACATGGCCGATGGCCCGCTCCACGGCCTCGTCGAGGGGTGTCACCTCCCGCAACTCCCCCATCAGCCTCACGAACTGGCGCCCGGTCAGGAACCCGTACACCGTCTCGTGCTCGAGCATGACCCCGATCCGCCTGGAGAGCGGGGGGTTGTTGCGCACGGGCTCGCCGAAGAGCGTGACGGTACCGCTGGAGACCCGGGCGAGTCCCGCGATCATGCGGATCAGGGTACTCTTTCCCGCACCGTTCGGACCGAGCAGCCCCGTGATGCCGGGGCGGATGTCCAGGGTGATGTCGTTGACCGCGACTATGTTCCCGAACCAGCGGGTCAGGCGCTCGGTCCGGATCACGGGCGCCGCCGCGGGGGTGGTCACGGGGTCAGCCTGCGGTAGTACATCCACAGGATCGCTCCCGGAGCGATGAGCCAACCGAGGTACGCCGCCAGGAGAAGGCGGGGGGAGAACTGCGTCGGGACGGAATCCATGTCGTCCGGTCCCCGGAACGCTGGCTCCACCTGCGCTCCGGCCTCCGCGGCCTGCTCGGTCCCGTTGAAGATCAGCTTGTTCGTCTCGCCGAGAACGTCGCCGAGACTGAACATCGACACCCACTGGAGTTGCGGGTTGAGCGCGAAGGGTGCGGTCACCGCGTTCGGAACCACGAAGAGCGCGATGAGGAGGACCGAGGCGTAGCCACGCCGCGTGGCGAGCCCCGAGGCGAGCATGGAGACGGCGGTGACCATCGCGGCGACGGCGGCCCCGGCCAGCAGGAACTTCGGGATGTCGGTCCAGTTGGCGTCCAGATAGGCCAGGGGTTCCGGATGACCTAGGACCCGGCCGGCGAGCAGTACGAACTGCGGCAGCCACGCGACCGACACCATCACCGTCAGGAAGGCGGCCCACCGCGCCTGCACGTAGTCGCTGGCGGTGAGCGGCCGGACGAGGTACAGGTGAAGCGTCCCGTTGCGGCGGTCGGGGCATAGGAGCCTCGGAGCCATGAGGGCCGCGAACACGAAGAGGATGGTGATCGAGAACGAGTAGAGGAAGTAGTGGGACGTTCCCGGAACCATCTCGGCCCCCACGTCTCCCAGGGTCCGCTGTCCGAACCCGGCCATGGAAGCCAGGACGGTGCTGATGCCGACCATGAGCAGTATGCAGGCCCAGGGAAGCAGCTTCGCCCTCGCTCCCCGCCCGAGACCCAGCACCTTGCGGAACCCGTCCTTGTAGACGGCGAGCCGGGCGCGCCGCCGGCCCTCGCGAGGCCCGCCGTAGCGCTGGTACCGGATGTCGAAGACGACCCCTCCCGCCTTCGGATCGCCGCCGGCCTTCGCGGTGGTCGCGTCGCTCATCGGCCGCCCCGCCCCGGTTCAGCGCCGTCTTCGCCCACACCGGTGAAGAGTTCAGCCAGCTCCCGCCGGCGGGGCGCCATCCGGCGCAGCGGCGCCTCCGCCTCCACCAGCGCGTCCCTCACCAGATCGAAGAGATCCTCGTCGGACCCCTGAACCGCCACGCCGCCCTTCCCCACCCCGACCGCCACCCCCCTCGCCTTCAACGCGGACACGAAGCGCTCCCGGTTCCCGTCCACCTCGACGAAGAGGGTCCGCGTTTCGGCGGTGTACTCGGCGACCTCTCCCGACCTGGCGACCCGGCCGCCCTGCAGGACCGTGATCCGGTCACAGGTGCGCTCGACATCGGACATGAGGTGGGAGGAGAAGACCACCGTGATCCCGAACTCGCGGTAGGTCTTGCGCACCAGGTCGAGCATGTCGTCGCGGCCCGCGGGGTCGAGGCCGGCCGCGGGTTCGTCCAGGAGCACGATGTCGGGATCGTGCACGAGCGCCTGGGCGAGCTTCACGCGCTGCTTCATCCCGGTCGAGTAGGTGCCCATGGGACGGTGCCGCGACTCGAAGAGGCCGACGTGCCTGAGCGTGTCCGCCGCCCGCATGCGGGCCCGGGTTGCGGGCAATCCGCTGACTTCGGCCATGTGGCAGAGGAACTCGGCGGCGGGCGCCTCGAACGGAAGACAGTCGTGCTCCGGCATGTATCCGAGTCTGGAGCGAACGAGGGGGTTGCGGGTCACGTCCTCGCCGAGCACCCGCACCGAACCGGAGGTGGGCGGGATCAGGCCGAGGAGAATCTTGATCGTCGTGCTCTTGCCCGCGCCGTTCTCTCCGAGCAGGCCGGTGATGCCCTCCGTGAAGGAGAGGTCCACCTCGTGCAGGGCAACCGTGGCGGCGTATTGCTTCGTGACCTTGCCCAGCGTCATGAGCGCGCCGGTTTCGGGCGTCGTGGTCATGCGGAATCGGGCGCGGGTGGGGGAGGGGGGGCGCACCCGAGCCGGTAGCCGCGCCGGCAGGCCCGGAAGAAGTACTCGTCCGCTCTCTCCTCGTCGCGCTCGACCCCCGTCCCGGTCCGGTACATCTCGGCGAGGCGGTAGCAGCTCTCTCCGTCTCCCCCGTCAACCCACCACCTCGGTCCGCCACAGGCCTGCCCGTACAGCTCCTCGGCTCGCTTCGGGTCCCGGTCGACCCCCTCGCCGTCGGCGTATTGGCGGGCCAGCTCCGCGCAGCTCTCCGCATTCTCGGCGTTGCACCCGTGCTCGAACAGGGAGGCCGCCCGAACCGGATCCCGGGAGATGCCGTCGCCTGCGCGGTACAGGCGGCCCAGTCTCAGACAGGCTTCGGCGTAGTCGTTCCCGGTGCACGCGTCCTCGTACAGTTCCGCCGCCCTGACCGGGTCGCGCGCTCGCCCCCGGCCGTCCTCGAAGGCGGCGGCCAACCGTACGCAGTTCTCGGTGAGCCCGCTCTCGCACGCCTTCTCGAAGAGGTCGGCCGCCCGCGTCAGGTCGCGGCGTACTCCGTTTCCGGCCTCATGGAGGAGGCCCAGTTCGGCGCACGCCTCGCCGAAATCCCCGGTGCACGCGCGCTCGAAGTACCGCGCGGCCTGCCGCGAATCCGCGCCGACGCCGCGGCCGTCCCGGTACGCCCTGCCCAGTTCGAGACACCCCTCCCACCGGTCCCCGTCGCACGCCTGGCCGAGGAAGGGGATCGCACGGGCTTCGTCCTGAAAGACCCGCCGACCGTGGAAAAGCTTGAGACCGATCTCCTCGCAGGCGCTCCAGTCGCCGCCGGCGCAGGCGGAACGCAGACGCCTCGTGCGCTCGGCTTCGCCAATCGCGCACCCGGACCCGGTGACGAGGATGGGCGGGAGGAGCAGGAGGAAGGGCAGCGGCGGGAGGTGAGGAAATCTGCTGCACATGACCCACCAAGGTACCTCCGTGCCGAAGTCCGTACAAGCTTGAGCTTGACTGCGCGGCGCGCAGCGGGGAGCCGTGCCGTCGCGAGCGGTGGGGACGAGGCGCGGAGTCCGCCCCTCTACCCCGCCAGCCCCCTCTGCTTCCTTCCCAGCCACACCGCCACCCCCAGCCACACACCCGCGACCGGCACCATCAACCAGGCCATCGCGGCCGTTCCCAGCCCCAGCGCTCCCAGTCCCCGGAACGACCACGCCCCCACCTGGTCGCCCACGCGGTACACGAAGGTGTCGTTGAAGTTCTTGGCCTTGTACTTGTCGCGGCGGGGGAGCACGGTGTAGAGCACTTCGCGCGCGGGTACCGCGAGCGCGAAGTTTCCGGCGCGCCTGAGCACCTGGAACACCACGAAGACCGCGAAGACGGGCGCCGCGCCCAGCGCGAGGAAGCCGACCATGCTCAGGAGCGGCAGGAGCGCCAGGGTCAGCGCGACTCCGAACCGCTTCATGATGCGCCCGGTCAGGAACAGCTGGGTCAGCAGCGTCAGGGTGTTGACGGCCAGGTCGATGCGCGCGAAGACCGACGTGCGTTCGGCGGGGTCGGCGAAGGTGCGCTCCATGATCTCCGCCTGGATGTTGTAGAGGAAGGTGGACCCGACGGTGAAGAGGAGCATGAAGGCGCAGATGCCCAGCAGGTAGGGTGAGGCCAGGACGCGCTTGATCCCGTCCAGAGGGGACCCCCCGATGACGGTGTCGTCCGGAGGCGGTGAAGCGGCGTCCGCCCTCCTTCCCCCCACCCTCCCGTCCAGCCCCTTCATGCAGGCCACGGCGCACTCGAGCAGGACGATCGAGAACCAGAGCAGCGTGGCGGGACTCAGGATCTCGGCCAGGAACGCGGTAATCGAGGATCCGAGCACCGCGCCCAGCGTACCCACCACCCCGATCAGGCCGAACAGCCGCCGCCCCTGCCGCTCCCGGTAGATGTCGGTCATGAAGGACCAGAAGACCGACACCACGAACAGATTGAAGACGGCGATCCAGACGAAGAACGACCGCCCGGTCCAGATCGCCGCCGCCCCGCCCTGGGGCAGCGCGTTCAGTACGGCGAAGAAGACGACCAGACACAGCATGAAGAAGCGGTAGGTCACCGTGACGAACCGGCGCCGCGGCCAGCGGGACACGAGCGCGGCGAAGACGGGGTGCGCAAGGAGCATCGCGGCCAGCGTGCCCGTGAAGAGCCAGGGGATGTTATCCACGCCGCCGGCCACGCCCATTTCCTCGCGGATCGGCCGGATGACGTAGTAGGCCGACAGGACGCAGAAGAAGTAGGCGCCCGAGAGCAGGACCACCCCGGCTTCGTCCGGGCGGACGCCGGTCAGGCGGGCCACGATCCTGCGGGGTGTGTCGCGTGAGATTGCGTTCATGCGTGTGGAACCCGGGCTCGGTGGCCGGTCGGCCGTGGACTGCTTGTCTCCGTTGGAGGATGGGATTCTTTTCGAGAAGGTCAATCCCCGGGCGCGTTGCGTACGTCCGGGCAAGTCGATGGTCGCTTGCCGACAAGGCCGGGCAAACCCTTGAACCGACTCCTCAACATGCGGCGCGGCGAGCTTCCACTCGCCCTCGCGTCCGCCCTCTTCTTCTTCCTGGTTCTCTGCGGCTACTTCTTCCTGCGTCCGGTGCGCGAAGCGATGGGCGTGGCGCGCGGGATGGAGGAACTGCGCTGGCTCTTCGTGGTGACATCGGTCACGGCGCTCGGGGCCGTGCTCGCATTCGGCGGGGTCGTGGCCCGCATGAACCGCCGCCGCTTCATTCCGGTCGCCTACCTGTTCGTGATCGTCTGCCTGATCGGGTTCGCCGCGCTACTCGTTCAGGATGTGCGCGCGGGGGGCGGGCTGATCGGGACGGATAGCCAGACCGGGCTGTCGCGGGGCGTCGGCTACACCTTCTACGTCTGGCTCACCGTCATCAACCTCTTCACCACCAGCGTCTTCTGGGCCTTCATGGTCGATATCTTCGACGTGGACCAGGGGAAGCGGCTGTTCGCGTTCGTGGGGGTCGGGGGCACGCTCGGGGCGCTCGCGGGCGGGTGGACGGCCAACCGGATCAGCACGGTGACCGAGACTCCCTATCTGCCCGCGGGGCTGATGCTGATCGGGGCCGGCTGCTATGCGCTGGCGATCGCGGTCATGCTCGTGCTGGACAGGATGGCGGTGCGCTCGGAGGCGTCGTCTCTGGGCGGGGCCGGGGCGGGGGCGCGCGACACGGCGGTGCCGGAGCCGGGCGAGGGAATGGCGATGCGGGACGCGGGCGACGAGATCGGAGGCTCCTTCCGGGATGGCCTGCTGGCGGTCGCCACCTCCCCCTACCTGCTCGGCGTCGGCCTCTGGGTGGTTTTCATGGCGGTGGCCAACACGATGATCTACTTCACCCAGGCCAACATAATCCTTACGGACTCCGACACCTTCAGCCAGCTGGTCGGGAACTTCGCCGAGTTCGACTACGTAGCCCAGTTCGCCACGCTCATCACGCAGGTCCTAATCACCACCCACCTGATCCGAAGGGTGGGCGTGGGGTGGACCCTGGCCGTGCTGCCGCTCGTCACCCTGGCCGGCTTCGCGGTCCTCGCAGTGTGGCCCGTCTACGGGGTGATGCTGATCTTCGGCGCCGTGCACCGGGCGACCCGCTACGCCATCTCCAGGCCCTCCCGGGAGACGCTCTTCAGCGTCGTGACGCCCTCGGAGAAGTACAAGGCCAAGCCCGTCGTCGATGTCTTCCTGTACCGCTTCGGCGACGCGGCCGGAGCGGGGATCGACGGACTCTTCGCGGCGCTCGGGCTGACGCTGGTGTGGGTGGCGACGTCGACCGCGCCGCTGGCCGCGATGTGGATCGCGCTGTCGGTCGGGATGGGGCGGGCGCAGGCGCGTCGCGTCGCGAAGTAGGGCCTTCACCCCTCCAACAGGCCGATCGCCACGCTGCGAGCCTCGTCCATCGCCCGCACCTCGTGGCCCGGGGGCAGGTCGCGCAGGACATCCAGGGTGTGCAGGATGCCGGCGACCTTTCCGGAGAGACCCACCACGATGCATTCGGTGTCCTCCCTGGAGGCGGTGGCGAGAAGCCGGCCGATCGTCATGGCGGCGCTGTCGTCGATGTAGGTGGCGCCTGAGAAGTCGAAGATCACCACATCGTGGTCCTTGATGTCGCCGCCGATCACCCTGTACAGCTTCTGGGAGGACGCGACCGTGAAACTCCCCTTGAGACGCACCAGACCGACCCGCGCGGCGTAGGGGTCCATCCGGTCCGCCTCCTCGTGCCCCGCGAAGAAGACGTGATCCAGCAGAGGCACCGAGACCACGCTGTCGAGTTCCAGCCCCTCGAGTTGGCGGGCGTGCACCATCCCCGCGGCGATCAGCCCTATCGCCACGGCGGTCACCAGGTCCACGAACACGGTGAGCCCCAGGGTGAGCACCATGACGAAGAGGTGTTCGCGCCGGATGCGGTGGACGCGCGTCAGGAGGGGCCAGTCGATGATGTCCCAGCCGACCTTCATGAGAATCCCGGCCAGGACCGCGTGGGGGATCGGCTCCACGTACCGGCCCAGTCCCAGGAGGAGCGCGAGCACAAGCAGCGCGCGGAACGCCCCCGACACCTGCGTGGTGCCGCCCGCCCGGATGTTGGTCACCGTGCCCATGGTCGCGCCCGCGCCGGGCAGGCCTCCGAACAGGCCGGACACCGCGTTGCCGATGCCCTGGCCCACCAGTTCCCGGTTGGGATTGTGCTGGGTGCCGGTCAGCGAATCCGCGACCAGCGAGGTCAGCAGAGAGTCCACGGAGCCCAGCAGGGCCAGGATGAGTGCCGGCTGCAGCGCCCGCACCAGAAAGCCGAGGGTGGGAAGCTCCAGGTGCATCGAGGGGAGACCTCGGGGGATGTCTCCGATGACCGGCACGTCGGTCAGCCACAGCACGCTGAGTGCCGTACCCGCGAGAAGAGCGACCAGGAGGCCGGGCAGTAGTCTGCCCAGTCTGCGTGGCCAGAATATCGCGACGCCCAGGGCGACCACCGCGAGTGCCAAGGCGCTGGTGTTCATGCCCGCGACCGCCTCCGGGATCGCCCGGAGCGCCCCCATCGGTCCGCCCGGGGCGGGAGGGGCACCGAGGAAGGGCAGGGCCTGGATCGACATGATGATCAGTCCCACTCCCGACATGAACCCGGAGATGACCACGTACGGGGTGTACACCACGAAGCGTCCCATGCGCAGCACACCCAGCAACACCTGGATGAGGCCTCCCAGGATGACCACCGTGAGGGCTTCGGCCAGGGTGGACGCGTGCGTGGTGATGACGACCGCCATGGCGATCGTCATCGGACCGGTGGGGCCGGAGATCTGCGATTTCGTGCCACCGAAGACGGCCGCGAAAAAGCCGACCGCTATCACTCCGTACAGGCCGGCGGCGGCACCCATGCCGGATGCGATACCGAAGGCCAGCGCGACGGGGAGCGCGACCACGGCCGACGTGAGTCCCCCGAACAGGTCCCCGCGGAAGATGCCGAGGTCGTAGTCGATGCGGGGCAATCTCATGAGACGTGCGTCTCCCTTTCACCCGAAACCGGTGTGGCGGCCGCTCCGGCCCGCCACCATTTCGCCGCGCTACCCGGGATGGGGCCGCCCCGGAGGCTGCTACGGCAACTGACCCGCGCGAGCGGAGCCCGTCAAGGTGCACAAGCCCGGGGAGTGAGCGCTACTCCTCACCCGGCGCCGGCATCCGGTAGCCGACTCCGCGTTCGTTGACGATGTAGGCCGCCCGGCTGCCGTCCTCGCCCAGCTTGTTGCGCAGCCGTTTTACGACGGCGTGCACCAGCTTCGGGTTGGCGCGGTCCGGACACCGTCGCCAAGCCTGGCGTAGCAGTGACCGATAGGTCGCTACGCGTCCCGCCAGGGTCGACAGGACGCGCAGCACCTCGTACTCGGTGGCGGTCAGCTCCACCGGGCGGCCGGCCACGGTCACGCGGCGCCGGTCATAGTCGATGCGCAGTCGGCCGAACTCGAACGGCGCGGGGTCGGCGCGGCTCCGCAGCGCCGCCCGGACTCTCGCCGTGAGTTCCGTTGGCGAGAACGGTTTGACTATGTAGTCGGCGGCTCCCGCGCCGAGCGCCCTCGCGACCGTCTCGTCACGCCCGTAGGCGGAGATGAAGATGACCGGCAGATCGGCCAGCGCGGGAACGCGTCGCATCAACCGGATGCCGTCGGTCCCGGGCAACATCAGGTCAAGCAGGACCAGGGAGGGTCTCTCGGCGCCGATCAAGCGGGACAGCTCCTCGTGGTCGCCCGTGGCGAATACCGAGTAGCCTGACGCCGTCAGCACGTCGCGCACATGGCGCAGCGTCTGGGGGTCGTCGTCCACCACGAGGATCTTCTGCCGCTTCCGTCCCTCCCGGAGCGCCGGCTTGCGATCCGGCGTGGAACTCAACCCCGCGGGGTCGCCGCCGACCCCGCCGGCCACCGGGATCGTGAATGTGAACCTGGCTCCCCGGCCCTCTCCATCGCTCGCGGCCCGGATGCGCCCTCCGTGAGCTTCGACCAGCCCCTTGCAGATGGCCAGGCCCAGGCCTCCGCGGAGGCCGTGCGCTCCCTCGCCGACACCGGCGTACTTCTGAAACAGGTGCGGGAGCTGTTCCGGTGGAATCCCCTTGCCCCGGTCGGAGATGGAGATCGCGACGTGAACTCCCTCGCGCCATGCGGCGACGTGGATGGGCGACGACTCCGGAGCGTGGCTGGCGGCGTTGGTGAAGAGGTTGTTCAGGACTTGAGGCATGCGCTGCCGGTCCGCCATGACGCGGGGCAGGTCCGGAGGAATATCCACGAGAACCACGTGACGGCCGCGGCCGCTGAGGAAGGTGTTCCTGGCCTGGTCCACCAGCACGGCCACATCCGACGGTTGGGGCGAGACCGACAGCGTGCCCGTCGCGATGCGTCCCGCATCCAGCAGGTCGCCGATGAGGCCGCTCATCTGGTCCGCCTGAGCGTCAATGATGCGAAAGAACTGCAGCATTTCCGCCATGGCGAAGCCCGGCGCGGCGGTCAGGACCGTGGCCGCGGAGCCCTTGATGGAGGTGAGCGGGGCGCGCAGCTCGTGACTCACGATCGCGAGAAACTCGGTCCGCATCCGCTCGAGCTCCTCGAACGGCGCCAGATCCTGCAGTGTGACGACCACCGATTCGACCTCGCCCTCGGGCGAGAGGATCGGCGTGGCGTTGACCAGCATCCTGACGGAGCGGCCATCGGGAATCGAGACCACGACCTCCTGGTTTCGAACCGTCTCGCCACTCCTCAACTGCTGCGTCAGCGCGAATTCCTTCAGGGCGACTTCGCGTCCGTCGGCCCGCCGGCAGGTCATGACCTCCAGAAGCTCCTCCTCGGAATGGTCGGGCATGTGCAGATTCCCGACGAGCCTCTTCAGCTCGCGGTTGAGCGACACCATCCTGCCCGTCCTGGCGTCGAACACCGCCACCGCGATCGGGGTGGTGTCGACGAGTGCCTCTAGATGGGACCGGGCCCGCCGCTCGTCCCGGTAGGTGCGGGCGTTGGCGATCGCCGTGGCCGCCTGCGAGGCGAACAGGACAAGCACCTCTTCGTCCTCGTCGGTGAACGCCCGCCCGTCGTCCAGATGGGCAAGAAAGAAACTGCCGACGTGCCGCCCGCGGTGGTGGATCGGCGTGCCCTGCAGGGTCATGTATGGCAGCACTTCGGTGGAAAACCCGAGCCGCCCGAGGAAATCGGGTATGTCCAGGACTCTCAACACTCTGGGATGGTCCCGAAAGTACTCGAACAACCTTGGCCCTTCGTCCCATTCCGTGATCCGGCGGTGTTCGTCCGCCGTGATGCCGGAAGTGATGAAATGCTCGGGCCGACCCTCTTCGTCGATGGTCGTGATGCAGCCGTAGTCGGCATCGGTCAACGCGCGGGCGCTGTCTACGATCTCCCGCAGAACGGCATCGAGTTCAAGGCTGGCGCTGATCCGCAGGATGGCGCCGCAGAGGTCGGAGATACGATCCTGCAGTACTTCTACCCGTTGGCGCAGTGCGGCGGAGTCTCTCGTCATCGGTCATCCTCCTCGGGTTGCCGGCGCACGCGGGCGCGGGGTTTGGGGCAGATTATCGCCAAGAGTTCATCGAAACAGCCCGAAATATCGCCCATGGATTAGAATTCAACCCATATATTGTAACGCATCTACCTGGAATTCGCGGGCCGACCACCGAGAATTCGCTGGAAAGGCTGTCGAAGCCGGGGGTTGAGAGCAAGGAGACCTCCCAGGATGCGCACACGCACGTCACCCCGTCAACGGACCCTGCCGCACGTGCGAGAGGCCTTGTGACCGAGTCGGACTCCGGGTCGCACGGGACGGAACCGACCGCGGCCGACCTGCTGAGCCAGGCCCTGGATCTGGCCGGGCCGTGGTACGTGGAACGAATCGAGTTCGTGCCGGTGAGCACGGGGTTGGCGGTCCACCTGAACTTCGAGAGGGGGGGGTCCTTCGCTTGCGCGGCGTGCGGGAAAGAGGGGTGCAAGGCCTACGACACGGCGCGGAAGAGCTGGCGACACCTCGACTTCCTTGGTCGTCCGTGCCATCTGTACGCGCACTCCCCGCGGGTCAACTGCCCGGACTGCGGGGTCCGGCGTGCAGCCGTACCCTGGGCTCGTCCGGGAAAGCGATACACCCGGGCGTTCGAAACCCACGTGGTGAATCTGGTGAAGGAGATGCCGGTCCGCGCCGTTTCGCGTGTGGTCGGCGAGCACGACACCCGTCTGTGGCGGCTTGTGAACGACTACGAACCGACGATATGAGGGTGTCTCCGGCGAGAAGCGGCACCGGGCTTCCTGTCGGCCCCCGCGGAATCGAGGTCCACGAGGTCGGGTAGGCTATATTCCCCGGTGGGGCCGAGGATGAGCTGGATGTGGTTTGCCGCCGATGCGAGCGCTGGAATCTCACCCCGCTCGAGGAGCGCTGGGAGGCGGTGGAGATATGCGAGAAGCTGTTTCGTGACACTCGCATCCGCACTTCGTCCGAGAACATCGGGTTGGCCCGCCACCCCGGTGGTCTTGAACTGGTGCGGATCGGCAGGCCGCTGCGGCCGGAGTTCGCGGCGTGGCGCTACGGGGACCAGTTCGGCAGGCGTCGGAGACGGAGCGTCGCGATGTGGACCGTCGCCGGTATCGGACTGGCGGGGGGTGCGGTGACCGCCGGTGTGCTCGGTGGGCTGGGGGCCGCCACCGGGGCGGCAAGCCTCTTCCACTACGTCAACTTCTGGCGCACCTTCGGTCCATCGGCTCGTTTTCGCCCGGCGGATGGAAGGGTCAGGTGGATGAACCGGGCCGCGATGGTGCAGGCCCGGATCAGCCTGCCGGGCGACCGGTCCGATCTTGCGGTGGAGGCGACGGCCAGGGACTTCCTGAGCAAGAAGAAGCAACTCTTCGAAGGTGAGGACGCTCTGCGCGTATTGAATGCCATCCTTCCAAGAATCAACGCCGCGGGCGGCACGGGCAGGACGATCCGGGAGGCGGTATCCGAAATCGAGCGCAGCGGACACCCGGATCGTTACATAAGGCAGCAGGCCGCAAGGAGGATGTCCCGCTGGACGAAGCCGGGGGTGGAGATGGCAAGGATGTCCCAGCCGGGCACCCTCGCCCTGGAGATGGCCTTGAATGAGGAACAGGAACGCCGCGCGCTGGAAGGCGAACTCCGGATACTGGAACAGGCCTGGAGGGAGGCGGAAGAGATCGCGGCCATCGCCGACAACCTCCTCCTGCCCGCGCGCACACGCGAACTATTCGACCGACACGGAGAGAAGACTTGAACGCCCGCCACCACGGACCGCTCCTCGCCGTCCTCCTCCCCCTCCTCCCCCCCCCACCCGCCACCGCCCAGCCCCCCGACCCCACGCGGGACGCCTATCTCGACGAGACGGCCCGCCACCTCGTGGCGGGTGCGCGCTCGGCCCAGGGCGCCACCCGGCAGGCCGTCCGCACCCACACCGCCCTCGTCCGCGAACGCCTCGCCTTCGACGCCCCCACCGGACGGCACGACCGCCCCTGGATGCGCGGCGAGCGCCTCCTCCGCGCCCGCTGGTCGGGCTCCGGACCCGGCTCGTTCGACCTCCTCGAGGAGCACTTCCGCCACCCCGGCGTCGGCCCCTCCACACCCCGCTACTTTCAGGGTCTCCGCGCCGGCCACCTGCCCGTCGACCCGTTCGCCGACCCCTTCACCCTAGGCCTCGCCCCCTTTCTGGGTGCCGGCGCGGCCGCCATCGCCGTACGGAGCCCGCTGGGCGCCGACGCCGGGCGATATTACCAGTTCCGGTCAGGTGACACCACCACGCTCGCGCTGGAGGATGGCCGCACCATCCGGGCCATCCCCGTCACCGCGATTCCCCGCTACCGCAGCATCCGGTTCGCCGCGGCGATCATGTGGATCGATCCGGAATCGTTCGGCCTCGTGCGCGCCGCCTACCGCCCCGCCAAGCGGATCGACCACGAGGTGACGGGCGTCCTCCGCGAAGCCGGCGGCTGGTGGCTGGGGCTCAACGTGACGGCCGGCGACACCGTCCCGTCCGCCCCGGCGGCCAGGCAACCGGGCTGGTTCGGACAGCTCATCAACGAGACCTTCACCGCCGTGCTCCTCGGCATCGAGACCGACATCTCGTCGGTGATCGTCGACTTCGCCCCCGTGCGGCCGGGCCGATGGCTGCCCCGCCACGTGCAATGGACCGGCTACACCGGCATCGAGAGCGTCACCTCGACCGGTTCCGTAGTCCCCACCCTCCCGTTCGTCATCGACTGGACGCTGGAGCCCGCGACGAGGGGCGCCGCCGAAGCTAGCGGGGCGGAGGGGCCCGTGGACAGCGGGGAATCGGGGACCGGCCCGCCTTCCGCGCACCGTCCGTGGGACCCGGCGCGCGCCCGGGCCGGCGCCCTCCATCTCGGCGACACCCTGGCCGGCATCGGCACGGGCGCCGCCGCCGCTCGCGGCGACGCCGGCGAGGCAGCCAGCCCCTGGTACCTGTACCCGCCCGTCTGGACGCTCAACCTGGTCCGCTACAACCCGGTGGAGGGCGTGTCGATCGGCGCCCAGGCCAGACGCGACTTCGGGTGGGTGAGATCGGTGCTGACGGTGCGGGCGGCCACCCGCGAGTGGCGGGAGATCCCCGACCTCGACCTCACCCTGCAGCGCGACCGGCCCGGGAGCCGCATGCAGTTCTCCGTCTACCGCGCGCTCCGCACCGGCGCCTTGGGCGCGGGGGGCATCGACGGCTTCCCGCTCCCCCTCATCCTCGAGAGCGACTCCCTCGACTTCCACCGGTCGACGGGCGCCGCCCTGCGGTTCCTGCCCGGAAGCGGCGAACGGCTCGGATTCTCGCTCGGCCTCTTCGCCGAGCGCGACCGGGAGATCGAGGACGGCGACGAACGAATCCGGGTCGGCACCGAACTGGCGTGGAAGCCGTGGTGGGGCGGCCTGGGCCGCGAAGCGATCGGCGCGGGCGGCACGGTGAGCGTGCGGGTGGCGGCGGGCGACCGCGGGCACGTCAGGACGATGGTCGAAGGCGCGCTCCTTCTCCCGCTCTCAGCGGGCATCTCGCTCGGCCTGCAGGGGGGTGTGGCGGACGTTTCGGGCGATCCCCTGCCGCAGGACCTCTGGGACCTTGGCGCCACCGGAGCCTGGCTCCGCGGACACTCCGAGGCGATCCCCACCTCGCGGGCCTGGATGGCGCGGGCGGACCTGCAGTTTCCGGCCCGCTACGCACGCGTGTCACTCTTCGCCGACCGGGCGTCCGCGGAAGGCGGGGAATACCTGGCGGCGGGCGCGGGGCTGGTCCTGCTCGACGGGCTCCTGCGGCTGGATGTCGCGCAGGGGCTCACCGAGGAACGCGACGGCGGACCCGACGCGGTCCTCAGGTTCCATGTGCTGGCGGACAATCTCTTCTGAGGAGCCGCCGCTCGTCGAGAACCCGCCGGTGCGGCGCCCCCGGCGGGGCCGGCGGGTGCTGCGGGCTCTCTTCGTCCTAGCCTGCGCCCCGCCCGGCCACGCCCTCGCGCAACCTGCGGCGGGAGCGGTACGCGGCCGACCCGCTCGGCGAGCCCTTCAACTTCGGCGTGGCCGCTCGGAAGCGCTTGCGGTTGCGGGCGGCGGCGCGACCCCCGCTATTGTTCTTGCGGTGGGCAGCGGCCGCTTCGGCGTCGAATTGGGGGGCAGGCTGCGGTTCTGACCAGTCAGGGAAACGGACAAGTGGCGACGATATCCGACATCGACCACCCCGACGATCTGTCGTCGCTGCCGGCCGGCCCGGTGGAGCCGTTGGAGCCAGCCGGTTTCCGCCTCACCACCCCCTCCCGTCATCTTGCGCTCCAGGACCCGGCAGGCCGGTTGATCGCGCGCTGTTCGCTGTGGAGGGCCCGCGACGCCCGCGGCGCACCGACCACTGCCGGCCTGATCGGCCACTACGCCGCCCTCGACGCGGACGCCGGCGGGGAACTGTTGGCACATGCCCTGGACCGGCACCGGGCGGACGGTTGCGAACGGGCCATCGGTCCGATGGACGGCTCCACCTGGCATCGCTACCGCCTGCTGACCGAGCGCGGTACGGAACCGACCTTCTTCCTGGAGCCCGACAATCCCGACGACTGGCCCCGGCACTTCACCGACGCCGGGTTCGCGCCGCTGGCCACCTACTTTTCGGCGCTCAACGCGGACCTCTCCCGTTGCGACCCGCGCTCCGACACGCGAAGGGTCGAGCTCGAACGCGACGGCATCACCCTGCGCACGATCGATGTCGGGCGCTTCGACGCCGAACTCGCGGCCATTCACGAAATGTCGCTGGCGGCGTTCGCCGACAACCTTCTCTACAGCCCCATCGGGCTCGACGCGTTCCTCGCCTCCTACACTCCGATCCGTCCCCATCTGGTGCCCGAGCTGGTCCTGCTCGCGGAACGGGGCGGGCGGCTCCTCGGATTCATCTTCGGCATTCCGGATCTCATGGAGCCGGGCCGGGGCGAGCCGCTGCGCACGATGATCGTCAAGTCGATGGCGGTACATCCGACGTGCGGTGGAAAAGGCCTGGGCGGGCTGCTGATGGATGACTGCCAGCGGGCCGCAAGGAAGCTCGGGTTCGAGAGGACCATTCACGCCCTGATGCACGAGACCAACCGGTCACGGAGCATTTCCGCACGCTACGGCACTACGATCCGGCGCTACACGCTCTACGAGAGAGCGTTGCCATGAGAACGTGAACATAAGTCAGGTTCTGATCGATCAGGCCGCGCGACGGCCCCACGAGCCCGCCATCATCGAGGCGGCGGCCGGGGACACGCGCACGCTCACCTTCGCCCACCTCGCGGAACGCTCGGCGCGGGCCGCCGCGCTGTTCCACGAGGCGGGACTCCGCGAGGGCGACCGGGTACTCGTCTTCCAGCCGATGTCCATCGAACTCTACGTCGCGCTCTTGGGGATCTTCCGACTCGGCCTGGTGGCGACCGTACTCGATCCCTCCGCCGGGCGCCGCCACATCGAGCAGTGCTGCCGCATCGCGCGCCCCAACGGGTTCCTCGGCCCGGCCCGGGCACACCTCCTTCGGTTCGCCGTCCGGGGTCTGCGTCGAATCCGACGGCACTTCGTGACCGCCGGCCGGGTCCCGGGCGCGACCCGCTGGTCCAGTCTCGAGCGCCTTGCGCCGCTCAACCCGATCGCCGACTGCGATTCGTCCCACGACGCCCTGCTCACCTTCACCAGCGGAAGCACGGGTGTCCCGAAGGCGGCGGTCCGCAGCCACGGTTTCCTGCTGGCGCAACACGCCGTTCTGGCCGATTCGATCGAACTCGAACCCGGCGAGGTGGACCTCTCCACCCTGCCGATCTTCGTGCTCGCCAACCTGGCCTCGGGCGTGACGTCGGTCATACCGCAATGCGACCTGCGGCGTCCCGGCTTCGTGGAGCCGGGGCCGGTTCTCGAGCAGATCGAGCGTCATCGCGTCACCCGGACGGTCGGCTCGCCTGCGCTGTACGAGAGGCTGCTGCGCGGGAGCGGTGCCGCCGCGGACGCGGGCGGCAAGAACGATGAGTCGCGGCTCGGCCGGCTCAGGAAGCTCTACACCGGCGGTGCCCCCGTCTTTCCGCCCCTGTTGCGGGAGCTGCGTTCAGCACTTCCACGGGGACGGGTGATCGTCGTCTATGGGTCGACCGAGGCCGAGCCCATCGCCCACCTCGACTGGAGCGAGGCGGAACCCGCCGACCTCGACGCCATGAACGCCGGACGCGGGCTCCTGGTCGGGAGGCCGGTGCACCAGATCGAGTTGCGTATCCTGCCCAACCGGTGGGGCGCGCCCATTCAGGCGATGACGGCAGGTGAGTTCGCGGGCCTCGCGCTTCCTCCTGAAGAGAGCGGCGAGATCGTGGTCAGCGGCCCCCACGTCCTCGCCGGCTACCTGAACGGGGTCGGTGACGACGAGACCAAGTTCCGGGTCGAGGGCGAGGTGTGGCACCGCACCGGCGACGCCGGCCACCTCGACGCCTTAGGGCGGCTGTGGCTTCTGGGACGCGCCGGCGCCGTCATTCGCGACGAACGCGGCGCGATCCATCCGTTCGCCGCCGAGTGCGCGGCGAGCCGGCTGCCCTGGATCGAGCGGAGCGCTCTCGCCGGTCGCCATGGCGAGCGTCTGCTGGCGGTGGAGCTGGGACCACGCGCCCCGGCCGACGCGGCGCGGCAGGTGCGGGAGACGCTTTCCTGGGCACGGCTCGACCGGGTCGTGCGACTACCTCGAATACCGGTAGACCGCCGCCACAACGCAAAGGTGGACTACCCCGCACTGGAAAGGGAACTGAACCGCCATGGCAACTGATCTCCGAGGCGTGGCCGGCTACTTCGAGCGCCTCCTCGCCGAACGCTCTCAAGGGGAAATCGAGCAGGACCTGACGCCCTCGCTGGAAGACATGCCGCCAAGCCTCCCCCGCGGCGGCGCGCCCGGAACGATCTCCGCCCGGGCGGTGAAGAGACGCTGGCGGCTGCTCGATGTCGAGGCGTCCGTGAGGGACCGGCTTCTGGACGACATCGCACGCCGACAGATGCCCCTCTATGCCAGGAACATCGAGAACTTCATCGGCACCGTGAAGCTTCCGGTCGGACTGGCCGGTCCGCTGCGGATGAGGGGGCTGTTTGCGGGGGGGGACTACTACGTGCCGCTGGCGACGACGGAGGCCGCGCTGGTGGCGTCCTACACACGAGGGGCGCAGGCCATCACACAGGCCGGCGGCTGCACGGCGGCTGCGATCTGGGAGGGTGTGACACGGGCCCCCGTCTTCGCGTTCGACAGCCTGATCGACGTCGGCAAGTTCATCATGTGGGCCGGCGAGCACGCGCAGACGTTCCGCGATATCGCCGCATCGACCACACGTCATGGTGAACTCCTGCGCACCCGCTTCAACATGGAGGGCAACCACGTCTACCTGATCTTCGAATACTCCACCGGAGACGCCTCGGGGCAGAACATGGTCACGATCGCGACCGACGCCGTGTGCCGGTTCATTCTCGATCGGACACCGGTGCGGCCCGCCTACTGGTTCGTCGAGGGGAATCACTCGGGAGACAAGAAGGCCTCGCATCTCTCCTTCCAGAACGTTCGCGGGAGGAAGGTCACCGCCGAGGTGACGCTCACACCCGACATTCTCGAACGACGCCTGAAGACAAGCGCCCGCCGAATGCTGGACTTCTACCGAGTCTCCGCAATCGGGGGAGTGATGAGCGGGAACATCGGGCTGCAGGGACACTATGCCAACGGGATGGCGGCGCTCTACATCGCCTGCGGCCAGGACGCCGCCTGCGTGGCCGAGTCGGCCGTCGGGGTGACCCGTTTCGAGGCTGCGGCGAATGGTGGCCTCTACGCTTCCGTCACCTTGCCCAACCTCATCCTGGGAACGGTGGGCGGCGGCACGGGTCTGCCGAGCCAGAGCGCCTGCCTGGATATTCTGCGACTCTCCGGGCCGGGCAACGCGGCCGCCCTCGCCGAGGTTTGCGCCGCGCTGGTGCTCGCGGGCGAACTGTCGATCAGCGCCGCGCTGGCGGCGGGTCACTTCACGCGGGCCCACCGGACGCTGGCGCGGGGAGTGCCGGAGGAGCGGAAGAAGGGGCCATCGGAGGACCCGGCGTGAGCGCCGTTCGCCGCTGGTGGGTGTATCAGGGGGAACGCTTCCCGCTCGTGCGGCACGGGCCGCCGATCCTCGCCTTCAGCTTCAGCGCCGTCGCCTTCTCCTGGATGCTGCGCTCTTCCACGGGATGGCCCAGTCCGGTTTCGGCGGTGGTCGCCTTCGGTTCCTGCCTGATCTTCTTCCTCCAGCTGCGCATCGCGGACGAGTTCAAGGACGACGAGGAGGACGCGCTCTACCGGCCCTACCGCCCGGTGCCCCGAGGGCTGGTGACGCTGCGCGAGCTGGGCTGGCTGTTCGTGCTCGGCGGCGTGCTGCAGCTGGGCCTTGCCCTGTGGCTGGATGCGCGGCTTCTCGTCCTGCTGTTGGTCACCTGGACCTATCTCGCTTTGATGAGCAAGGAGTTCTTCGTCGGCGATTGGCTGCGCGGCAAACACCTCCTCTACATGGTCACCCACATGGCCATAATGCCGCTCATCGACCTCTACGCCACCGGCACCGACTGGCTGGTCTTCCAAGGGCATGCGCCGGCCGGGCTCGGCTGGTTTCTGCTGGCCAGCCTATTCAACGGGATGGTGATCGAGATCGGTCGCAAGATCCGCAGTCCCCACGATGAAGAGGAGGGGGTGGCCACCTATTCCGTGGTGTGGGGCCGTGGGCGGGCGGTGGGCACCTGGTGGACGGTGCTGGCGCTCGCGCTTGCCTGCGCCTGCCTGGCCGCGCGCCGCATCGGATTCGCCCTACCGCTCGTCATGGCGCTCGGCGCAACGTTCGGTGCCGCGGTTCTGATCGGGTCCCGCTTCCTGCGGCGGCAGACGCCGGGAGCCGGGAAATGGATCGAGAACTGGTCCGGGGTCTGGACGCTGGTGCTCTATCTCGGCCTGGGGCCTGCGCCCCTTCTCTGGAGGGAGCTGGGATGAGCTTCGTCCTTTCGTCCTCGGACGGCGTCGATCTCTCCCGCATGGGAGGCAAGGCGGCGGCCCTCTCCTCCCTGGCCGGCACGGGCTTGCGGATCCCGGCCTGGTTCGTGATCTCGCCGTCCGCCTTCGAAGCGGGTCTCTCGCCGGACCAGCGCCAGGCCCTCCTCCGGGCCGAGGAACAGGAGGACCTTCACGAGTTGTTCTCCAGGGTCTCGCCCGCGCCACGGGTTCTCGAGGAGGTCCGGGAGCGCTTTGCGACCCTGCGCGGCGACACCCGCTTCGTCGCGGTGCGCTCGTCCGGCGTACAGGAGGATGGCGTCGAGCACTCCTTTGCCGGCCAGTTCGACAGCTACCTGTCCGTCACCCGCGAGCGCCTGCCGGCCCGGATCGTCGACGTGTGGCGATCGGGTTTCAGCGAACGCGTGCTGGCCTACCGCCGCGAGAACGACCTCGAAGGGCTGCCGCAGGCACCGGCGGTCCTGGTGCAGGAGATGGTGGACAGCGAGGTGTCGGGGGTCGCCTTCAGCGCCGACCCGGTGACCGGTCGCCGCTCGGTGGCGGTGGTCTCGGCGCTTCACGGTCTGGGCACGGCACTGGTCGGGGGGGACGCCGACGCCGATACGTGGCGGGTCCAGTTCGACGGGACGATCCTCGAGCGCGACATCGTGGCCAAGCGCCTGGCGCACCGGCCGTCGCCCGACGGTGCGGAGGGCGTCGCGGCACGGGAGATCGGCGAACCCGCCGCGTCGGCACCGGCCCTTACCGACGAGGAGGCGGCCCGGGTCGCGGAACTCGCGCGCCGGGCCGAGCGGCACTTCGGACGGCCGCAGGACATCGAATGGGCGATGCGCGGCGGCGAGATCTTCCTGCTCCAGTCCCGCCCGGTCACCTCCCTGGCCCGGACCCCCGATCCCGACGCCGTCCACACCATCTGGGACAACTCGAACATCGTCGAGAGCTACAGCGGCGTCACCACCCCCCTGACCTTCAGCTTCGCGCTGCACGCCTACGAAGGGGTCTACCGCGAGTTCTGCCGCCTCCTGGGCGTGAGCAGGAGCAGGATCGCAGCCAACGACCTCACCTTCCGCCGCATGCTCGGCCTGGTGCGCGGCCGCGTCTACTACAACCTCCTCAACTGGTACCGCGTCATCGCGCTGCTCCCGGGCTACACCTTCAACCGCCGCTTCATGGAACAGATGATGGGCGTGCGGGAGAGTCTTCCCGACGAGATCACCGCCGCCGCAGCGAGCGCGTCCCGGTCGGCGCGTTTCCTGGATCTGCTGCGGCTGGGCCGCACAATGGCGGGTCTGGTCGTCAACCAGGTGCGGCTGCCCCGCATGATCGACCGGTTCTACGATCGCCTGAACCACGCGCTGGCACCCCGGGATCCACCTCTCCGTTTCAGGCGGCTGGACCAGCTGGTCGACGACTACCGCGCCCTGGAGTCGAGTCTGCTGACGCGCTGGGACGCGCCGCTCATCAACGACTTCTTCGCCATGATCTTCTTCGGCGTGCTGGGCCGCCTCACGGCCGGGTGGTGCCCCGGCGAGGAGGACGGGCAGGGGTCGCTGCACAACGACCTGGTATGCGACCAGGGGGGGATGATCAGCGCCGAGCCCGCCAGGCGCATCGTCGAGATGGCCACCGTCGCGGCGCTCGATGCCGAGCTGACCGAGGTTCTCTGCAGCGGCGCGGTGCCGGCCGCCGTGCAGGCGCTCCGCCGCCACGAGGAGCTGGCCCGGCTCTATGACGACTATCTCGACACCTTCGGTGATCGCTGCCTCGACGAGCTCAAGCTCGAGTCGACCACGCTCTTCGACGATCCGGAGCCGCTGCTGCGCTCGATCGGACACGCCGCCGCCCGGATCGCGCGCGGTCAGAGCTTCGATTCCGGTCATCAGTCGACCGTGCGCGAGGAGGCGGAAGCGAAGGTGCGCCGGGCCCTCGCGCGACGGCCCCTGCGCCGCGCCATCTTCGCCTGGGTGTTGCGCAACGCCCGCGGACGGGTGCGGGACCGCGAGAATCTGCGGTTCGAGCGCACCCGCCTCTTCGGCCGGGTGCGGAGGATCTTCCTCGAGGTCGGGCGCAGGTTGCACGCGGAGGGGGTCCTCGACGACCCGCGCGACGTCTTCCACCTCGAACTCGACGAAATCGTGGCCTACGTCGAAGGGGCCGCGGCCTGTGACGACCTGCGCGGTCTCGCCGCCGTTCGCCGCCGCGCCTTCGAACGCTACGCCCAACTGGAGGCTCCGGCCGACCGTTTCGAGACCTTCGGTGCTCCGTACATCGCCAACAGCTATCTGGGGAGCGATTCGAGGTCGGCGGACCCGGACGAAGCCGATGGAGACGACGTGCTCCGCGGCCTCGGCTGTTGCCCGGGCGTCGTCCGCGGTCGCGCGCGGGTGATTCGCGATCCGCGCGGCGCGGAACTCAAGCAGGGTGAGATCCTGGTCGCGGAGCGCACCGACCCGGGATGGATCATGCTCTTTCCGGCCGCCGCCGGGATTCTGGTCGAGCGCGGCAGCCTGCTCTCGCACTCGGCGATCGTGGCCCGCGAGATGGGGATTCCCGCCATCGTCTCGATCGCCGGCGTCACCACGAGAATCGAGAGTGGGAGCCGGGTGGAGATGGACGGCGCGCGCGGCACGGTGAAGCTGGATCCGGGCGCCGTCCCATGAGCACAGAGGCCGCGGCGCGCGCCGATTTCTCCTTCGTCCGCTATGCGCAGTGCTGGGAGGACGCCGACGTTCTCCTGGAAGCCCTCGATGTTCGCGAAGGGGACATCTGTCTCTCGATCGCTTCGGCGGGGGACAATTCGCTCTCGCTCCTGTCGTGCGGTCCGGCGCGCGTGATCGCGGTCGACATGAACCCGGCGCAGCTCGCATGTCTCGCATTGCGGGTCGCGGCCTACCGCGTGCTCGAGCACCACGAACTGCTGCAACTCGTCGGCTCGCGGGAATGCGCCGACCGGGAGGTCCTCTACAGACGTTGTCGGGGCGTCCTCGACGGCGAGGCCCGAGACTTCTGGGACGCCCACCCGGAGCTGATCCGGGCGGGCATCGGCGCGGCGGGCAAGTTCGAGCGCTACTTCGCCGCATTTCGCACGCGCCTGCTGCCGTGGATCCACCCCCGGCGCCGGGTCGACCGGCTTCTGGCGGGCGGCACCCTGAAGCAGCGCCACCGCTTCTACGCCCATCACTGGGACAACCTGCGCTGGCGTCTCCTCTTCCGGCTCTTCTTCTCCCGCTTCGTGATGGGCCGCATGGGACGCGATCCGGCCTTCTTCCGCTACGTGGAGGGGTCGGTGGCGGAACGCATCCTGGAGCGCACCAGGCACGCCCTCACCGAGCTCGACCCCGCGGCCAACCCCTATCTGCAGTGGATCCTCACCGGCCGCCACACCACCGCCCTGCCACACGCCCTGCGCAGGGAGAACTTCGACGCCATCAGGAAGAACCTCGACCGGCTCGAATGGCACCCCTTGTCTATCGAAGAGCTTCTCGCATCGGAGCCCGGGCTCGACTTCGACTGCTTCAACCTGAGCGACATCTTCGAGTACATGTCCGACGAGAGCTTCCGCCGGCTGCTCGCCACCCTGGCCGGACGAGCGCGGCCGGGGGCCCGTTTCGCCTACTGGAACATGCTGGTGCCGCGCAGCCGGCCGCCGGAGCTGGCGGACATGCTCGTTCCCGACCCCGAGCTTTCCGAGCGGCTTCACCTGGAGGACAAGGCGTTCTTCTACAGCCGGTTCGTCGTCGAGACGGTGGAGGCCGGGGCGGGACCACAATGACCCTGACAGCCAACCTCCTCGCCATGGCCGCCCTCCTCGCCGCGTTGGCGATTCTCCTGGTCGTCCTCAAGGCGGCGGAAAAGCGGGGCCGCCTCCATCCCGAGTCGCTGCGCAAGGGGGTCCACGTCGGCATGGGGATGGTCGTCTTGCCGCTGCCGTGGGTCTTTGACCGCGCATGGCCCGTTGTCGTGCTGGCGGCCCTTGCCTGCGCCGCCATGGTGGCCACTCGCTCGATCCGCAGCCTGCGCGGCGGCATCGGGACGGTGCTGGGCGGGGTGGGGCGGGACACCCTGGGTGAGATCTACTTCCCCGTCGCCGTCACCGTCCTCTTCGTCCTGGGTCGCGGCGACTGGCTGCTCTACGTCGTTCCGATCCTCACGCTGACGCTGGCGGACGCCGTCGCGGCCTTGGTGGGAGTTCGCTACGGGCTGTTCCAGTACCAGACCTCGGAGGGGAAGAAGAGCCTCGAGGGGTCTCTCGCGTTCTTCCTGGTGGCCTTCTTCAGCGCCCACCTTCCCCTTCTGCTCCTGACCGACACGGGCCGGGCCGAGGCCGTTCTCATCGCGGCGATCCTCGCGCTCCTCGTCATGATGCTCGAGTTCATTTCGTGGCGGGGGCTCGACAACCTTCTGATCCCTCTCGGCGCCCACGCCTTTCTGCGCCTCTACCAGGACTCGGACACCCGGCTTCTCCTCGCTCACCTCCTGGCCGCCGCGCTCATGGTGGTCTTCACGCTGGCCTGGCGGCGTCGCAGCAGGCTGGACGACAGCGCCCTGGTCGGGGGCGCCCTCTTCGGCTTCGCCGCCGCCACGCTCGGCGGTTGGTTGTGGTTTCTCGGACCGTTCGCTTTCTTCCTCGCCGTGAGTCTGGTCTGGCCGCGCTCCACGGAGGATCGCCCCCACACCGTCTACGACATTCTCTCGACGACGGCCGCCGGGATGTGCTGGCTTTTCGCGTATTCCGTCACCGGGAAGGAGTGGCTGCTGGTCCCCTTTACCGGTTCGTTCGCAGCCCAGCTGACCCTGTACGGAGTCGCGCGGATCGCGCACCAGCCCGACCGTGGGTCACCTCTGCGGCGTTTGCTCGGCGACACCGGGCTCGGTTGGCTGGTTGTTCAATGCCCCATCCTGCTCATCGCATTCGTCGGCGGTGTCGCGATGGAAGGGGGCGGTTGGGGTGTTCCGGGACTGCTGATCGACCTCGGCCTCGGTCTGCTGGCGGTCGGTCTCGCGGGAGCGGTCTTCTACCTGCTGGTGCCGCGGATCTACGGTCCGCCCATGCGCGAGGGCGCCATAAAGCCGGCTGTCGCCGCCCTGGGCGCGGTGGCCTCGGTCGTGGCGGGGCTGCGTTGGCTGGTTTAGCCCGCGGCATGACCCATGCCTCGATCGTCCGGCTGGCCATCGCCGGCACCCTCGTTCTTCAACCGGCGAACGCGAGGGCACAGTCGATTGAAGATGCGAGATCCGCCTTCGCGGACGGTCGTTTCCGGGAAGCCGCCGATATCGGCGAAGCCCTGGGAACCTCGGACGGCTACACCCTGGCGGCGCAGGCACTCGCGGTCCACGCCCACTATGTGGCGGCGGACGAGGAGTGGGACGAGGTCATCGAGCGAGCAATGCGCATGGGCGAGGAGGCGGTGCGCGCCGATCCGGCCAATCCCGAGGCGCATTGCCAATACGCCCATGCCGTCGGCCGCTACGCGCAGCGGGTGGGCACTATCACAGCGCTTCGCAAGGGCCTTGCGGGGAAGGTCCGCGATGCACTCGAGGCGGCCCTGGATATCGACCCCGACTACCCCGGAGCGCACCTGACCCTGGGCGGCTGGCACGCCGACGTCGCCGAGGCGGGATTCTTCGCCCGCAGGATCTACGGTGCCAACCGGAAAAAGGCGATCTACCACTACGAGCGCGCTCTGGAACAAGTCCCGGATTCGAAGATCCTGCTGTACGAATACGGGATCAGGTTGCCCAGGCTCGATGCGGAGAGTGGCAGGGAAAGGGCCATGGAGATGCTGGAGAAGGCGCTTTGGCTCCCGGTGCGGGACGTCTACGAAGATTACATTCATCTGGACATCCTGGACGGTCTGGACGCGTTGTCGGGCGGATAGGCGCGCCGGGCGCACCTCGCAAGCCCTTGAGCGGAATGCGGTGTGCGCGTGCGAAAGCGGAAGGGGTCAGGCCGGGCTCCCTGGGTGTATGTGCTGATACGACATGCTGTTACCGGGCTTCACGTTGGAAATGTCATGCTGCGGGGCGTTTTCGCCCGTCGGATGAGAATGTTGACAGGAAGCATCTTGGCGTCCCATAGTGCTTCTGACCGGCTCGGCCAGGCTTGAGGCGCCGGGGGCGCGGATGTATCGAGCGGGGCTCCTCGCCATCGGCCGAACAGAGCAACAACCCGAGGGACACATTGCCGCCACCAACCCGCGCCGCGGAATCCTGGAAGAGTAATACTTGGTGTTGATCGGCTCTGGTGACACCGTGGTTTTTGCTCGCCTCGCGACAGGGATAACGCCCCGGCGACAGTCGGCCCGGGAGACACTGAGCGTTCGGCTCCGACGTGCCGTAATCCCATTCATCACGGCCGTTCTTGCGATGGCTTGCGGTGAAGGCGGTTCTGGGGCCGCCGACTCTGTGACTTGGGTGACGGAAGCCGAATACAGGTTCAGTGGTGACCCGGAACAGGACGTGCTCTTCTCCCAAGTTCGAGTTCTCCGGGCGGATCCGTACCGAGACCGGGTGTTTGTGCTCGATTTGCAGGATGCGGAATTGAGTGTATGGACCCCTGCCGGTTCGCTGTCCTTCGTGCTTGGAGGAAGGGGTCAGGGACCGGGAGAGTTCACATTCCCGACACGGGTGGAATTCATAGACAGTGGTAGCTTCTATGTGCGGGAAGGATGGGGATCCCGATTCACCTACTACGCGGCCGATGGCACTCTTGCTGACACCAACCCCGGCACACCCACCTTGCTCCGGTACGAGGACTATGGGCTGAAGCTGGAGGCCCCCACTGGCGACGGCGGTTACCTCGGACTGCCGCAGATCGGGTCGAGCTTTTTCGTGGAGCGCGGAATCGACCGCTACCCGATGTTGCGTGTGCGGCGTTCCGACAGCGGGCAATGGCTTGCCCCCGAACCGATATTCTGGCTGAACAGCCGAAACCGTGAGCACCCGATCGAGTTGGGCGAGGGTAGAACGGCGTGGGTGGGTCAGGTATTCGGAGATTCGGATCTGACGTGGTTTGAACCGGCTACGGCGGTAGTCGGGCGCCGGACGGGGGGAGGAGGTGTCGTTGAGTTGATCGAATTGGACCAAGATGGGGATACTGCTTGGTCGCGCCGGCTCACGTTCGAGCCACAAGAGCTGACCCCCGAAATGATACGAGACCGCGGTGACTTCGTCTTAGCGAACGTCGCGATCCCAGGAATGTCGCCGCGCGCGTTACGGCAGGCATGGGAGACTGGGCTCTACAAGCCCGAATACCTGCCTGCGGCGAAGGGGATCCTCCTTACCGCGTCCGGCGAAGTCTGGCTGACGACATTCGAGAGGTCCGACACGCTCGCTGTCTACTATGCGATCCAAAGGGGCGATTTGACCGGCCAACCCCGGCGGATTCTCCTCCCGCAATCTCTAGCGCTCCATGATGCGACGAAAACGCATGTGTGGGGGATTTGGAAGGACTCGCTGGATGTGCCATATGTCGTGGGTCGCAGGGTCGTTCCGATGATCCAATAAGTTGCCGGGATTCGGGCGTCAGGTGCTCTGCCCGGCAGGCGGCGTTCACGTCGATGACCAGATCCGGCGGGGCGCTGACATCCCACGCGCAGCCCGCCGAGTCCGTCTGCAGGCTGCCGTCCTCGATTTCGAGGTACACCCTGGGGTAAGGCGGGCTGTGGCGGGTATCGGTGCCCGCGAGATCGTCGCCGATGTCGTGGCGGCGGTACTTGATCGTGAGCCCCGGGGGGCGCCCGCCGTCCATCTCCAGGCCCGGTCACGCGGAAGATCGCGTATCCTCGTCCCGAACTCTCGCGCACCTTCCAGGCGACGCGGGAGTTCGCGACGACGGTGCCGAACCGGGGATCGAAGCGGAACCAGCAGGTCCGATGAAGTTGACCCGAACCACCCGAAGGCTGCTGCTGCTGTCTTCGTGGGCGGCGGGTTTCGGTGTCGGTGTCCTGCTGTGGCAGGGGATCAAGGTGGTGATGCGGGCGTTGATCGGCGGCTAGCGGAGGGCAGGACGGAAAAAGCCCTCGGCCGGGGGGTGACCCCGTGTGGCGGCTCTTCGTATGTTCAGGGGCCCCTTGGAGGTGAGAGCCTACCACCAAAGGGTACGAGCCCGTTTCAGCCGAAGGTTAGCCGGGGTGGTGGTGGTCCTGAACCCGGAGGAGAACAGAATTGACGACACCTGCCGCTTCGGCACCGTCGGCGCACGTTACCAGCGTGTACCGGAAGCAACTCAAGAGGTTTCGCGGCATCGAATGTCCCCACTGCCAGGAGGTGTTCATTCCGGAGCCGAAGGCGGCGGCACCGGCGACCACTGCGGCCGCCCCACCGTCGGCGATCCCAGTCCGAAGGGTGGCGGCATCGCCGGCGGTACCGGAGACGGCCGTTGTCGCTCGTGCGGGGTGATCGAAATCAGCGGAATGCCACCTCTTTTCGACCGGCTGTGCATCCGGACCCGATCGCGGCGGCCCGAAACGGCCCCACACGGTCGGCCGCCACTTCTCCCGGCGTGTCGCCGCATGCGATGCTCGCGCCGCTTCTTCCGGGCACTCCCCCTCCTCCCCCCCCTCCTCCTCGCCGCCACCCTGCACGGCGCGGCCTCGGCGCAGCCCCCCGACCCCCTCCCCCCCGACCCCGCAGGGGACGCCTACCTCGACGGGACGGCCCGCCGCCTCGTGCTCGGTGCGAGGGCCGCCCGCGACACCTCCCGGCACACCATCGACGCCTACACGGCCGTCATCCGGGAGCGGGTCGGGGTCGAGGCTCCCAGCTTCCGGCGCGACCGTCCCTGGGTGAGCGGGGAGCGCGCGGTGCGCGTCAGGTGGTCGCGCGAGGAGCCCAACGTGGCCCACGTCCTCGGGGCGCGGCTACGGCACCCGGGCACCGCGCCCGGCGATTCGGAGTTCTTCTTCGGCCTGCGCTCGGAGCGGTACGCGGCCGACCCGCTCGGCGATCCCTTCAACTTCGGCGTGGCCGTCTTCACGGGCACCGACACCACCGCCGCCACCCTGCGCAGCCCGCTGCAGTCCGGCTCGGAGCAGTACTACCAGTACCGCTCGGGCGATACCCTCACGGTGCGGTTCGCGGACGGCCGGATCGTGCAGGCCGTAGCCGTCACCGCGATCCCGCGCTATCGCAGCATCCGCCTCGTCTCCGCCATCCTGTGGATCGACCCCGAATCCTTCGCCGTTGCGCGCGTCGCCTACCGGCTGGCCAAGAAGATCGACCGGGAGGCCTACTGGCATGTGGGGCGGGGCAGTCTCGGGCTGTGGATCAGGTCCGAGCCGGACAGCGGCGAGTCCGCATCCGGTCCGAGGGACAGTCTCCCCGGCCTTCTCGGCCGGCTCGTCAGCGGCGCCTTCAACAACGCGATGCCGCGAGTCGAGATGGACATCACGACGGTCGTCGCGGACTACGGGCTCTGGGAAATGCGCCACTGGCTGCCCCGGAGCGTCAGGTGGAAGGGGTACGCGGGCGTGAACGAAGGTATCAACGCCACGGGCGCCGTTCCTCCCGATGTCCCGATGACCATCGACTGGACGCTGGAAATCGAGGAGATCCGCGAGCGGGGCGCCGACGCGGTCCCCGGAATGCCGGAATCGGCCGCCGAGGCGCTCCGCCTCTGGCGACGGGAGGGCGACAGCATCGGCGGCGACGTGGGATCCGGAGACCCCGCGGAAACGGTGACGATCACCCCCGCCGACCGCGAAGCGCTGGCCGTCAGCGACCTCCTGCCGCCGACGCTCTGGGACGAAGACCGCAGCGACGACGAAGCCATCCTGGCCGGGATCGCCTCCGAGCTGGAGGCCATCGGCACCGGAGAAGGCGGAGGCAACCCGGAGGCCACCGGTCCCTGGTACTTCCAACCCCCCGGCAAGACTCTCAGGCTGCTGCGCTACAACCCGGTGGAACGTGTCGCGCTGGGCACCCGTCTGGGCCGGGACTTCGGCTGGGGAACCGCGGTGCTGACAAGCAGAATCGGGACGGCCCGCCTGGAGGCGCCGGACATCGACCTCACGCTGCTGCGCGACCATCCCCGCCGCCGGGTCCTGGTCTCCTTCTACCGGGCGCTCAGGGGCGTCAGCCCGGGCGGGGACGGCGACGATTCGCCGGGTTTCTACGAGAGCGGGGACGCCTCGGACTTTCATTGGTCGCACGGCGCCGCAGTCCGCATCCTCCCCGCGAGCGGCGACAGAAACCGGCTGTCGCTCCGCCTCTTCGCCGAACACGACACCGACATCGGCAGCGACACGACGCGCAACCGGGCGGGGGCGTCGCTGAGGTGGCGGCCGTGGTGGGGCGGCGCCCGGTTCGGGTCCGTGGGTGGCGGCGGCAGCGCGCGCGTGAAGGGGTCGGTGGGCGACAACGCTCACGTCAAGGCCCTGGTCGAGGGCGTGCTGGTGGTCCCGGTCCCCGGGCCGGACCGCATGTCGCTGGGCCTACAGGCGGGCGCGGCGCGGATCTGGGGCGACCCGGCGCGGCAGGACCTGTGGCGCATCGGTGCGGCGGGCGACTGGCTGCGGGGGCACGAGGACGCGGTGCGGGCGCCCCGAATCGCGATGGGCAGGGCGGACCTGCAGCGGGCGCTGGGATTCCTGCGGCTGTCGATCTTCGGCGACTGGGCGAGGGCCGGCGGGGAAGACCACTACGCCGTGGGCGCGGGGCTGGTGTTCATGGACGGGGTCCTGCGGCTGGACGTGGCGAGGGGGATTCGGGGGGGGAGGGAGGGGGGATCGGAGCCGGTACTGCGGGTGCATCTGCTGGGGGATGCGTTCTTCTAGCCCGACCTCTACCGAAACCCGATTCCGATGCCGATCCTCGCGCCGGCCAGGAAGGCGGGCATTCCGCGCCCCCATGGCTTAGCTTCCGGTGTTCGCGCGGCATGATCCACGAACTGTCAACAAGGAAGAAGAACATGGTGTGCAACCCGATCCACCTGCTGTCCACGCCAACTGTGCGGAATCTCCTACTCACCACCGGGCTGCTGTCGGCGGCGCCGTTCGTCTCAACCGAGGCCCGCGCCCAGGTGGAGCCGGACGTTCCGGCGCCGAGCGACACCATCTACGAGGTCCGGCTCACGGACGGTACCGTGACCTTTGCGAGAATCGTGGCTGTGGATCGGGAGAACGTGGTCCTCACCACCGTATCCGGCGGTCGCCTCGAGATCGAACGATCCTACATCGCCAGCCTCAAGCCGGCCGCCGGGACAGTCGTGAACGGCGAGTTCCGGAACGAGGATCCGAGCGGCACCCGGCTGTTCTTTACCGCTACGGGGCGAACGCTTCGCGAGGGGGAGTCCTACCTCGGCACCTACCTCATCTTCCTGCCGTTCGGCGCATTCGGGGTTACCGACCGTGTCACGATCGGCGGAGGGGCGCCTGTTCTCTTCGGGGAGTTGGAGCCCTTGTACTTTGCTCCCAAGGTGTTGATTGTCAAGCGCCCGACCGTGCAGATCTCGCTCGGGACGCTCGCCTTCTTCTTCGACGACGAGGTGGTCGGGATCGCCTACGGTGTCGGGACATTCGGCAGCGCGGACGAGGCACTGTCCGCCGGCGTCGGCTACTTCTATTCCGGGGACGACCTGGCACGCGAGCCGGCGATCATGGTCGGTGGCGAGACCCGGGCCAGCCGGCGGATCAAGCTCATCACGGAGAACTACATCCTGCCTGACCGGGTGGGCACCATTCTCTCGGGAGGGATACGTATCATCGGTGACCGCTTCGCCACCGAGGTCGCTGTCTTCGGTGCGGTCACAGGGGAAGACGCGGCGTGCTGCCTACCGACCGTCAACTTCTCGTACGCATTCGGAAACTAGGAGAGGTGTCGACGAGGCGCCGGGGCCGGCAGGGAGTGACCAGGGGCCAATTCTGTCCACGGGCCTCCCGGGCCACCGGAAACGGTTGCGGGTCGCCAAGGTTGGGGTTTAGCATTCCGGCATGACGAAGATTGTCAAGCAGACATGCGTGAGCCTCTGCGCGTCCGCGGCGGGCCTGACGATCCCGGCCGCGGCCTCGGCCCAGAACGTCTTCGCCTCCACGCATTCGGCGACGTTGCCGACCGCGGCCGCGGTCGACGCGGGGGTCATCCTGGTCGAGGTTTCCCACCGGTTCGGCCACCTGTCGGACGGGGCCGGCGATCTCTGGGGGCTGGACGGGTTCGTGCTCAATCGCCTCGGCCTGGCGTTCGCACTCCACGACCGCTTCGCCCTGGGGATTCTCCGTTCCAACAGCATGGACAACCTGGAGTTGAACGCCCGTTTCGCGGGACTGGCCTTCGATGCCGCGACGGGCCCCGTCGAGTTCGCACTGCAGGCCGGTGTGGCGTGGAACCTGCAAACCGACACCGTGGACGATCACGGGGGTCATCAGCACTATATTCTGCCGGGCGGCGACGCGGGAGGCGCTCGCGACGACGAACTGGCCGAGGACAACGAGATGCAGGCCTATGGGCAGGTGATGGCGAACGCGCTGTTCGCCGGTCGCTTCGCGCTGGGCATCGTGCCCACTCTGCTGTGGAATCCCCGGATTCAGAGCCGCGACGCGGAGACCACCGTTTCAGTGGGCTTGAACGGCCAGCTGTACCTGGACCGCACGTGGAGCCTTATCGGCGAGTGGATCGTAAGCCACGGCCGGAAGGGTCAGGAGTACGATTCCGGGTCCTTCGGCGCCGAAATCCGCACGGGCGGGCACTTCTTCAAGCTCCTGGTCACCAATCAGCATCAGATGAATCCGACACAGGCGCTGGCCGGCGCGGCCGAGGACTTCCTCGACACGGGGTCGTGGCGGTTCGGGTTCAATATCGAGCGGAGGCTCGGAGGGCTGTCCAGGATGAAGTGAGGGGTGGATCCCGGCCACGATCGCCGCGGCTCGCGCGCTGCCGGTGTTGCGCGAGGTGTTGGGGGGCGCAGGGAGGGCCCTCTACTCCGATGCACTCCAATCGGGAGGCTTCACCAGCACCCGCAGCTTGTTCCTGACTCCTCTCGTACGGAAGATCTTCAGAATCAGGCGCTGGATCCCGTGTAGGAACACCTTGATCGGGTTGTTCGAGTTGATCGGCTGGTCGATGCCGTACACCACCCGCTCGACCTCCGGCTCGAAGGTGCCGAACATGCGATCCCAGATGATGAGCATGCCCGCGTAGTTCCTGTCCCAGTACTGCCGGTTCGACCCATGGTGCACCCTGTGGTGCGAGGGAGTGTTGAACAGGAACTCGATCGGCCGCGGGAGCTTCCGGATGACCTCGGTGTGCAGTATCGCCTGGAACTGCTGGACGAGGACCTCGGAGAGGAGCACCAGGATCGGGTGGTATCCCAGCATGACGATCGGAAAGGAGAACAGGAGCGGGAACACCGCGTCGAGGGGACCGAAACGGTACGCCACCGACATGTTGAAGTGGGGTGAGCTGTGATGAACCGTGTGGGTTGCCCACCCGACCCCGATCCTGTGCATCATGCGGTGATCCCAGTAGTACGTGAGATCGGCCAGCAGGACGCAGGTGACGATGGTGACCCAGTTCAGCGACAGGTGGGCCAGGCTGAAGTCCTCGTAGATCCAGAAGTAGAGCTTGGTGACGAAGAGAATGCCGAGCGCGTACTCGATGACCACGAACGAAACGAAGGTGATGACGTTCGCCACCGAGTCGCCTATGACGTCGAGGCTCAGGCGCTTGACGAACGCGTAGCGGATCAGTTCGACGAAGAAGAACGGGATGATCACGTACACGAGGCTCAGGTCGTTCAATACGTGGAACCAGCCCATGACCGCGTCCCAGTTCAGCGCTTTCGTGATCGCGTCGATCATGGGTCCCGGCGCTCCTTTCCCTCCCCGGCCTCGTCACCTGCATCGTCGACCCGGCCGACTCCTCGGGCGGCTCCTTCGAGCTGAGACCGTGTCTGCTCCGCCGCCTCGTCGAACGCCCTGGAGTCCGCCTCGGAGCTCACCGACCGGGCGGCCCAGACCAGGGCGCCCACGATGATCCCCGTCGTCAGGATCTGCGCCGGGAAGGAGAGTCGGTTCGGTTTGCTGCCTGACATTTTCGATTCAAGACTCCTCTGCCGCAACGGTCGAAAGCCCGCTCGTGATCGTGTCCCAGACAAGATCCTGCGCCTGAACCCGGCCCAGCTCACCCTCGCCGACGGCCCGGCACGCGGCCCATATCAGGCCGTCGATGCTTGCCACGACCCAGGCCACTGGCACATCCGGACGAATGAACCCCTCCCTCCGCGAAGCCCTGACCAGGTCCGCCAACTCCGACATCTGCCGGCCGTAGGCCCCGGCGATCTCCGGCTCGTCGTCGAGTTCGGGGGCCGCTCCGAGGAATCGAAAGGACTCGCCCGCGCCCACGACGGCTTTCGTGGCCAATCTCAGGGCGTCGGTCGCCGTGCAAGCCTGGGCCATGGCCTGCCGGGTCACCCTGTCCGTTTCGGCGATGGCTCGCCTCGCGAGCGCCCTCAGCAACCCTGCACGGCTCTCGAAATGGCGGAACACCGTGGCCCGTCCGACCCGCGCCTCGGCCGCGATCCGGTCCACGGTCGCGTTCGGGCTCTCCGACAGGGCCCGAACCGCCCCCTCCAGGATTCGTTCTTTCGTCGCCAGCGCCATGAATGATACACTATCATCTTAAATGAGACTATAGAGTATCGTCACTTCGATAGGTGTTGTCAACCGGTCCGACCCCGTTCGGTCTCGCATTCTCGCCGAGATGCTCCTGGCGCGCGGACACGGCTCGGGAGCGCGGGGAACGAATCCCAGGGGCTCAACGCGCTGCGGGTGATGCGCGAGGCGTGCGGGCGTAGGGGGTGCATTCCGGACCAGGGCCGGGAGGCGACCACCGGCGCGTTAGGTTTCTCTGTATGACGACCTCACCGGAGACCGGAGTGACCCGCTTGACCGAAGGACAGCAGCTCGAATGGAAAGCCTCCTGGCGTGACGACCACCTGAAAACGGTGTGCGCCTTCGCGAATGCGAGTGGCGGCACGCTGGAGATCGGACGCGGCGACGATGGCAAGGTCGTAGGCGTCGGTGCCGGGGAGCGCAGGCGGTTGCTGGAGGAGCTGCCCAACAAGCTCCGCGACCTCCTCGGCATGGTCGCCCCCATGGACGTTCGTGAGGATGACGGTCTCTCCTGCCTGCGCATCGTCGTCGAACCGTACCCCGTGGCGATCAGCTACCGGGGCGTCTACTACCAGCGCAGCGGAAGCACGAATCAGATACTCCGCGGCCCCGCCCTCGACCGCTTCCTGCTCGGGAAGACCGGTAGGTGCTGGGACGGGATGCCGGACCCGCGGGTTGCGCTGGACGACCTTGATCCAGGCGCGATGGCGGGATTTCGCAAGCGGGCAAACAGGGAGAGAAGGCTCTCGAAGAACGCGCTCGCCGACGACGATGCCGGTCTCGTCGACAAGTTGCGGCTCAAGCACGGCGATTACCTGTCCAAGGCAGCGATTCTACTGTTCCATCGCGACCCGGAGCGGTTTGTGGCGGGCGCGCACGTGAAGGTCGGCTACTTCCGGAACGACTGGGACGTGCGTTTTCACGATGTGATTTCCGGCGATCTCTTCGCCCAGGTCGACAAGACCATGGAAGTTCTGCTCTTCAAGTATCTGAAGGCGGGCATCACCTACGACGGGATCTACAGGGTGGAGAGCTACCCGATGCCCGAGCCGGCGCTGCGGGAAGCGCTCCTCAATGCAGTCGTCCACCGGGACTACGCGGTCCCCGCCCCTATCCAGATTCGCGTGCACGATGACCGCCTGCGCATCTACAACCCGGGTTCTCTACCCGTGGGCTGGACGCTCGAGAAGCTGCTGGGCCCCCACCCGTCTCAGCCCTACAACCCGGACATCGCGAATGCCTTCTTCTGGGCGGGCGAAATCGAGTCGTGGGGACGGGGCATCGACCGTGTTCTCCGCGCTTGCAGAAGGGCCGGGACTCCGGAACCGGAGATCCGATTGGAGCCCGGCGGCCTCTGGTTCGAGTTCAGGTTTTCGGATGACTATCTGGAGAGCGTCGGCATGCGAAAGCGGGGCGAGGCTTCGGGCGCGACTTCCGAGGGACCGGGTCGGGACCGAGTCGGGACCAAGTCGGGACCAAGTCGGGACCAAGTGGAGATTCTCCGCAAGTCATTGTCGGCGCGGCCCATGACGGAACTGATGGCGGTGATGGGAAGAACGAATCGCACCAAGTTCAGGAACCAGGTTCTCAGACCGCTGATGGACGCTGGATGGATCGAGATGACTATCCCGGAGAAGCCCACGAGCAGGATGCAGATGTATCGGGCCACCGCAGCCGGGAAGAGAGTGTTGGCGGCGGTTGAGGGGCGGCGGGGGACGGGGCGGTACCCGGTGCCGGCGACTTCGGAGCAGGAGGGACTGCCGATGGTGAGGTCGCCGCGAAGAGAGTGGTCCGACGAATAGCCGGGCGCCGGCGACCGGCAACCGCCGCCCTCAGCCCCCGCTAACGCTCCGCTCTGCGTTGCTCCACGGGCGAATAGCGCTATTCCCCTCTCGTCGCGCCTTGCCAGCCCGGCCCCTCGCCGTCTCTCGGTGCTCGCGCGGCTTTGTCCACGGACTGCTTGATGGCAGGCTGCCTGGGTTGCCCTTGTCCCGGTTGTCCGCATCTTCCCTCAAGGCGAATCCGGCCACCGCCCCCGACCCTTGCCGAGACGCCGGACGGTTGCCCATGTCCGCCCACCCCCGCACCCGCTCATGACCCAGAACGACGACCCCGCCGCTACCGGCTCCGACCCGACCAACCCCGACCCCCTGCCTCCCGCTCGCGCGCCCGATCCGTCACCATCACCGAACGACACGGACGAAGGCCAACGCTCCTCCGCGAAGTGGGATGACCTGCCGCCCGTCCGCGTCGGCTGGGTCGCGGACGCGCTGCAAGAGATCCTGGACGCGACGGGTCGGCTCCACGTCTTCGGCGCCGGCGGCTTGAGGCGCGTGGCGGCGCGCAGGGCGGGGGAGTCGTTGATGGAGGCCGTGGACTGGATGGCAGCCCGCTGTATCGTCATGGTCTATGTGGCGGACGGGGACGGCGCCGGGGGTTCCCATGTGTACGATCTCGTTCGCCCGGTGAATCCCCTGCGGCTGAGCCACGACGCGGGAGAGGACGAGGGGGAGGACATGGCGCACCGCGCCCTGGACGAGGGGCGGGCCGTCGTTGCAAGCGGACCGAGTGGCGGCGACTTCGCCCGGAGCCCGGCCTGCAAGTCCTTTCTTGCGGCCATCGAGGAGAAGTACCGACGGCCCGCGGAGGTGTTGGTCGTTGGGTTCGCGAAAGAGGGGTCGCTGGCTTCGTCGGTGGACCCGCTGCTGGCGCGCGGCCACCGGGTGACCGTCGTTCGCGACGCGACAAGCTTCCCGGCCCGCAAGCCCCGGAGACGGCCGCCTCCCGGCTGGGCCGGGGACGGTGCCGTCAGGTCGGTGGCGGACCTGCGCGCATCGTCGGGAATCGTTCGCCAGGGGACGTTCGCCGACCTCGAGATCGAGGAGGCGCACGAGAGGATGGAGTCCCTCGCGAGGCGCGCGCCGAGGTTCAGCTCGCTGCACATCCTGAACGAGGCGGTTCCTTGGGAGCTTTATCGCGCACGGCTGGAGGGTCCGCGCACCTTCCCCCACGACCTGGCGCTCGCGGACGAGGCGTTGACGGACGATGCGCTGGTGACGTGGAAGTGCATCCTCCTGGGAGCGGTCTACGAAGTGTCCGACAACGATCTGGAGTTCCTGGTCCTGGACCGTCTCAGCTTCAGGCGCTTCGCGGGTCTGACCTTGACGGAGCGGCCGCCGCGCGCCCGCGTGCTGAAGGCGAACCGCAAGCACTGGATCCGAGCCGGGGTGATGGCGGAGCTCGTGGCCGACGTGGACCGTCGTTGGAGGAAGGTGGGCTACAGGTTGCCGGGTTTGGAGCGCCTCACGGGGTCTTCGCCGGCGGATTCGGGGAGCCAGGAGGATGGCGGGCTGGACAGAGCGGGATCGCGACCGGGCCCGCGGGCGGTGTCCACGGTCAGCCGCGGATCGAAGCGCCGCAGTCGGCGGAAGCGGAAGAAGAAGCGCAGGAGGAAGCGCAGGTAGCGGAGCTAGGGCCCCGCAAACCTCGACCGGCCGGCGTGCCGCGTTTGACCCGGCGCCGAGCCGTCCCGATTGTCGTAGGGGCTTCACACCGGGATCGTTCACGCGATGGAGGACACCCGCAGCATCGTGGACACGGACAGACCGCATGACCGTGACGAGGAGCCCTGCCCCGTGGACGACCCGGCCGGCGGGCTGCCCCTCTTCGACCGCCAGTGGCGCATCGAGTCCCTTGCCGGGAGGCTGCGCGTACTGGCGGGTGATCTCGATCGGGGGAGCTTCACGGCTCGGACCGACATCGCGGATGGCGTCCTCCTCCCTCTCCTGCGGCACCTCGGATGGAATGTGGAGGATCGATCAGTGGTGACGCCCGGCTTCGAGACCCCGGCCGGTGCGGTCGACTTCGCCCTCTGCCATCCTCCGGACCATCCGCGGATCCTCGTCAGGATCGGGGCGCTCCCGGGATCGGCGGCCGCCCCGTGCGACCACCCCTTCGACGACTGCTCCACCCAGGCCATCCAGCTGGCGGTCTCGGAGGACGGTCGCCGCTGGAGATTCCATTTTCCGGCGGGCCGAGGGAGCATCCGCAATCGGGAATTCGCCCGTTGCCACATCGTGGACGACGCGAGGGAAGACGTAGCCGAAGCCCTCGACACATACCTGTCGTTCCACACCGTCAAGCCGGGGGAGGCATTCCGCCAGGCCGAGCTGGACTACAGGGACCGGCGCTTTCCGGCCGAAGCTCGCGGGGCGTGGCGCCGTTCCGTGGCGGGACGCGAGGTTATCCGCCGTTTCCTACGCGAAATGGAGGAGACCGTTGGCGTCCCAGCCGACCGAAGGAGGGCGCTGGGCTTTGTCCGCGGCCAGCTCAGCTCGGTTCGCTGGCCGCCGGACCCCCCGGACCCGAAGCCCGCGCGCCGCGTCGCAGTGGGCGACAGGGTTTGGGTCTACGATTTTGAGTCCCGGGAGATCATCGTCCGAATGGTCGTGGGCGGCGAGCCCGACTGGGACAAGGGGGAGGTCTCGCGCGACTCGGCCATCGGCCATGCGCTGCTCGGCGCTCACGAGGGGGAGGAAAGGGAGGTCCCGCTGCCAGGTCGAGAGCCGATGCACGTTCGAATCGTGCTGATACGGAGTTGGGGAGGACAAGAGTGAACCTCCTGCCAAAATGGCAACCGAAGTTGTCATTGTGCCCCTGTCTTCAATCCGGACCCCGGATTCCTTCGCCCTCTTCCACCGCTCTCCTTCGCGGGGGAATCGCCCTGCTCAGCCGCCAGTCTCGGCCACTTCAACCCCCACCCGTCACGATCCGGAACCGCACCACCCGCTCCACCCCCAATTCGTCCCGGGTCACGGCCCAGACATGGTCGCCGTCGAAGACCGGTTCCACGTAGGGCGTGAATTCGTCCGGCGGCACCACGACCCCCAGGTAGGTCCCGTCCGGCTCGAAGACGTCGTAGCGGACCGACTCCCTCCAGACGACCGGCATCGAAGTGGGATCCTCCGGGTCGTGGTACTCGTTTTCGGCCTCGTACCCCTCGGTCGTCACCCTCACCCAGATGCGTCCGCCCCGTCCCGCGAGCAGCTCCTTGTAGAACGGCTTGTGGTCCGGGATCGGCGGACCGTTCCAGCTCCAGTTCGGGTCCCTCTCCCGCATGCGGCGCTCGATCCGCTCGCGTTCGTGGTCGCGCTCCCCGTCGAGCACCGGGATGGGGTCGGCGGAGCGCTCGATTCGAAGCACGCCGTCGTCCCTGGCGAGGTCGACCCGGTACTCCGAGGGCAGACCGGCAAGGAAATGGCCGCTGGGGTGCACCGTCCACTGCAACACGGGGCTGAAGGGCACGAACAAGGTTGTCGCCCCGCGGTTCTCGGCCGTCAGCATGGGGGCTTCATACTCGCTCGACGGTTCGGGGAGCGTGTCGACCTGCGCCCCGTCGGGCCCGAACACGATGAGGTGCATGACGAAGTCGTCCCGGGACAGATCGCTGGTGTGCAGAAACGTGCGCCCGTTCACGTCCGTGTACAGAGGTGACGCCGAGTACAGGCCGCCCACCTTGTATCCCCACTGGTCCGTCTCACCGGCCCCGGGACCGAAGATCTGGACGCGCTGGTTGCCGGGATCGCGCACCGCCAGCCGGCCGTCCGGCAGCAGCGCGATGGCCTCGGCGCGGCTGAACTCGCCCGGTCCCTCGCCAGGTCCGCCCAGCGTCTCCACGTATGTCCCCAGCGAGTCGAAGACGCGCACCTGCTGGGCCTGGTGGTCGAACACGTACACGTTCAGGTCATCGTCCGCCGCGATCGAGAAGATCCTGCCGAAGAGGTACTCCTCCGGGCCGTCGAGTTCGCCGATCGAGATCTCCGGAACCAGGCTGGCCTCTCCTTCCCAGACACTTCCGGCCAGTGTGCGGACGATCGTGGTGTCGCCGATGGTGTCGATGAAGACCTCCGGCCCGGCGGCGGAAGGCCCCGCTTCGGTTCCACAGCCAGCGAGGGCGATCATGCATGCCGCCCCGCCAAATCGCAGAAGATTGCTTCTCATCCTTCGATCCTCTCCCCCGGAATCACCGGGTCCCGTGGTCCTGTCGCTCGAACGGAGTCAATGCCCCACCTCGATCCGGAACCGCACCACCCGCTCCACCCCCAGTTCGTCCCGGGTCACGCCCCACACATGGTCCCCGTCGAAGACCGGTTGAACGAAGGGCGAGAATCCGTACGGCGGCACCACGACCCCGAGATACGTCCCGTCGGGTTCGAAGACGTCGTAGCGCAGCGACTCTTCCCAGGTCACGGGCTCCGAACGGGGATTCTCCGGGTCCTGGTTCCCGTTCTCGACGGGGTGTCCCTCGGTCGCCAGCCTTACCCAGATCCTTCCATCCCGCCCGGCCAGCAGCTCCCGGTAGAACGGCTTGTGTTCCGGGATCGGCGGGCCGTCCCAGCTCCAGTCCGGGTCCGTGTTCCGCATGCTGCGCTCGACGCGTTCGCGCGCCCGGGTGCGCTCCTCGTCATGGATCGGCGCCGGAGTTGTGGTGCGCTCGATTCGGAGCACGCCGTCATCGTGGAGGACGTTGATCCGGTACTCGGAGGGCAGACCGGAGATGAAGCGGCCGCCGGGGTGAACGGTCCACTGGAACACCGGGCTGAAGGGTACGTGCGCGCTCGTACTGCTGGTTCCCCACTCGGCGGCGTGCTCGGCCGTCAGCATGGGTCGCTCAACGGGGCTCGAGGGTTCCGGAAGCGTGTCGAGGTGCGTCCCGTCCGGCCCCAGCACGATGATGTGCATGACCCAATCGGTGCTCGACAGATCGCGGGTTGTCAGATAGGTACGGCCCTGCACGTCGGTGTGGAGCGGGAGGTCCGAGCCGGAGTTGCCCGCATCGAATCCCCATTGGTCCGTCTGTCCGGGATCGGGACCGAATACCGAAATACGGTTGTTGCGGGAATCGCGGACCACCAGGCGGCCGTCCGGAAGAAGGGCGACGGCCTCGGCGTATCCGAACTCGCCCGGCCCCTCTCCCCGTCCGCCCAGCGTCTCCACGTATCCCCCGTCCGAGTCGAAGACCCGAACGTGCTGGGCCTGCCCGTCCAACACGTGGAGATCCCACTTGTCGTTCACGGCGATCGACGAGATGCTGCCGAAGAGATACTCCTCGGCCCCGTCGAGTTCGCCGACCGAGATCTCCGGAACCAGCGTGGCTTCGCCCTCCCAGAGGCTCCCGGACAGGGTTCGGACGACAGTGGTGTCGCCGATGGTGTCGACGACCGCCTCCGGCCCGGCGGGTGCGGGACCCGCGTCGGTTCCACACGCCGCTGGAATGAACGGCGTCGTCAACAGCAGCAGACATGTTCTCATCGTCCGATCCTCCCATTACGAGGTGATTCACACTCCGGCAACCGTGGTTGACCTTTCCGGGTTCGCCGCTACGAGCCGGCCGGCGATTCCGCGCGAACCCGCCGCTCCAGCGCCCGCTCGAAACTCACCAGCCGGCGGATGAGTGCATTGTAGCGCGAATGCGCGTCCCGGGGATCGTCGGCGCCGATGGCGAGGTAGAGCGAGATTTCGGGAGGGTGCGGCAGCGGTGGGCCGGGAGGAATGTCCAGCCCCGCCGCCCGCAACCGCGGCGCTCCCACGGAGACCAGGAGCGCTTCGACAGTCGTCTCTCCGTTGCGCAGCGCCCGGATCCCCCTGGCGACGAGGTCCGCGCCCGGGAGATCCCCGGGAACGGCCGCGCCACCCGTCGCCGCGCGGCCGGCCACCGCATTCTCCGTGGATGTCATGACCGCATCTCCATGATCTCCCGCCTCACCTTCTCCCGAAAGCTCGGCGGATCAATCGCAGGGTAGCGTTCGAGACCCGGTTGGATGGCCTCGAACAGTTCCGCCAATCGCTCCGGCCGAATCAGCCTTCGGCGCGCCATCTCGCCGACATCGAGAAGGTCGAGTTCATGTCCGCGCTCGATCTTCGCGAGAGCCTGCGCATGGAAGTCGTAGTGATAGTAGTCGACGCGGCCGTGCCTGGCGATGAACCGGCTCCGCTCCCGCCAGCCTGGAAGCGCGGGAATGAAGTCGTCGGGAGCGGCGAGCTCGATGTTGACGTCGAGCGCGTCCTTCGCTCGCGCGATCGCGGCGAACACGCCGGGCGGTTCGGGGTCGAGCTTGAGGTCGATGTCCACCGTGCTCTCCCTCCACCCCACAAGCACCGCCGAACTTCCCCCGACCAGGTATATCCTGCCTTCCCCGCGGGCGGCGTTCCCGAGGCGCCGCATGAGGTCGCGGACCTTCTCCGCGCCGGCAGGGGGGCGCATGGCTCCGTGTCCGCCCGTTTCGCGTATGTCCACACACCTTCGAATCGTTCCGTCACCCCCCGCCCGCCTCGATCCGGTACCGCACCACCCGCTGGATGCCCAGCTCATCGCGGGTCACCGCCCACACGTGGTCCCCATCGAAGACCGGTTCCACCCAGTGCGTGAAATCCTCCGGCGGCGCCACGACTCCGAGATAGGTCCCGTCGGGTTCGAAGACGTCGTAGCGTAGCGGTTCTCTCCAGTCCACCGGCATCGAAGAGGGATCCTCCGGGTCGTGATCCTCGTTCTCGACCGGATGCGCCTCGGTCGCCAGCCTCACCCAGATGCGTCCGTCCCGGCCTGCCAGCAGTTCGTGGAAGAACGGCTTGTGCTCCGGTATCGGCGGCCCGTTCCAGGTCCAGTCCGGGATCATGCGCCGCATGTACTCCACCACCACCGCACGCTCGTATGCGCACTCCTCGTCGTGCACCGGAACGGGATCGGCGGCCCGCTCGACTCTGAGCACGCCGTCGTCCCGGGCGAGGTCGATCCGGTAGTCGGAGGAGAAACCGGTGAGAAAACGGCCGCTGGGGGTGGACCGTCCACAACAGCTCGGGACTGAAGGGCACAGGATGACTTGCCGAGATGCCTCCTTCCTCGCCCTCTAGGAGCGGGGGCTCATAGGTGTCCGATGGCACCGGGAGCGTGTCGATTTGCGTTCCTTCCGGTCCGAACACGACAAGGTGCATGGCGAAGCCCTCCCGCGAGTAGTCCCGGGTGTGGAGAAAGGTCCGGCCGCCAGCGTCGGTGTACAGTGGAGACAACGAGTGCAGGCCGCCCACGACGTACCCCCACTGTTCCGTCTCCCCGGTCCCGGGAACGAAGACCTCGAGCCGCTGGTTTCCGGGATCGCGGACGACCAGCCGACCGTCCGGCGGACGGGAGTAAGTTCTCATCTGCCTATGGATGTTGAACTTACGAGGTTGGACGGGAGGATTCCAGCCGTTTGGCTCCCGCCGATTGCGGATCTAGCCGCAAGACCGTCTGCGGGCTTCCAGCGCCTTCCGAAGCTGTCCTTCGTCGGCCTTCTGATAACACTGAAGCACCGTCTTGGCCGTCTTCCAGCCGCCCAGCTCACACAGCACCTTGAGCGGCTGGTCCATCAGGTCGCTGGCGAACTTCCGCCGAAGCGAGTGCCAGCCCCTTCCCGGCTTGGGCTCCAGCCCCGCCAGCCTCTCGGCCCTGACCCACCACCCTTGCGCCAGCGCGGATCCCATGCACTTCGACGGACTCTTGGGCGCGGGCATCACCGGAGCTTCCCCGGGTCCGGGGTTGCGCCTCCACGCCTCTTCGAGAACTTCGAGCGCTTCGGCGGTGACGGGCGTGACGTGCTCGTGCCCCGACTTGTCGTGCTCGGCGCGCCATAGGATGATCCCTCCCTCGAACGAGATGTCGGACCACCGAAGCTGGCGGATCGCGCCGATCCGGTGGCCGGTTTCGTGCGCGAGCACGAGCGCGACCCTGAACCGCCAGTCCACCCTACCGGAGACTCCGAGCAGCGCCCGATACTCCTCCTCCGTGAGCACCACCCGGTTAGGGTTCTTCTCCGTGGGCTTCCTGAGCCCCTTGAGCGGGTTCCTGTCCAAGAGCAGGCGGCCCCGGTCGTCCCTCGACCGGGCGGCCCAATTGAGCACCGCGATCAGGAACTTCAGGTCGTATTCGACCATCCGGTCGCTCACCGGCTTGCCGCTCGGACCGATCCTGCCCGCCCGCCGCTCCCTGATGAAGCGGTCCCAGTCCCTCTGTGACAGGGTAGCCGGGTCGCGGTTCCGTCCGAAGAAACGGAGGAACATGCGCGTGGCGGTCCGGTCGTACCGCCGAGACTTCCAGCCCTTGGTGGGCGTCACCTCCTCGCCGTAGATGTCAAAAAGCTCGCCCAGCTTGAGCGGCTCGGGCTCGGCTTCCTGCTTGCCGTTCAGGTCCGGGCCGACGAAGCCCGCGGCGAACTCGTCCGCCTGCTTCTTCGCCCTCACCCAATCGCGGTGACCCAGCGACCGGGCGCGCCTGCGCCCGTTCTCGCGCCACTCAATCTGGAAGTTGCCGGTCTTCGGGTCCGGGAAGATCCTGACCCGGTTCCGGCCCCATTCGCCGGCGCCGTACGAGCGCCGACTTCGTTTCGTGCGTGCCATCATTCGATTCCTCTCGGTGATGGACCGCACGATCTGCGCGGATGAAAGCTCGCGGGGCCGGGGGCTTTCCGCTAGTCTTCGGCTGACCGTCTTCGGCACGGTCGGCCGTCCGGGGGAAGGCGCAGGATCAGCCTTGCGGGGCAGCCGCCACGGGGGCGCTGGTTTCTGCGGTTTGTGGAGGAGCGAGATTTGTTTTTGTTTCACAAAAACTCTCTGGCCGGGGTATCCCCCGGACCCTCTACCGCATCCCCGCGCCATGTCCATGGGCACGGAAATGTCCCGGCTCGGCACCTGCCCGAAACGGGTGCCGAGCCCCGGGACAGGATCGCCCGTCAGGTCGTGGGCACGGGCCGCCGCGGGCCACCAGTCAGCCGTTCAGCCGTCGAGAGCGACGCCTCCACCCGTTTCGGTGCCGCGATCCTCCACCGCGAGGATGTCGAGTTCCTTGGCCGGAAGCCCGAAACCGGGGGTACTCCTACCCCTCCTGGGGTCGAGGTCGTGCGTTACAGTGGATCCTACGGCCTCGGATTCCGCCAAACGGCCCCCAAGACGCCCAGAATGGCCGTGAGAGCGGTTTGCCGGGCTCGGGGGGGCAGGGGCTCGGATAGCTGCCACCCGTCGCCCAAGGAGCCACCCAAGGCGCCGAACCCTCAAGCCCGCGCCGGTCACGGCCAAGTTCCCAGCTGGCGGGCCATCGGAGGGATCACATCGGGCCGGGTCGTCGGCCACGACGGGGCTACGCTCGACCGTGGCCCCCGCGACGGGGTTCGGGGGGTTGGAGCACCTCGCCGCCCGCCGCTCCCGTCGCGGGCCGGAAACGCAGGGGTCAGAGGGGGCGCAGCCCCCCGCCAGCCCCTCCGGGAGACACACGGAGTGT
>JAPPGI010000168.1 GCA_028874985.1 Gemmatimonadota bacterium | reverse complement strand
ACGGATCACTAAACTGATTCCGCAATGTGTCTCTCAACCGTTGACAGGTTCCGAAATGGGTGAGCGCTTCGGAATGCAGGAGGCAGTGGGCGACCGATACGGTCGGGATGCCGCTGAGTGGTTCGGGGAATCCACACCGGTGGATTCCATCGTGCGCTGGACGGCACGCATTGAGGTCGGTTGGAAGGAACTTGACGGCCTCCCCGAGTCTCCGTTCATGAGTGACACGCCACTGGTGGATCGCATCTTCCACCGCACGCTGCAGATCGGGTCCGCCGAACAGCTTCACCGATTGACGAACGCCGACATTCTAGCCGGGTGGCGGACAATGGCGGGCGCGAGCCACGGGGCCGCGTGCGCGAACTTCCTCGAGCGCATCGGACCTGCTCGTTGGAACGGACGCGCCCCGGCTTTGGAGGAGGTCCGCTCCAGCTACGGTCTACCCAGGGCGGAAGGATCGCACCGAACGTTCTGGCGCCGGTTGTCAGAGGAGCGCCGCCGCGACTTTCGAGAGTATTTCATTACCAGGGAACTCGACCACGCGTTCAAGGGCGATTCCGACCGGCACCGGTTCTGGCTGGAGCAACGACGGGAGATACTCGATGTGTGCCACGGAACGGCCGGAACTACGGAATGGTCTTTGATTGACTTTCGAGGCTTCTCGGTCGTCGAGTTTTTCGAGTTGGGGAACGCGGCGTATCTCTACCGGGCGGAGGAGCCCATGCTGAAGCGCATCCGATCGCGCAAGCGGGCTTCTCACCCGTCCGAACTGAAGAAGATCATACATCACCCCGTTCCAATTCGTGCCGGGTTACGCGACGACAACCGGATCATCCACAGCGGAGGCTGGCAGTACTCGGCTACTCGGATCCTGAAGGCCTGGAAGGAACGCTACTCTTGACCGGCATCCCGGATTGGCGTCCAACCCCCGTCGGCGTGGAGTTCGTCGGGTTGGCCGGAAAGGTGCTCCCAAAGTTCCCGGTTGCGCCCGGCTCCGATGACGCGGCGCGACCTGCGGTGAGACTGCTGGAAGAGTTGTGGGGACGCAACCTGCTCATACCGCCGGAGGACGGTGCCGTACTGCCGTGGATGTCCGTCTACGATCTCGATTCACACGAGCGCGCAACACTCGGCCTTCCGGAACCGGATCCGCGTTTGAAGGCCACTATCGCGACAGACCGTTGGATCAACCACAAGCATTTCGGTATCCGGGTACTCTTGAGCTTCGACGAGAACGGAAGCGGCACCATCCCCGCCAACGACCCAGAGGGTCTCCTGTTCGAGGTCTCCGGCGGGGCCGTGCTGCCGCCGCAGCCGGTGGGCGAGTTGATTCTGCTCTTGGACCAACCCTTGCCGGAATCCGCCCATGAACGGGGTATCCTGATAGCGGAGGTGAAGCGCATCGCCGCCGAATCGTCGCAGGTCGTGCTCGACCAATACCTACAGAATGCAGACTACCTCCTGCCCGAGCGGTTGGGCTTGGACCTCGAAGCGGTTTCCACCGATGAGATCCGCTTGCAGCCGATAATCGAAGGTGTGGACGGACGGGATTTTCGAGGATTCGTCGACGGTCCCCCCAAGACACAGTACACCCAGTTCCTGTCGGAGGGACGGCGTCGGCGCCTCGTTCTTCGACATGGGCAGCGCGACGCGATCCAGCACGTCCGTGAGAACGGCATCCTCCGCGGAGCCGATGTGCCGGCGTTCTTCGACAACCCCGAAGCGTTCCTGCCCGACGAGATCGAGGTCGATCTTGCCGAGTTCGGTGAGCGGGTGCGGGGGCTGGTGCCGGTGGTGTACCATTCCCAACCCTACATCGCGGTGGACCGGACGAAGCGCCGCGGTTGGTTCGATGCTTGGCCCCAGGTCGGCGTGACAAGGGTCGATGATGGCCCGGACGCCGATGACCACAGTAGTGCCCGGCATCCGGCTTCGGAATCGGAACTGGAGACCGAGTTGATGCCCGAGGAGTTTCGCGAGTTGGTCGAGGAAGTGGAGGCGACCGGCGGGCGTTACGCTAGATTCCGGGACGGATGGATCGAGATCGATCAAGAGCGCGCGCGCAGGTTCCTGGACTTCTGTGACGATCATCCGGCAGCCGATGACGACGGCAGGCGTCGAGTCAGTGCGGCGAGCGCTCAGCTCGTCCTCGACGTGATCCCGAACACGGACGCACTGGAATACGTCGAACCAGATGTCGGCTCCGCGCCCTTCCCCGATCTCCGCCAATACGAGTTGCCGGGCTCTTTGCAGGCCACGCTTTTCCCCCATCAGGAAGTCGGATACCGATGGATGCGCCACCTTCATGCCTCCAGGTGCGGTGGGCTGCTCGCGGACGATATGGGACTCGGGAAGACTGTTCAGCTCATCGCCTTCATGTCACATCTCCACGATCGAAACGAACTCAGGCCCGCGCTGCTGGTGGTCCCGCTGTCGGTGATGGTCAACTGGCAGCGCGAGTTGAAGCGATTCGCACCCGGTATTGGTCCGGTTCACCAGCATCGGGGTGCGAATCGCGAACGTGATCCACATCGCCTCGCCCGACACGAGGTCGTGATCACGACCTACGCCACTCTCCGCCGCGACCAAATCATGCTCGCCAAAATCGACTGGACGGTAACCGCCTGCGACGAGGCCCAGAACGTGAAGAACCCGACCGCCAACGTCACCAGCGCAATCAAGGGCATGAAGGCTTCCTTCCGCTTGGCATGTACCGGAACGCCGGTGGAAAACGGGCTTTCGGAACTGTGGTGTATCGTGGACTTCGCCCAGCCGGGGCGGCTGGGTAGCCGACGAGAGTTCCGCGACAACTTCGAGCGACCGCTGGTGGACGCCCTCGATGACACCGAAGACCAGGAAGGGCACGTGGCCCGGTTGCGTGAGCGGCTTCACCCGCACTACATCCGCCGGACCAAAGAGGAGGTGCTGAAGCTACCCGCCAAGACCGCCCGCCGATACGAGGTCAGCATGAGCCGTCGCCAAGCGGCTGTGTATGCCCGTATCCTGGCCGCTGTGAGGCAGAAGGAGATGCATCCGCTGGCCGGGCTACAGCACTTGATCGCGGTATGCTCGCACCCTCTGGCGTTTCAAAAGACTCGCCGGACCACGGATCCCGAACGGCTCCTGGAGGATGCCCCGAAACTGAAAGAGACCATCGGAATCCTCGAACGGATTCGGCGTACAGGGGCCAAGGTTGTAATCTACACGCGGCTCAAGGCGATGCAGCGAATCCTGCAAACCGTCATCCGTCACAGATTCGGCTTCGACCCCAGCGTCTTGAACGGCGAGATCGGCGGACACAATCGCCACTGGATTGTCGAGGCGTTCAACGAGGGTCAGGGATTTGACTCCATGATCCTGTCCCCCGAGGCGGCAGGAGTGGGGCTCAACATCACGGGTGCTACGCACGTTGTTCACTATACGCGTCTCTGGAACCCGGCCAAGGAGAATCAAGCCACCGACCGGGTCCACCGTATCGGTCAGAACCACCCGGTCACGATACACTACCCGATCGTCGTCGGGGACGGCTTCAAGTCGGTTGAGGAGCATCTCGACGACCTCCTGCAGGAGAAGCTCCAGCTCGCTCGCAACGTTCTGATCCCCAGAAAGAGTCTCGACTTCATGGGCGAACTAGAGAGACGGGTGAAACGCGAACACGGCACGAGCCTACCCGGATCGTTATCGGAGCCGCTGAGGTCGCGCGGAGGAGATCCGGGCCAGTGGGCATGACCCGCGACGACCCGCGGGTGTGTCCATGGGTGTCGTCTTGAATCCCAGCACAAAACACTTCACGATGCTCGGCATTTCCCGCCACTCAAGTGCGTTTTCCCCGCTTTTCGCGGCACGGTCCAGCAGGGTCCAGTGCAACGGCGAAAAACGCAGATCGTACAGTCCAGGTTGACTTTACGTGACTTCTCGCCGTGATTCCGGTCCTATGTGCTCTGTCGGGCTGGCAAGGCGCGACGAGGGGCCAATAGCAGAGCTATTGGGCTGAGGAGCAACGCAGAGCGCTGCCTTGGAGCGCCAAAATGTATAGCGGACATAACATAATGTAATGCGTACTTTACGGGATGAGCAGGTGAAGCGAAGCGTCCAGCCCGGAAGCATCGCCGTTCGAATGCCGGGGGGATTTTGTTCACGGGCTGCTGGGCCTTTCCGGGCCCTCTTGCTGTTGTTGGCGCCCGCCTGGGCCGCGGTTGCCGCCGCCAACCGTCTCGCGGATCTAATCGACCCCTGGGTCCGCGCCCGGACGGAGCCGCTGGCCGGGTTGCTGACGAGTTGGCCGCAGCCGATTACGGAGATCCTGGTCGGCGACTACGGCTTTGTCACGATGGGGCCGCTGCTGCTGGTGTGGGCGACTCCGGTCGTAGTGCTCCATGCGCTGCTGATAGGTGGGTACAAGGCGAGCGGCCTGCTCGATCGCCTGACGACCGGCATGAATCCGTGGCTGCGGCCGTTCGGCATGACGGGCCGGGAGTTGGCGCGGGTCGTGATGGGTTTCGGCTGCAACGTGCCCGCCGTCATCAGCGCACGCTCGTCGCCGGCCTGCTCGCGTGGGGTATGCGTCTCGGCCATCGCTTTCGGTTCGGCCTGTTCGTATCAGCTGGGAGCCACGCTGGCGGTCCTCGCCGCGGCGGGACGTCCCGGGTTGGTCGTGCCCTACCTGCTGTACCTTGGCGCCACGACTCTAGCCTACGCCCGCCTCGTCGCGCCGCAAGCGGCTCGTTCTCCCTTCAACGTGCTGCCTGCGGAGGGCCGGGTCTTCCTGACCTGGCCGCGCCCGAGGGCCGTCTTGCTGGAGGCGCAAGGCGTTGTACTCGAGTTCTTTCGCAGGGCCTTGCCGGTCTTCTTTCTGATCACGGCCGCGGCGTCTCTGTTGCATTGGCTGGGAGCGCTGCAGGCCGCGTCCGCCGTCGTCGGGCCGGCGATGGCCACCTTTAGATTGCCATCGGAGGCGGCCGCGGCGGTGGTCCTGGCGAGCGTGCGCAAGGACGGCATCCTGTTGCTGGCGGAGCCGGGCGTCGCCGCAAGCCTCAGCGCTGTCCAACTGTTGACGGCCGTCTACCTGGCCGGCGTGCTGCTGCCTTGCCTGGTCACCTGCCTGACGATTGCGCGCGAGAAGGGCCGCGCGTTCGCGCTGCGGTTGGTGGGTCGGCAGGCTGCGGTGGCCGCCGGGTTCAGCGCTTTGCTGGCCTGGGGCGGAGCATGGCTGTGAGCCCGATCATCGGCGTCCGTCGAAGCAGGGGGCTGCGCATCGCCAGCGAAGGGTGAGCCCAAGGTCCGGTTCACCTCGATCAGGAGCTTCGCGAAGTTGCTGTCCGAGCCGTTAGGTCCCCCTCAGGCACCGTCGTGCTGCTTGATCCAGTCGCGTAGGGCGTGGTCGATCCGCGTCTGCCAGCCTCGGCCTCCAGCCCGGAAACGGTCGATGACGTCCTGGGACAACCGAATGGCGGTCGATACCTTCGGCCGCGCCTTGGGGGGACGCCCCCGGCGGACGGGCGCCCCGGCGAACTTCTCGGGCCAGCCGTCCCTCGAGAGATCGGGAGCGGTGTCGGGATCGAAACCTCGGGCCGTAGAGCCGCCGTTCTCGTTCATTGGCCCTCCTCATGCTGTTTGGCCTCGGCCTTGATCGTCTCCGCGCGCATCATCCCGGCGAACCCTATCTGCCAACGCGGGGGGAGACGCGGGAGGGTAAAATGATTAGAGTAG